>DASTYU010000205.1:0-13881 GCA_035764655.1 Candidatus Limnocylindrales bacterium
CTCCGCATCGGCGTCGGTGCCGGGCCACCGGAGGCCGGCGTAGCGGGCCATGAACGGCTCGCGGGCGATGCGCGGCTCGTGCCACAGGCCGTGGGCATAGAAATCGCGCCAGGCGAGCTCGGAGAGGAACCGGCGCGGCCCCGCCGTGTCTCCGTGGCGCATCCGGACCGCCTGGGCGACCTCGACCGGTGACAGCAGGCCGAAACGGAGATCCTGGCTCAGGCGCGACGTCGCACGCGCGTCGGCAAGGCGGTCTCGGGTCGACACGTATGCCACCGGTCCGTGCTCTGGTCCTGCATCGATCCAGCGCGCCAGCCGCTCGCGTGCGGCCCGTTCGCCGGGTTCGAGGAGGTGTTCCGGATCGGCGGTTGGCCGGACCGCGCGAACGTCGTCCAGCGCGTGGACGTCCGAACGCAGGTCATCCGCGGATGCGATGGCCTCCGGAGCAGGCACGACGTCTCGCATCGGCAGCCCCTCCCATGCACGATGGAAGGGGCTGAACACACGGAAGGGGCGGCGCTCGCCGGTCAACACCTCCTCGGGCTCGTGGATCAGCACACCGCGCTTCTGGCGGAATGCGATTCCGGCCGCGTCGAGCGCGTCGGCGACCGC
Source organism: Candidatus Limnocylindrales bacterium (assembly GCA_035764655.1). Lineage (GTDB taxonomy): Bacteria > Chloroflexota > Limnocylindria > Limnocylindrales > CSP1-4 > DASTYU01. The sequence goes on from DASTYU010000205.1 coordinate 613, forward strand.
CCGATCGCGGGCGCGGCCGAATGGCGTGTAGTCGCGGCTCACCGCGACGGCGTCCGCGCCGATGTCCCCGGCGAGGGCCGGGACGATCGCCGCGGGGTCGCCGTGGCGGATCACCAGCGAGCTGCCAAGCCCAGCCAGCTGCCCGGACAGTGCATCGAGCGAGCGGGCCAGAAACCAGGTCCGGTTGGGAGATCCGAATCGACCCGTCAGCAGCCGGGGATCGATCACGAAAAGCGGCACGACCGGCGAGCCGCTCCCGATTGAATCGACCAACGCCGGGTGGTCGTGGATCCGCAGGTCGCGCCGGAACCAGACGATCGTCGGCGCGGCCGCGCCGGTCAGGCGCGAACCTCGACCGATCCCTGGCCGGCGGCCACGACCTCGCCGACCCACCAGTGCTCGACCTCGCGGCGGGCGAGCGCATCGTCCACGTCCGCGGCGCGATCGGAAGGGACCGCGGCCAGCAATCCACCCGAGGTCTGCGGGTCGTGCGCCAGCGTAACCAGTTCCTTTGGGACACCGTTCGCGACCGTCAGGACATCCGCCACGAAGCGGCGGTTGTGGGCGGCGCCGCCGGTCTCCACGCCCTGGGCGGCCAGCTCGAGGGCGCCCCGCAGGATTGGCATGGCGCCCGCATCGAAGACGAACCGCGTGCCGGAGGCACGCGCCATCTCGAGCCCGTGGCCGAGCAACCCGAAGCCCGTCACATCCGTGGCCGCCACGACACCCGCCTCGAGGAGCGCCTCGGACGCGGCGCGGTTGAGCGTGCGCATCGCCGCGACCGCCGTCGCCAGGTCGTCCGCCGATGTGCGGCCCTGGCGCGAGCCCGACACGAGAACGCCGGTGCCGAGCCGCTTCGTCAGCAGCAAGTGGTCACCGGGTCTCGCGCCGCCCTTGCGCAGGAGGCGGTCGGGATGGGCCGTGCCGATCACGGCCAATCCGTACTTCGGCTCGGGGTCACGGATGGTGTGGCCGCCGGCCAGCGTGCCCCCCGCCTCGCGGACCTTCGATGCGGCACCGTCGAACACGGCGGCGAGCGTGTCACGCGGCAGCTCTTCGGGGAATGCCGCGATCGAGAGCGCGAACAGCACGCGGCCGCCCATCGCGAACACGTCCGAAAGGGCGTTGGCCGCGGCGATCTCCCCGTATGTCCGCGCGTCGTCGACGAGCGGCGGAAAGAAGTCGAGGGTGCCGATGATCGCGAGGTCGTCGCTCACCCGGTACGCGGCCCCGTCGTCGGGCGGGGCCAGACCCGCGATCAGCTCACCCGGTGCGGCCTGGGCGCCAAGTCCGCTCAGTGCCTCCGCGAGCAGGTCCGCGCCGAGCTTCGCGGCGCAGCCACCGCAGTCGGTGAGCGCCGTGAGCCGGATCGGGGACGGTTCGGTTTCGAGCGTCGTCATGCGCCGCGATCATATGCCGCTACCATCGAGCGGGGGCGGTTGGGGCCCGGTGGCCCCCCTGGTCTTCAAAACCAGTGGCGCGGCGCTCGGCGTCGCGCGGTGGGTTCGACTCCCATGCGCTCCCGCCAGGAGGAACGATGGCGAATCCCGGCAGTCCCCGGCCGCCGAGCGTCGAACGCGTGCTCGCGGTCGTTCGCGAACGACTTGACGGGTCCGTGGACGCGGCTGTGATGCGGGATGCCGCGCGCGAGATCATTGAGCGCGAGCGGGGTAACTTGCGGAGCGGCGTGGCCCCCCGCGACATCGCCGAGCTTGCTGACATGGTCGTGACGTTGCTGGACGCTGACCAGCACTCCCTCACCGACGCACTCGCGCCGGTCATCAACGCGACGGGCGTCATCGTGCACACCAACCTCGGCCGGGCGCCGTGGCCCGAGGAGATTGCGAAGATCGCGACCACGGCGGCGACTTCGTCCCTGCTCCTCGAACTGGACCGGGAGACCGGTCGCCGCGGGCACCGCTTCCGCGCAGCCGAGGACGCGCTGGTCGAGCTGACCGGCGCCGAGGACGCGCTCGTCACGAACAACAACGCCGCGGCGGTAGCCCTCGCGGTCGCGTTGGCCGGGCGTGGCGGAGTGGCTGTCAGTCGCGGCGAGCTGGTCGAGATCGGGGGTGGCGTGCGTATCCCCGAGATCGTCCGGCGGGCCGGCGCGAGGCTCGTCGAGGTCGGGACGACGAACCGGACGCGTGCCGCTGACTTCGAGGCGCCGCTCGCCGACGGGAAGGCACGGATGGTCCTGCGAGTGCATCCGTCGAACTTCGCGCAGGCCGGCTTCGTCGAGACGCCGGACGCCCGCGAGGTGGCAGACCTCGCGCATCGTCACGGAGCGATCGTGGTGGACGATCTCGGCAGCGGGGCCTTGCTCGATACGGCCCGCTACGGGCTCGCCCACGAGCCAATGCCCGCCGAACGGCTTGCGGCCGGCTCCGACATCGTCACCTTCAGCGGCGACAAGCTGGTAGGCGGGCCGCAGGCCGGTCTCGTCGTTGGCCGGGCCGACCTCGTGGCGCGGATGCGCAAGGATCCGCTCGCGCGCGCGATGCGCCCGGACAAGGCAACCCTTGCCGCGGTCGCGGGGACCCTTGCGATCTACCGGGCGGGTCGCGCCGAGGTGGCCATCCCGGTCTGGCGAATGATCGCGACGCCGCCAGAGACGCTTCGGGCGCTGGCGGAGCGCCTCGCCGCGGCCCTGGACGAGGCTGCCGGCGCGACGGCGGTCGAATTGCGCTCGACGATAGGTGGCGGTTCCCTGCCTGGAGAGACACTTGCCTCCTGGGGCGTGGCGCTCCGGGTGCGCTCACCCGATCGCGTGGTCGCGGCGCTGCGCCGCGGTTCGCCGTGCGTCATCGCCCGTGTCGAAGGCGGGCGGGTCATCCTCGACCTGCGCACGGTGCTCGAGGATCCGCTCGAACGGCTCCCCCGTGCGATCGCCGCCGCACTCGAGGAGGCACGCCGCCGGTGACCGTTGTCGTCGGCACGGCGGGCCACATCGACCACGGCAAGACGACCCTGCTGCGCGCGCTCACGGGCATCGACGCCGACCGGCTGCCCGAGGAACGCCGACGGGGCATGACGATCGATGTGGGGTATGCCCACCTCACCCTGCCGGACGGCACGGAGCTCGACTTCGTCGACGTCCCGGGGCACGACCGCTTGGTCGGCAACATGCTCGTCGGCGCCGGTGAGATCGATGCGGCGTTGCTCGTCGTCGCCGCGGACGACGGCATTCGGGCGCAAACGCTCGAACATCTCGCGCTGCTCGATGCCCTCGACGTCCGGCACGCCGTGGTCGCCGTGACGAAGGCTGACTTCGTGCCGCCGGATCGCGTCGCGGACGTGACGGCCGATGTCATCGTGCGCCTGTCGACCACGGCACTTGCCGGGTCACCCGTTTTCCCAGTGTCGGCGACGACCGGCGACGGGATCGAAGCGCTGGGCGCGGCGTTGGTGGGCCTCCGCGACCGGGTCCTTGCCGACCCCTCGTATGTCGCGACGGCAGCACGTCCGTCGAGGCTCGCCATAGATCGAGTGTTCGGGGTCAAGGGTCGCGGGACTGTGGTGACCGGGACCCTGTGCGGCGGACCGCTCGAGAAGGCGGCCAGCCTGCGGGTGGTTCCCGGCGACGCGACGGTCCGCGTCCGCGAGGTGCAGGTCCACGGGAGCACGGTCGAACATATCGCGGGTGGCGGCCGGACGGCCTTGAACCTGGCGGGCCAGGAGCCGGACACGCTGCGCCGCGGGGCTGTCCTGACGTCCGACTCGGCGATCCGGGCGTCGGATCGCCTTCTGGTCCGCCTCGCGGTGCCGGTCCCGGATCGGTCACGGTTCCGCCTCCACCTGGGTACGGCGGCGGCGGAGGTATCAGTCGGCCGGAGCGGGAGGGACGCTGTCGAGCTGCCGAACGGTGCCGCGGCGATTCTTCGCCTCGAAGAGCCGCTGGCCGTTGCGATCGGCGATCGCTTCGTGCTCCGGCGAAGCGGTGGCGAACCGGCGATCGTCGGTGGGGTCGTGCTGGACCCGTCGCCCGTACGCGGCGTATCGCGGAAGCGGCAGACGCGAGACCGGGTGGTCGCGCTGGCGGAAGCGGTGGCAGCCGCCGATGCCGCCGCGATCAGCGCCGCCCGCACGGACCTCCACGGGATCTTGCCGCCGGATAGCGTGGCGGTCGACGTCCGGGATGCAGCCCGAACGATCGCGCTGGATGAGGTCGAAGTCGAGCCGTCCCTGACGTCGATCCGCGCTTCGGTCGCCCGGGCGCTCCGCCGCGCGGCAACGGTGAGCCGCGAGAGGGCTCTGACAATCGCCGCCTCGATCGTCGACCGGCTTGTCGTGGAGGGCCAACTCGTGCGCGACGGGGACTGGGTCCGGGCTGCGGGGCGGGCGATCCCGCCTGCCGATCCCGAGCTGGAGGCGGCGATGGACAGGCTCGTGTCGACCCTGGACGTCGTCGCGCCGCCGTCCCTCCGACAAGCCGCCGCAGAAGCAGGCTGCCCGTCGGTGGCAATCCGCGAACTGGAACGGAGCGGGCGCATCGCCATTCTCGAGGACGACCTGGCGTATGCCATGACGGCCTACCGCGACCTCGCCGCGAAGGCGCTATCGATGTCGGCGCGCGAGCCGCTGACGCCGGCGGCGTTCCGTGACGCAACCGGGACAAGCCGCCGATATGTCCTGGCGATCCTCGAGGACCTGGATCGACGAGCGATCCTGCGACGGACGGCGGACGGCCACGTCCCCGGTCCCCGGGCTCCGGCCCGACTGCGAGGCGATTCGTGAAGGCGGGCGTGCCAGCGGTCAGCGGCATCGTCCTGGCGGGCGGCCGGTCAGCTCGGTTCGGGCGCGACAAGCTTGCCGAGCCGATCGGCGACACGCCCTTGCTCCATCGCGCGATCGACGCCGTCGCAGCGGTCGCGGCCGAGGTGATCGTCGTTGCGCCGCCGGACATCCAACCGCCGATCCCCGACGGCGTGCGCCTCGTCCATGACAGTGCCCCGTACGAGGGACCGCTCGCAGGGTGCCTGATCGGACTGACCGCCGCGCGCGAGCCGCTCGTCCTGGTCGCCGGCGGCGACATGCCGTTCCTGGAGCCGGCGGTCCTCGAGCTCCTTGTGCGCAGCCTGGAGGCGTCCGCCACCGACGCGGTGCTCCTCGAGCACCGCGGTCGTCGTCAGCAGCTCCCGTTCGCGATACGTACTGGAGCGGGCACGGATCTCGCAACGCGGCTGCTGGCCCAGGGCGAACGCCGGCTGGGCGCCATCGCGGAGCACCTCATCGTGCGCGTCCTGCTCGAGGGGGAGTGGCGGCCGCTCGACCCCGAGGCGCGCACGCTGCGCGACGTGGACGAACCGGACGACCTCCCGCCGGTTTGAGCCGGACACACAAAGACCTCCGCTGGAGGAGGAGCGGAGGTCTTCGTGTCTTGAAGCGAGAAGCGGAGCCGGGAGGATCAGCTCCGGTACGGGTAGTCGAGAAGGGCCGGGGTCGCGGGGCCGTCGGCCGCATCCACCGTCAGGCGGCTGCGGAGCTCCTGGAGCGCCGAGCGAGCCTTGTCGCCGATGCCCGGCTTCGAGGAAAGGGCCTCGGCTCGGGTGGCCTTCGGTCCGAGGAACGCCTCATGGTTCGCGACCATCAGGGCTGCCATGTAGTTCACGGGTCGGTACTCCTTTCTGCGCCCCGCTTTCTGCTGGCGCACCAGAAGCATCGATCCCGGCCGCTCCCGGCCATACGGACAAGCGTGTCGAACTTGCATGGACAAGCGTCCATGCCTCGGTTTCCGCTTCGACTACGACTCGCTGAGCCCGATGCGGTGTCGGAACACGAGCTCACCGCCCAGCCAACCGGTGACGCCCAGGATCCCCACGATGGCCGTCGACACGGCGAGCCCTCGCCGAACGATCACGTCAGGGTGCTTGTCGCGCCGCAGCAGCACGCTGCCGGCGCCGAGACCGACCGCTGCAAGGTTGCCGAGCCCGTGGATCCAGGCCGACCCGCGTGAGCGGATGCGATCGCGGCCGATGAGGTCTGTCGCACCGAGCGCCCCGGCTAGCAATCCCGTCCCGACACCGGCCGCGGCCATCGCGTGGGCAGCGCGTGCCCAGAACCGGTCGTGCGTCCGGGCGTACACCAGATCGGCGACGAGCGCACCGACGAACATGCCGATCGGCAGCGGCACGACCACGGGATGGAGGGGATGACCGGCGATCTGGGCAACGCTCGGGACCGGCTCGTCCTCGAGCGTCTGCAGCCCGGCGAGCTCCTGGCCGCGGCGATCCCGATCCGGGCGTGGTTCCCACAGCCGCTCCGTGTCCCCGTACGGCTCCTCCTGGCGCTGGCGGTCCTCGAACGTCGGTTCCGCGTCGAGCGCGGCCGTCGACACCGTGCGGGCAAGCCCGCCGTCGTGCTCATCCATGGCGCACCTCCGATCGATACCGTGCGCCGCCGGCAGCTGCGACCGGTAGCAGTGGAAATGGATGCGCCTTGCGGCGGCGTGTCGAGGAGCGACGCCTTCAGGCGGGCAGCGCGTCGAATACGGCTTCGCCCTCGACGAACGTGGCGATGACGCGGGCATCACCCAACGGTCCCGCCTCGGGCGACGTGATGTCGCGATCGAGCACGACCAGGTCGGCCAGCTTGCCGGCTTCGAGCGTGCCGGTGTCCTCGTCGAGGTGATTGACGTATGCGCTGCCGATGGTGAACGCCGTGAGCGCCTGGTCCAGCGTCAGTCGCTCGTCGGGCAGGAACGGCCGGTGATCGCGATGCAGGTCGGAAACGCGGTTGATGGCGACCTCCATCTGGACGAGTGGGTCCGCGGTCGACACGCTCCAGTCGGAACCCATCGCGAGGCGCGCGCCGGCGAGCAGCAGCGAGCCGAACGGGTACTGCCACGTCGACCGTTCCTGCCCAAGGAACGGGATCGTGAGCCGGTCCATCTGGCCTTCGTGGACCGCCCAGTACGGCTGGGCGTTGGCGACCATCCCGAGCGGTCCAAAGCGGCCGATGTCCTCGGGGTGGATGACCTGGATGTGGGCGACGTGGGGCCGCGTGTCGGATGGCCCGTTCGCCGCGCGCGCAGCTGCCACCGCGTCGAGCGCGTTGTGCACGGCCCGATCGCCGATCGCGTGGAAGTGCGGTTGGAACCCGAGCGCATCGATCCGGGTCACGGCGTCCGCCAGCACATCGGGGGCGATGAAGTCGATCCCGCTGTTGGGGGTCGGTTTGCCGCCGGCGTCCAGGTACGGCGCCGACATCGCGGCCGTGAAGTTCTCGACGATGCCATCGAGCATCAGCTTGACGCTGGTCACCGTGAACCGGCCCATCGCGCCCGCTTCGCGGAGCGCCAGCCACGGCTCCATCTGCTCGGGGCCGCGCGTGCGGTCCCACCAATGCGCCCCGATCACCCGCGCCGTCAGGCGACCCTGCTCGGCGAACCGCCGGTACACGTCGATCATGTCGCGCAGCACCCAGGCGTCCTGCCAGGCCGTGATGCCGAGGCGGTGCAACGCTGCCTGGGCCCACGCGAGGGCATCGAGCATCTCGGCCTCGGTGTCCTTCGGGATCAGGCGCTCGACCAGCTCGGCCGCCCCCTCATGGAGGGTGCCGCTCGGGCTGCCGTCCGGGTTGCGCTCGATCCGTCCATCCGGCGGGTCCGGTGTTTCGGCGGTGATGCCGGCGCGCTCGAGGGCGAGGCTGTTGACCCAGGCGCCATGGCCGTCGCGGTTGGGCAGGAACGTCGGGCGGTCGGCGATGACGCGGTCGAGGTCCTCGGCGCGCGGTGTCCCGCCCGGGAAGTCGTCCAACGACCAGCCACCGCCGGTGATCCATTCGGCGTTGGGGCGCCGAGCGGCGTATTCCTTGATGGCCGCCAGGTAGGCGTCGAGCCCACGATGCTCGTGCAGCGAGCAGCGCAGCGCCTCCAGGCCGGCCCCGATCGGGTGGACGTGCGCGTCCTGGAAGCCCGGCAGCACCGTTCGGCCGTCGAGCTCGATGACGCGCGTCTTCGGACCGATGTACTGGCGAACCGCGGCGTCGCTGCCGACGGCCGTGATCCGTCCTTCGCGGATCGCGAGCGCCGCGGCACGACCACCGGCGGGAGCGATCGTCAGGAGGGAGCCGCCGAGGAACACGAGATCGGCGGGAGCGTGATCGGGCATTCGCGGCAGTCTGCCAGCAAGCTTGCGCGTGCGCGGGCAATTCCGGCACGCGCGACAAGGCCACGCGGCGGCCGGGCCGGCGTGGCCGGGCCGGCCGTGCGGCCTTGAGCGCCTTGGCATCGTGCCCATTCGTGCCAGGAGCACGAGCCCGGGCGCCAAGGAATCGTTGACACCGAAATAGCGGCTCCATTCATACCAGGGCCTGCGGAGGCCGACAACGAAGCGAGCCTGGGACCCTTGTCGCTCCAGATGCGGCACGCAGCACGAATGCGAGCGATACGCATCGGGTCAAGAGCAGTCGAGGCCGCCGACCTGCAGCAACAAGCGGACGGCGACCGGACCCAGGCTCCGCGGAGGGTCCGCCGCTCCTACTATCCCGCCATGGCGACACTCGACATCCTGCACACCGGCTACACCGGCGATCGGGTCGGCAGCACGGTGGTCCTCGTGCGCGATGGCGATGCGACGATCGTCGTCGATCCCGGCCTCGTTGCTGCTCGCTCGCTGATCCTCGATCCGCTTCGGGCGCAGGGGGTGGCGCCGGAGGCCGTGACGCACGTGTTCGTGAGCCACCACCACCTCGACCACACGATGAACATCGCCCTGTTCCCGAACGCCGAGGTGATCGACTTCGAGTCGCGCTACCGCGACGACCTGTGGCTCGACCACGAGGGTGACGGCTACCGCCCGTCACCGGCCACCCAGCTGTGGCAGACGCCCGGGCACACCGAGCAGGATGCCTCGCTGATCGTCGAAGCCGATGACGGCATCTACGCGATGACCCATTGCTGGTGGCACACCGACCGAACGCCCGACGTCGATCCGTTCTGCCGCGACCCGGAGGTGCTCGGGACCAGCCGCCGACGGCTGCTCGAGGTGGCCGACGTTGTCGTTCCCGGACACGGCGCCCCCTTCCGCGTCCGCCCCTGACAGGGACCGCGCGTCGGGCCCTAGGCACCCCTTGCGGTGGTGCGTACCCTGTGCGACGGGGAGAACGTCCCGTCCGTTGAGACGGGGAGGGAAGGAAGGAGTTCGATGGCACAGGTCCAGGAGGTCTGGAACAAGCTCAACCCCCGCGAACGATTCACCACGTTCGGCGTCGGGATGGTCGTGGTCGGGTTCCTGCTCAGCGTGCTCGACTACTCGGCGGGTGGCACCACGCTCTCGTTGCTGGCGGCCCTCGGCGTTCTCGTCGTCTTCTACATCAAGTACTCGCCGAACTCGAACGTGAACTGGCCGGCGCCGGTGCCGACCATCGTGCTCGGGCTCAGCGCCGTGGCCCTCGTCGCGGCCGCCCTCGAAGTGCTGCGCTGGGTCAGCTTCATCCTGAACAACCTGTTCGGGCTGTGGTCCTTCGGCACGATCATCATTCTCGTCGGGACGATCGTGATGGTCTGGCAGTCGTGGCTCGAGTACCAGGCAGCCCAGCCGGCCTCGTCCGCGGCGCCCGCCGCCCCGGCAGCCGCGACGCCGACCGCGGCAGCGCCTCCGCCGGCCGCTCCCGTCACCCCCGACGTTGCGCCGCCGGCCGATTCGAGCGGCGACACGACGTAGCGAATACGCGAACCAAGGTTTGCAGGGCCGGGCGGTCGGACCGCCCGGCCTCTCCCATGCCCGGCGCCGGCGGTTACGCCCTGCGCGCGACGATGTTGAGGCGGACGTAGTCGATCCGTGCTTCGGGTAGCCCGGCGGCGACCGCATGGACGAAGGCGTCGTGCTCGGATGGTGGCATCCGCGCGAGGTGGCTTCCGAGGACCACCGTGCGCAGGTAGGACTCGAACGGCTCGCCCGGTTCGAACGTCGTCGGCTCGTCCGTCAGCCAGCATTGGACCTCGTCGAAGCCCGCCGCTTCGAGCCGGCGCGCGGTCGCCTCGGGCGTTTCGAAGTGCACGTCGCCGAGCCAGCCGTCACCCAGCGTCGCCAGCACGCGCCGGATCGACGCGATGTTCCCGGCCCCGCCGCACTGGGCCACGAGCCGGCCGCCCGGGTTGAGCACCGCTCCGAGGTTCTGGAAAAGCGCATCGTGGTTGGGCACCCAGTGGAACGTGGCCGTCGACAGGATCGCGTCAACGGGCTCGATCGGAAGCGGTTTCCCGAGGTCGGCCACGACGAATTCCACCCGCTCGCCGAAGCGGGCGAGGCGCTCGCGCGCGGCATCGACCATGGCCGGTGAGCCGTCCATGGCGACCACCTGGCCGTTGGGCAGCCGTTCCGCCAGCTGTTCGGTGACGCGGCCGCTGCCGCAACCCGCATCGAGGACGCGTTCGTCACCGGCCAGCCACAGGCGTTCGAGGACGGTTTCGCCCCAGCGCGTCATCGGATCGGCCACCCGGTCGTAGGTTCGGGCGTCCCAGTCGCGCGGCATCGGGTCACTCGCCTGCGCTGGCGGCACCCGACCCGCGCAGCCCGAAGAACGACACGGCTCCGCCGATCCCCAGCAGGGCCGCCGACACCAGCATGGCCTGGTGGAATGCCTCGACCGACGCTTCGCGCGCAGCGGCGAGCTGGGCGTCCGTCGCGTCCACGGTCGGCGGATTGAGTGGTGGGAAGCCGTGGCGCACATCCGAGGCGCTCGCGTCCAGCCCGGTCAGCTCGCCGAGCACCGCATAGAACGTGGCGCTGATCGCGATGAAGATGACTGCCCCGATCAGCGGTGCGCCGACGCGCGAGATGGCGTTGTTGATCGCGGAGCCGAGCCCCGCCCGGCTGCCGGGCACCGAGTTCATCAGGGTGCTCGTCAGCGGCGCCACGATCAGCGAGATGCCGAACCCGAACAGCAGCATCGCGGGCAGGACGTCGATGAGCACGTCGGGCGGCGGAACCAGGGTCGCCGGCTCCGTGAAGGTGGCCTTCCACGCCGCGGAGTCGGCCGGGAGCCGGACGAACCACAGGAGCCCGATGGCCATGATCAGGGGCCCGGCGACCATGAAGAGGCGTCCGCCGATCCGGCCGGCCAGCGTCCCCACCCGCGTCGACAACAGCGTGAGCATGATCCCCGAGGGGAGGCCGATGGCACCCGCGGCTGTCGCGGTGTATCCCAGCACGCCCTGCACGAGCAGGCCCTGGTACGACTGCGTGATGTAGAGCGCCCCGTAGATGAAGAACGTGGCGAGGTTGATCGTTGCGAAGGTGCGGTTGCGGAACAGGTCGAGCGGGACCAGCGGATGCGGGCGCCTGGCCATGAGGATCGGGAACGCCACCAATGCGACCGCTCCGAGTGCCAGGGCAGCCCACGCCAGCGGATCCTCCCAGGCCTGCTGTTCGCCGCGGATCACACCGAACGCGAGCCCGCCGACGGCGATGGTGGCGACGACCGAACCGAGCCAGTCGAACCGACCCTCGCTCGACGTGTCGCGCGATTCCTCGACATGGCGCAGCGTCGCGAAAAGGGCGATGAGCACGAGCGGCACGTTGACGAGGAACGAGACACGCCAGCCCGCCGTGTCGACGAGGACGCCGCCGGTGATCGGTCCGAGCACGATGAGGGCCGACGTGGCCGCCGCCCAGATCCCGAATGCGCGGGCGCGCTGCTGGCCCTCGAAGGTCTGCGTGATGATCGCCAGCGAACCCGGGACGAGGAGCGCCCCGGCCGCGCCCTGCAGCAGCCGGAAGATCACCAGGAACTCGAGGGTGGGAGCGAGGCCGCACAGGACGGACACCGCTCCGAACGAGCTGAGCCCGATCGCGAACAGCCGTCGCCGGCCGTAGTGGTCGGCCAGGGCGCCCGCGATGATCAGCAGGGCTGCGAGGACGGCTAGGTAGCCGCTCACCACGTACGTCTGGCCCTCGAGCACGCCGATCAGCGACGCTGGCAGGTCGCGCCCGATGCGCGGCAGCGCGACGTTCACGATCGTGCCGTCGAGAAACACGATCCCCGAGCCGATGATCGTTGCGAGGAGCGTCCAGCGCTGGCGGGAGGTCACGTCGTCTCCAGCGAGGCCCGGCGGTCGTGGGCAGTGGGCTTGACCGGGGCGGGGTCCGCGCAGTGTCGCAGCGAAATCGAGATCACGCCAAGCGCATCACCAGCCGGGCGAGACGCTCGCTAGACTCTGCCCGATGCGCGGCCCCGTGGCGCTGGTCGGCGCCGGAGAGTTCCTCCCCGCGATGCTCGACTTCGACCGGGCCCTGCTTGCCGCGACCGGTCTCGATCGGCCACGGGTCGCGATCCTGCCCACGGCGTCGTATCCCGATGGCGACGACGTCTTCCAGCGCTGGGCGGAGATGGGCGTGGCCCACTTCACCAGCCTCGGCGCCGAGGTGGAGCCGGTACTCGTGCGTCACCGGGACGACGCCGCAGATCCTGCCGCCGCGCAGGCGATTGGCGAGGCCGATCTCGTGTACCTGTCCGGCGGCAAGCCCGCGCACGCGCTCGGGGCCATTGCGGGGACGCCCGTCGGGCGTGCCCTCCGCGACGCGCATGCCCGCGGGGCGGTGCTGGCCGGCTGTTCGGCCGGTGCCATGGCGCTGGCGGGACACAGCTTCTGGTTCCGGGTACGCCTGCTCCCGTGGCCGTTGCGCTGGCAGCCCGGGCTCGGGTTCGTGCCGGGTGCTGCGGTCGTGCCCCACTACGATGCGTGGCCTGAGCCGTTCTCGGCGCTCATCGCCCTCCAGTCGCCGCGCGGCTCGGTGGTGCTGGGGCTCGACGAGGGCACGGGCGTCGTCGGCGTCGACGGGGCATGGCAGGTTCGGGGACGTGGCCGCGTGACGGTCTGGCGCGGCCGCCACCGCGAGCGCTACCGGGCCGGGGACACGTTCCGCCTGTAGCGCGGCGGCGAGTCATCGGCCGCCGCTGCGGCCGGTGACGCGGCTGAGTCCAACGGTCGGTGGTCCGGAGGGCCGCGCAGGCGAGCGCCGCCCGACGCATCCACGTGGCTTGCATGCCCACCGGGACTCGTACCCACGACGGCGCCCGATCGGGACCCGTGACGGCGCTCGGCTCGTGCGTGGCCCTTCGGCCGCCCTGCAGCTCGCGTGCCGGATTCACGCGATGTAGGTGCGTAGCATTCCGAGTCGGACTGCAAGCGAACCTGGCGGCTCAGCCGCGGCTCGTCGGCGGCCGCGATGGGCCTCGGACGGCCGCGCCGCGCCCGTTGTCGCAGCGGGCATGAGGGGTCCGCATGCGGTGCTGATTCAGGGAATGCTCACGCTCGCGGTCCCC
>DASTYU010000206.1:0-2313 GCA_035764655.1 Candidatus Limnocylindrales bacterium
CCGCGTGCCCCAGACCAACGTGATCCCCCACTGCGATCTGGTGATCACCCACGGCGGCAACAACACGACGACCGAGGCGTTCCACTTCGGCAAGCCGATGATCGTCCTGCCGCTGTTCTGGGACCAGTACGACAACGCCCAGCGCGTTCACGAGCTCGGGTTCGGCGAGCGGCTTCCGACCTACGCGTTCGAGGACGACCAGCTTCGGTCGGCGGTCGACCGCCTGGTGGCCGACGCCGACCTGCGAGCCCGGATGGACGCCGTCGGACGTTCGATCCGGGCCGCGGACGGCCTGGGTCGCGCCGCCGACCTCATCGAGTCCCTCGGCCGAGTTGCCCCGAGCTGACGGTCAGATGGCCTGCCGGAACCGTCGAACGGCCAGCGGCGCGGCCACGGCGATGATCCCGACGCTCCACAGCAGCGACTGGAGGATGGCGCCGTCGCTCGGCGTGCCGAGCATGAGCGATCGGGCCGCCGTGGCGGTCACCGACACCGGCTGGTGCTCGGCGAACGGTTGCAGCCACGACGCCATCAGGTTCGCCGGCACGAACACCGTCGAGGCGAACACGAGCGGCGCCATGATCGGGAACGCGGCCGCCTGGGCCGTCTCGGGATCCTTGACGGCGAGCCCCACGCCGGCGAACACCCACGAGAGCGAGTACCCGAACAGGAGCACCAGCGCGATGCCCCCGACGTACCCGAAGACGTTCGTGTGCACGCGGAACCCGATCAGCATCGCGACACCGCTCACCAGCAGGATCACGAAGACGTTGCGAACGACGTCGGCCGAGGTCCGTCCCGCCAGGACGGCCGAGCGCGCCATCGGGAGCGCGTGGAACCGCTCCAGCAGGCCGCTCTTCACATCCGCGGCCAGGCCGATCGCCGTGCCCATCGCGCCGAACACGGACATCTGGACGAAGATCCCGGGGACCAGGAAGTCGATGTAGGGCAGCCCGGTCGCGTTGCCGACCGCCCCACCGAACACGTAGACGAACAGCAGGACGAAGATCACGGGCTGGATCGTCGAGAACACCAGCAGCTGCGGCACGCGCCGCAGCGTGATGATGTTGCGCGTCAGCATCGCCACCGAGTCGGCGACGAAGCCGGTGAACCGGCTCCAGCCCTGCCGTTCGGCCGGGATCGGGATCGCGACGGCTGCCTGGCTCATGCCGCACCTCCTACGGGGACGGGTTGCTCGGATCCCGTCTCGACCGCGGGCTCCGCGTGGTGGCCTGTCAGGCGCAGGAACACGTCGTCGAGACTGGGTTCGCGAACGCTGAGCGACGACGGGTACAGCCCCTCGGCGTCCAGCGTCCGCAGCATCTCCATCAGCGATCGCGGCCCCTCCGTGGTGGGCACGCGGATCGTCGCGCCCTCCCGCTCGGCATCCGCGCGATGGCTCGAAAGCAGGCCCACGGCGCGTTCGGCGTCCATCTCGTCGGACATCGCGAACTCGATGACCGTGCTGCCGAGCTGCGCCTTGAGCTGAGCGGGCGTTCCCTCGGCGATGACGCGGCCGAGATCGACCACGGCGATCTGCCCGGCGAGCCGGTCGGCCTCCTCCAGATACTGCGTGGTGAGGAGCACGGTGGTGCCCTCCGCGACGAGCTCGCGGATCGTGTCCCACAGCGCGTTGCGGCTGGGGAGGTCGAGGCCGGTCGTCGGCTCGTCCAGGAACAGGACGGGCGGGCGACCGACCAGCGCGGCCGCGACGTCCAGTCGTCGCCGCATCCCGCCCGAGTACGTCCTGATCGGGCGGTCCGCCGCAGGCGTCAGCTCGAAGTTCTCCAGGAGCTCGGCCGCCCGCTGCTCGACCCACGGGCGGGCGCGTTGCGCGAGCCGCCCGACCAGTCGCAGGTTCTCGCGACCGGTGAGGTTGGGGTCCACCGTGGCGGCCTGGCCGGCCAGCCCGAAGCGCAGCCGGACGCGCTCGGCGTCGCGCACGACGTCGAACCCGAGCACCTCCGCGGTGCCCCCGTCGGGCTCCAGGATCGTCGTGAGGATGCGGACGGCCGTGGTCTTGCCGGCGCCGTTGGGCCCGAGGAGCCCGAACACGGTCGCGGGGGCCACCTCGAAGTCGATCCCGGCGAGGGCCTCGAGGTCGCCGAACCGTTTCTCCAGCCCGCGCACCGCGATCGCGGGGTCGTTCGAGTTCGACATCGGCACCTCCATGCTCGCGGACGTTCGCGGACCGGACCAGGATGCCACAGATAGTTGAGAGATGACAAGTATCCAGAGACCTGGAAGATTGAACAGATTGGACCTTCATCGCTCCGTCGGGTAGGCTGAGGCCATGGACGTCCGCACCAGGGG
>DASTYU010000207.1:0-34322 GCA_035764655.1 Candidatus Limnocylindrales bacterium
CGTGATCGCGAGGGCCTCTTCCGAGTCCGCGCCTTCGGGCTGGATCACGACCCGGATCGGCAGATCGTGCGCGCGCGCGAACGCGAAGTCGCGCTGGTCGTGGGCGGGCACGGCCATGATCGCGCCCGTGCCGTAGCCGGCCAGCACGTAGTCGGCCACGAAGATCGGAATGCGCTCGCCGTTGACCGGGTTGATGGCGTCGGCGCCGATCGGCACACCGGTTTTCTCTCGTTCCGTGGACAGCCGCTCGATCTCGGTCTCGGTTTCCGCGCGAGCGACGTAGGCCTCGACTTCGGCGCGGCGATCCGGAGCGGTCAGCTCGGGGACCAGCGGGTGCTCCGGCGCAAGCACCATGAACGTGGCCCCGAACAGCGTGTCCGGCCGCGTCGTGAAGACGCGCAGCTCTTCCCCGCCGGGGTGGTGGTCCGAGGGGGCCGTCTCGAACACGATCTCGCCACCCTCCGACCGGCCGATCCAGTTGGTCTGCTGGGTCCGCACCGCGTCGGGAAAGTGGATCTCGCTGAAGTCGAGCAGCTCGTCGGCGTACTTCGTGACGCGCAGGTACCACTGGTCGAGGTCGCGCTTCTCGACCTTCGCGCCGCAGCGCCAGCAGCGGCGGTCGACGCCCTCGACCTGCTCGCGCGCCAGCGTTCCGTCATTGGGGCACCAGTCGACCGCCGACTTCGCCCGGTACGCCAGGCCCGCCTTCAGGAACTGCAGGAAGAACCACTGGTTCCAGCGGTAGTAGTCGGGGTCGCAGGAGACGACCTCGGCACTCCAGTCGAACGTCGCGCCCATCTGTCGTAGCTGGCGGCGCATGTTCTCGATGTTGCGCATCGTCCAGTCGCGCGGGTTGACGCGGTTCTTGATCGCCGCGTTCTCGGCCGGCAGCCCGAAGGCGTCGAAGCCGATCGGCAGGAACACGTTCTTGCCGTGCATCCGGCGGAAGCGGGCCAGGGCGTCCGTCGGGGTCTTGATGTACCAGTGCCCGATGTGGATGTCGCCCGACGGGTACGGGTACATCGTCAGCAGGTAGTAACGCTCGCGGGGGTTGGCGAGGTCCGTGTGGTAGAGGGCGAGCTCGTCCCAGCGCTGCTGCCAGCGCGGCTCGATCGCGCTCGGGTCATAGCGCTCGATGCGGGTTCGCTCGCGGGTCTGGCCGGTCGCCGGTGTGCTGTCGGCCGTGGTGTCGGACACGGATTGCCTCGGATATGGATCACCCCCCGCCGCGCCGGCGAGGGGTGCAATTGTCGGCGGTTCTGGTGGAGCTACGGGGACTCGAACCCCGGACCCCCTGCATGCCATGCAGGTGCTCTCCCAGCTGAGCTATAGCCCCACGGGCCGCGAATTGTACCAGAGGGTCAGTCAGCGCCCGACCGGCGGGGGTTCGGCAACTCGATCGTCATCGTGGTTCCGACCCCGGTGCCGCTTTCTGCGGAGATCCGACCACCGTGCGCCTCGACGATCGCCTTCGCGATCGCGAGCCCGAGACCGGTGCCACGTGATTCGGACGACTTGGCGAACCGGTCGAAGACGCTCGGCAGGAGGTCGGCCGGGATGCCCGGGCCGTTGTCGGCGACCTCGAGCAAGACGGTGTTCTCGTCCGTTCGGGCGGCGATCCGGACCGTGCCGCCGGAGTCGACGTAGCGCAGCGCGTTGGCCACCAGGTTCGCCAGCACCTCGCGGAGGCGGATGGGGTCGACGTCGAGCAGCGGCAGGTCGTCGGGCAGGTCGATCTCGACGTGCGCGCCGGCCGTCGAGGCGAGCTGTTCGAACGAGCGGCCGACTTCGCCAACAACGATCGAGAGGTCCGTTGGCTCGCGGTGCAGGGCGAGCGTGCCGGCTTCGGCCAGGCCGAGCGTGCGCAGGTCCTCGATCAGGCGTGACAGCACCCGCGCTTCCTCGAGGATCGTGCCGAGATGTTGTGCGTCGGCCGGGTAGACGCCGTCGACGATCGCTTCGGCGTTGCCCTGGATTACGGCCAGCGGCGTGCGCAGCTCGTGGCTGACGTCGGCGAGCAGGCCTCGGCGCTGCTGCTCGTCGGCCTCCAGGCGCGCGGTCATCGTGTTGAACGCGCGTACGAGACCGCGGAGCTCGCGTGGACCCCGGTTCACCTCGGGGACACGGACGGTGTAGTCGCCCCCCTCGACCCGGCGGGCGGCCTCCACCAGGGAATCGAGCGGCGGCCCCACCGCGCGCGCCAGTCGGATTCCGAAGATGAGTGCGATCCCGCCGGCGATCAGGATGACGAGGAAAGCGGCCTGCGCCAGGTCGGTCAGGACGCCATTGCCCGCGACGAGCCCGAGCAGCGTGCCGATGATCCACAGCCCGACCACGCCGATCGACACGACGACCAGCGAGAGCAACAGCACGAAGCAACCGAACCGACGCGCCATTCCGCGGCGCCGCCACGGTGGGCCCCAGGCTCCGCCGCGGCCACGTGCTCCCCACCACGGCGGACCGCGCCACTCCGGCGGCGGCCATGGCTCGTCGTCCGGCCACCAGTGGGGCCGCTCGCGCGGCTGCGGGCTCGGTTCGCGTGGGCCGGTGGCGGGCACGTCAGCCCTCCGGCTCGGCGACCCGGTAGCCGACGCCGTATACGGTCTGGATGTAGCGCGGCTCGCGCGGGTTCGGCTCGATCTTGCGGCGCACGTTCTTGATGTGCGTGTCGATGGCTCGCTCGTACGACTCGAAGGCGACGCCGTGGACGGCGTCGAGCAACTGCGACCGCGTGAAGATGCGGCCCGGCTGGCGCGCCATGGTGGCCAGCAGCGTGAACTCGGTCGGTGTCAGCTCGGCGGGCGTGCCGGCCACCTCGGTCCGCATGCGGGGCACGTCCAGCAGCAGGCTCCCGACGGTGATCCGATCCTGCTCTTCGCGTGCCGCCGACGCTTCGGTCCGGCGCAGGACGGCCCGCACCCGCGCCACGAGCTCGCGCGGGCTGAAGGGCTTGGTGATGTAGTCGTCCGCCC
Organism: Candidatus Limnocylindrales bacterium; assembly: GCA_035764655.1. Lineage (GTDB taxonomy): Bacteria > Chloroflexota > Limnocylindria > Limnocylindrales > CSP1-4 > DASTYU01. The sequence continues at coordinate 2,973 of DASTYU010000207.1, forward strand.
CGAGTTCGAGCCCGAGCAGCTTGTCGAGCTCGTCGTCTCGCGCGGTCAGCATCACGATCGGGGTGGCCGCATCGGCGCGGATCGCGCGGGTGACGTCGAGTCCGTCGAGCTCGGGCAGGCCGAGGTCGAGGACGACGAGGTCCGGGTGGCGGGTCCGGAAGGCGCGGATGGCGGAGCGCCCGTCGCCGGCGGTCAGGACCGCGAAGCCCGCGTTCTCGAGGTAGTCGCGGGCGAGCTGCACGATCCGCGGTTCGTCGTCGACGACCAGGACGGTCTTCACGGCGGCCATCGTAGAGGCCTCGAATCGTCGGAGGCGGCCGCCCGAGGACGGGGCGGCCGCGAGGGATGGTGAGGAGGAGCCGCGGTCAGACCGCGTTCGGCGGGTTCGATCGTCCCACATCGCCGGGGTTCCGAGCGCCCTCGTCGTGGAGCCGCTGGTGGTACTCGGCCATGCGCCGTTCGCGCTCTTCGTGCCAGCCATTCGGGCCGTAGCCGCCGCCGGGACCCCAGCCGGGGCCGCCCCAGCGCCGACCGCCGAACGCGGCGCGCGCCAGGCCGAACAGCAGCAGGAAGAAGAAGATCGGGAAGAGGATCCACAGGAACCCGAAGCCGAAGAAGCCCGGATGACCCCAGCCGTAGCCGTAGCCCGCCGGCGCCACGACCGTGGTCCCCTCGGGCAATGTGGCGGCCTGGGCGATGCCCTGGCTCACGCCCGCGTTGTAGATGCCGATGCCGACTCCCGCCAGCACGAGGACCACGATGGCCCCGAGCGCGAGGTTGAGAATTGTTCGTCCGCTCATGTGACTGAATCTCCTTGTTCGCTCTGATGCGGTGATGCAGCGATCCTCGCCCGCGATCGTGGAGCGAATGTGAAGACGCCGCGGAGGTTCTGCGAGCCTCGCGGCGTGGCATCATCGAGCGCGATGCCGCGCCAGCCCGCCCGCCGGATCGTCACGGAGGAGCCGTCCACGGCCGACCTTCCCGGTGGTCGCCTCGGCTACGTGCTCCGCCGGTCGTCACAGGCACGGACGTTGCGGGTCGTCATCGACCCGGCCAAGGGCGTCCTGGTCACGATTCCGGGTCCCAACCGGCGCGGCTGGGCGCGCCCGGAGGCGCAGATCGCCGCATTCCTCGGCGAACGCGAGGCGTGGATCCGACGGCACCTCGCCCGGCAGGCGGCCGAGCGGGCCACGCTCGCGGCGCGGGGCGGCCTGCGCGACGGGGCCACGTTCCGCTATCGGGGCGAGCTCCACCGGCTCCGGATCGAACACGGTCGCGACGCGCGCCGATCCACGGTGACACGCGTTGGAGGTGACCTGGAGGACGAGCTGGTTCTCCGTCTTGCCGGCGGCGACCGCCGTCCCGTCGCGACGGTCCTCGACGCGTGGCTGCGGGCTGGCGCTCGCGACGAGGTCGAACGCGCGATTGCCCGCCACGCGGAAGCTCTCGGCGTCGCACCGGCTGGGATCTCGATCCGCGACCAGCGCACGCGCTGGGGCAGCGCCTCACGCGGTCGTCGGCTGGCGTTCTCGTGGCGCCTGGTCCTCGCGCCGCCCGAAGCGTTGGATACCGTCGTGATCCACGAGCTCGCGCACCTGCGCGTGTTCGGGCACGGGCCGGCCTTCTGGGCACTCGTCGCGTCCCGTCGCCCGGATCATCGACAGTGGCGGCGCTGGCTGCGCGACCACGCGCTCGAGCTCCACGGAGCGCTCGATCAGGACGTGGAGGTCGACGCCGCCTCGGCCTGATCAGGTTCGATTCCGAGTTGCTGGGCGATCTCATCGACGACGTGCCGCGGCCGCAATCGGTCGACGTCGATCACGATGTCGGCGGCCTCCTCGAACGCCGGCGTCCGTTCAGCGACGACCGACCGGATCCACTCGATATCCGTTGCGTCCTCGCGGCGGCCGCGACCGCTACCCACGCGCATCCGGAGGGTCTCGGGCCGCGCGCGCAGCCAGATCACGGTGCCAGCCTCGCGCATTCGCCGTCGAAGCTGCGGATCGACCACCACGAAACCGGCCACGCCGAGGATCACGGGCGGCGGGATCGTCAATGCGCGCTCGAATGCGGCCAGCTCCGCGTCGTGCAGGGCATCGACCCCGCCTTCGGCCTCGATCTCCGGCGCCGTGCGTCCGGCGACCTGCTCAACGAGCGCGTCGTTGTCGAAATACGGCCAGCTGGTCCGTCTGGACAGCCGGCGCCCGATTGTCGACTTGCCCGCTCCCATCAGCCCGATGACGAAGATCCGCACCGCTGCAGGGTATGCCTCGCTGCGGCGAGGGACCCAAGACGCGGTCAGACGTTGCGGCCGCGCAGCCAGCCGTCGAACGATGCGGCGCCACGGAGCTGCTCCCCCCGGCATAGCGGGCAACCGAGCATCGGGTAGTCGTGTGCGGCGTGCCGGAGCTGGACCCCGCCTGCTTCGCGGACGACGAGGCCGCGCAGGATGAAGCGCGAGTAGTGGCCCCAGGCAAACAGGCAGATCCGGCAGATCGTGGGTCCGTCTCCCTCGATCAGATGGTCGGTCCGGCCGCATCGCCCGCAGCGCGCCGACTCTGCCATCCAGGGATGGCTTCCCAGGTCCGGTGCGGCGAGCGATTGCATGCCGGGACTGTGCGACTCTGTGGCTTGCATCGACGTAGATGCGTATCGGCCGCGCGGGTCGATTTGTCATGCACGTCCGGGGCACGGGCGGACGATGTTGCGGAAGGGGTTCCCGGCGTTGCGCGGACAAGCTATCCGGCGGCGGGATGGTGGAGATGAGGGGACTCGAACCCCTGACCCCCGCGATGCGAACGCGGTGCTCTCCCAGCTGAGCTACATCCCCACGGGACGCGGGCGAGTGTAGCACGGGGTCCCCGGACGGCCGGTCGCATAGGGTGGCACGTGCCGCTGGTGCGCCGGTCCCGTCGATAGGCTGCCCCGATGCCCATCTCGTTCGGGTTCCTCGCCGGGCTCGGCGCCGCGCTGTCGTGGGGGACGATGGACGTGGCCAGCGCGCTCGCCAGCCGGCGGCTCGGCAGCCTCAAGGTCACGGCGGGGATGCAGGTCGTCAGTGCCGTGCTGCTCGTCGCGCTCGCGTTCGGGCGTGGCGTGGCGCCGCCCGCCGATCCGGTGGCCCTCGTTGCGGCCGCGCTGCTGGGCATCATCGGTGCCGGCGCGTACCTGGCCTACTTCACGGGCCTGCGGATCGGACCGATCTCGCTGGTGAGCGGGGTCGTCGCCGCCTACGGCGGGCTGGTCGTCGTGCTGGCCGTGGTAATCCGCGGCGAGACGCTCACGCTGATCCAGGCGGCGGGCGCCGCCGTGGCCACCGTCGGCGTGATCCTGACCGCTGTCGCGTTCGACGGCGGAATCCGCACCACGCGGCTGGCGGGCCCGGGCGTCGTGTTCGCGGTGATCGCGCTCGTGCTCTTCGCCGTCATGACGGTCGGGCTCGCGGAGGCCATCGAGCGATCGGGCTGGCTCGAGGTGCTGGTCGTGTCGCGGGTCGTGAACGCAGTGGTCTCGGTCGGGGCGGTGGTGGTCCTGAGTGCGCTGGCGATCCCGCGCCTCGCCGCGATCATGCAGGTGGACACGGATGGGCAGGGACCGCGGTCGTGGGCGATCGTGGCGCTCGCCGGAGTGCTCGACGTGACCGGGCTGATCGTGTTCGCGATTGGGCTCGAGCAGGCGGAGACGTGGCTCGTCGGGCTGGTGTCGTCGTTCGGGCCGGCGGTCACGATCCTGATCGCGGTGCTGTTCCTCGGGGAGCGGCTGCGCCCCGTCCAGTGGCTCGGTGTCGCGGGAGTGGGCCTCGGGATGGTGCTGATCGCGCTGCCGTAGGTGGGAGGTCGTATGCGCCGGAGGTCTATCTGGCGACCTTCAGGGCGGACTGGCGTAGTTGGGAGCGTTGTTGTGGGCCGGGCTATGCACCACGGGTCTGCCAGCGCCGATATGCGGGCTTCCGCGACCGAATCTCGGCGAGAATCCCGGTCGATAGATGCCCCAGGAATACGACCAGCCGCGCGCAACAACCGTTGACGAAGTAGAACATTTGTTCGATACTGGGAGCGTGTCGGATCGACCCGCGGACGTGTCGGCGGCCCTGGCGAGCCTCGAGGCCCGCTGGGGAGCGGCAGCTCCGAGGAGGCTGACCGAGGGGGCCCTCGCGCTGGTCCCCGACACCGTCCCGGATGCAGCCGGAACCCCGGCCCTCGCCCCGCTCGAACGCGTCGTCTCGACCGGCTTCGCCGAGCTCGACGCGATCCTCGGACCGGGGGGCCTGCCACGGAACGCCGGCCTGGCACTCCGCGGCGACGGGTCGAGCGGCCGCACCACGCTCGCGTTGCGGACCGTCGCCGAGGCCCAGGCCGCCGGATCGGTCGTGGCCTGGGTGGATCTCTCGCGGAGCTTCGACCCGGTCGAGGCGGTCGCCCGCGGCGTCCGGCTCGAATGGCTGGTCGTCGTCACGCCCGAAACGCTCGACGAGGCCCTCGCGATCGGCGGGGCGCTGCTGACGAGCCACTCGGTCGACGTCCTGCTGCTCGACCTGCCGAGCCGTCTTGCCCGCACCGACCGCGCCTCGAAGGTCGCCGACCGGCTGCACCGCCTGTCGGCCCTCGCCCGCCGCTCGGACGTGCTGCTGATCCTGCTCGAGCCGCCCGGCCGGGGCGACCCGAACGGCCTCACGACGGCCGTCGCCGAATCGACCGGCCTGCGGCTCGAGCTGGCCCGCCGGGCGTGGATCCGGCTCGGCCGCGACGTGGTCGGCCAGGAGACCGAGGCGATCGTCGCCCGCAACCGGTTCGGACCGCCGGGGAGGCGGGCCACTCTTCGGATCCTCTACGCGGACGGCGGCGAGCGCGACGCCTGTCTCCGCCGGGAGGACCTCCTCCTCGTCAACGCCCCCGCGACTTCTTCACGAGAGCAGCTCGATGCGACTCCTCCATCTCCATTGGCCTCACCTCCCGCTCGCGCTCATGCAGGCCCGAGCCTCCGCGTCCTTCCCGACCGGCCCGACGATCCTCGGCGGCCAGCCGTGGATGCCGGGCACGGTCATCGACGCGAGCCCCGAGGCACGGGCCCTCGGCGTGCGCCGCGGGATGGCGCTCGGGGCCGCGCACCGGCTGGCGCCTGAGGCGGTCTTCCTCGACCCGGAGCCCGACGCCGACGCGACCGCGATCGAGACCGCCTTCGAGCGGCTTGCCGCATTCAGCCCGGGCGTCGCTGGGACCGCCGATCCGCACGACCCGGCGTTCGGGCTGTTCGAGGTCCAGGTCGACGGGCTCGGGCCGCTGTGGGGCGCCGAACCCGTGCTCGTCCAACGGATCGGCGGCGCGCTCGAACGGCTGCTCCCCGGCGAGCCGCGGGCGGGCATCGCCGGAACGCGGTTCGCGGCCACGGTCGCAGCGTTCCACGCGGCGCCCGGCCGGCCGATCCTCGTCCCACCCGGCGACGACACCGCGTTCCTCGCGTCCTACCCGGCCGGCCTGCTCACCACCGATCCCGACGTCCGTGCCCGGCTGAACCGCTTCGGACTGCGCCGGATCGGCGCGGTCGCCGAGCTGGCTCGCTCGGCGCTGGTCGCGCGCTTCGGCGAGGAAGGGGAGCGCCTGCACGCCCGAGCCAACGGGCAGGAGACCGACCCCTTCCGGCCCCGCCGGGCCCCCGAGCGCCTCGTGCTGGGGCTGCCGATCGAGCCCCCGGTCGAAGAGCTCGAACCGCTCCGCTTCGTCCTCCACCGGCTGGCCGCCGCCCTGACCGAGCAGCTCCAGGCACGCGGCCTGGCGGCGGCCCGGGCAGGTCTCCGGCTCGAGCTGGACCTCGCGTTCGCCCACGCAGGCACGCCGCGCGAGCTGACCGTGGAGCAGCGCTTCCCCGAGCCGACCGCCGACGTCGAAGCCGTCGAGCGGCTGCTCTTCGCCCGCCTGGAGCGGACGCCACCGCCGGCCGCGGTCGCGCGGCTCGAGCTGGAGCTGGCGGGTGCCGAGCCGGCGGCCGGCCAGCAGCTCCCCTTGTTCGAGCCGCAGGCCGCGCGCAACGCCCGGCTCGGCTGGCAGCTCATGCGGCTCGCGCTGACGTTCGGGGAGGACCGCCTGCGACGGGCCGTGGTGACCGACCCCGAGGCACCGCTCCCCGAGCGGCGCTGGACGTGGCAGTCGGTGACGGGCGAAGGGACGGACCGGTGACGCGGCTGCTCCGCGAACACCCCGCGATCGAGGTCGAGGCCGACGCGTCAGGACGGCTGACGGCGATCCGCTGGAACGGCCGGCGCGAGCCGGTCGAGGTGTGCAACCGCTGGCGGGTCGAGGAAGCGTGGTGGGGGGAGCCGATCGCGCGCGACTACGTCAAGGTCGTCGGTCGCAAGTGGCTCGCGCTCGTGTACTTCGACCGGGTTGCCGGCACGTGGCACCTGGAGCGCGTGTACGACTAGCGGGCCGGAGCTCCGATCATCAGGGTGACGACGAGGAGCACCCCGAACAGGCCGACGACGAAGATGAGCGCTGCGAGGTCACGTGGCTGCGTTGACTGCACGGCTGCCGCCCCCAAGGCGAGTCGGATCGGAATCCCGGGCCCGATCCATCGGCAGTATGGACGGATGTTCGATTCGATGTGTTGCGCCCGCGCGCCACGAAATGGCGAAATCGCTACGTCCCGCGGGTCGCCGTCGCCTCCAGCAGGAACAGGATGGCGACCAGCCCGCTGAGCACGACGAACAGCAGCCCGGCCCCGATGAAGTCCCGCGCTCGTGGCTGCATCTGTCCTCCCTGCTGACCTATTCGAACGGGCAATCCGCGCCGAAGCGGACGCTGACGAGCGTCAGCCCGCCGGCCGGCGTCACGGTCGTCTCGATCCGGCAACCCGCGTCACCGACCGAGTCGATCACGAAGCCGCCATCCTCGAGCGGCCCCGAGAGCGCCTCCGTACTGTACGTGGCCAGCTCGAGCTGCTGCTGCATCCAGGTCACGATCTCGTCGGGGTTGGCGTCACCGGCCGTGAATGCTGCGCTGACAGGGGCGTCCAGCTCGGTCTCCACCGCACCCGGATAGACCGGGAATGTCCGAGGAAGCGCGTCCCAGATCCGGCCCCAGGCCGTGTCGCTCTGGGTGACCGCGGGCCGGGCAGTCGAGGGCGCCGTCTCCGTGGCTCGTGCTTCGGTCGCGGCCGGGCTCGGGCCGAGCGTCGCGGGACTCGGCGTCGCCTCGATCGCGGACGACAGCGGGTCGTCAGTGCCGGACCGTCCGCCACAGGCCGCGGCGAGCAGCACGACACCGGCAAGGAGCACCGTACAACGGGGGATCACCGTTCGAGAATAGAGCAGGACCCCGTCGCCCCTGAGCAGTGAACCATCCGGCTGGTCACGAGCCAGGCGAGTCCACGCCTGGAGCAGGGGGATCGGTATCGCGGCGAGGACCACGCAGCCGCCCTGTAGCCGCCCTCACGGAGCGGCCGGCCCACCTCCGAAGTCTGACTGCGACGCTGTCCTCCGGCCGCCGGAGGAGGACGAAGTCCTGGAACTCGTCCGCTTCCTCGCCCGCCCACTTCCCACGGTCGACTCGGATGACCTCCAGGCCGGCGTTCTTCACCATCGTCCGTACGAAGCCCTCGTCGTACGCGATGGCCCGCAACGGGTCTGAGAGCTCCGCGTAGATGGTTACCTCGTCGAGCCGGTGCGCCATCGGGTACACCGGCGACTCCATCGCCTTGGGCAGGCGCCGCTCGTCGTACAGGAACCAGGTTGCGACAACGAGTCCGCCCGGCTTCAGGACCCGGCGGATCTCGTGAAGGTAGTGCTGGATGTCGACCTTGTAGAAGTGGGTGAAGATGCTGAACAGGCAGCAGAAGTCAAAGCGAGCCGCCCCGGACGGAAAGCGAACATTCTCGGGCGCAACCGTTCCCCTCGGGTTGTAGCGGTCGTTTCTCACGTCGAGATGCGCGAACGTGAACCCAGGAGTTACGGGAGCGAGATGCTGTGCTGCCCAGGCTACTTGCCGCGACATGACGTCAAAACCGAGATACCTCCCGTGGAAGTCCGTGCCGGCGAGCAGGCCGATGGGAAGGCGCCCCACACTGCAGCCGACATCGATCAGCGAGTCTCCGGACTTGAGCCCGTATCGATAGAGGACCTGGGCGAGCGAGACCCCGGACCTCACGAACTGCTCGTCGCTGTCCTGCATCAGCCGAAGGTCCATCGGGGGCAACGGGATCGGCTTGCCGGACCGGGTCGTGGCTGCCATACAGGCGCGAGAGGGTATCACCCGGGCTCTCTGCCAGCGCAGGCATAGCGCAGGACCCCGTCGCCCCCAATGCGACGGGGTCCTGCAGGCCGGTCGGACCGCTCACCAGTCGTTCCGGCGGGTCGACGCCCCGACCATCGCAGTCGGTCGTCGCCATCGTCCCGAGCCCCCAGGCGCGAGACGTAATGTGGTCAGCCGCTGGCCGCCTGCGCCGCGAGGATCGCGGGGAGCAGGACCATGACGAGCAGCATGGCGACCACGACCATCGCCAGGCTCCGGGCGGCAACCGAGGCAATCGGCCGAAGGGTCGTGATCATGCCTTTGAGACGTCAGATGCCCCCTTCTTGTTTCATCGAATCCGGTAAGAATTTCAGGGGATGTTCGCGGCAGGACCGCTGGTGTCTTTCGAACATGTGTTCTATCATGGTTCGGGCCCCCACTGCAACCGCCAGGGAGCCGATTCGTGGTCCAGTACGCCGAACTGCACTGCCATTCGAACTTCTCGTTCCTCGACGGCGCGTCGTCCCCGGACGAGCTCGTTGAGAGGGCGGTCGCGCTTGGCCTGACCGGCCTCGGCGTCACGGATCACCAGGGCCTCTACGGGTCGGTCCGCTTCGCCGCCGCAGCTGAAGCCGCCGGCATCCATCCGGTCATCGGCGCCGAGATCGAGCTGCTCGATCCGCTCGTCCCCGACCCGGACGGCGTCGTCGTCCCGGCCCGGCGGCGGGTCCGGCGCGGGGGTCGCCGCGTCACGACCGTCCTGCCCTCCGGTGCCGCCGCCATCGAAGGCGTTCCCGACCGGCCGCGCCCGGAACGGGCACGGCTGCCCGGCCACCGCGAACCGGTCAAGGAGGACCACCGCGGCATCGGCGAGCGACAGCGTGGCGCGCACCTCGTCCTGCTCGCTGCCGACGCGTCGGGCTGGCGGAGCCTCTCCCGGCTGATCTCACGGGCGAACCTGGCCGGGACGAAAGCAGCGCCGCAGTTCCGCACCGCCGCACTGGCGGAACACGCCGAGGGGGTCGTCGCGCTGTCGGGCTGCCGCGAGGGGGAGATCGCACGGCGGCTGCGGGTCGGCGACCGCTCTGGCGCGAGGGCCGCGGCAGCGGCGCTCGCCGAACGGTTCCCGGGCCGCTTCCATGTCGAGCTGTCGCATCACCTGCTGCCGGACGACGACTGGCTCCTCACCGAATCGGTGGCCTTGGCGCGCGAGCTCGGGCTGCCGGTCGTCGTCACGAACGACGTCCACTACGCGCTGCCCGAGGGCCGCGAGTTCCACGACGTCCTGACGGCGATCCGCCACGGCCGGACGCTCGACACGCTGGACGACCTGCGCCGCCCCGACAGTGAGTCGTACCTCAAGACCGGGGCGGACCTGCTGTTGCTGCCGCCCGGCGACGGTTCGCTGGGCCGGGACGTCGCCCGGGCATGGCGCGAGGGGATCGAGGGCGCGGCGGCGCTGGCCGCGGCCTGCAGCGTCGACCTCGAGTTCGAGCAGTACCGCTTCCCCGGCTTCCCGGTGCCCGACGGCGAAACGCCGTTCTCGTACCTGTCCGAGCTGTGCTGGGCGGGTGCCAGACGGCGCTACCACCCGCTGACCTCGGCCGTCGTCACGCGGCTCGCCCACGAGCTCGACGTGATCGAGCGGGCCGGCCTCGCCGAGTTCTTCCTGATCTGCTGGGACCTGATGCGCTTCGCCAAGGAGCAGGGCATCCCGGCCCAGGGCCGGGGCAGCGCGACCAGCTCGATCGTGTCGTACACGCTCGGGATCAGCCGGGTCGAGCCGATCGCCCACAACCTCCTGTTCGAGCGGTTCATCAACCCGGGCCGCACCACCTACCCGGACGTCGACATCGATTTCTCGTCGGAGCGCCGCGAGGAGGTCATCCAGTACATCTACGGGCGCTACGGCCCGGAGCACACGGGGATGGTCTGCAACCTCGTCACGTACCGGGCACGGTCGGCGGTGCGCGAGGTCGGCTACGCGCTGGGCTTCCCGCGGCCGCTCGTCGACCGCGTGGCCAAGGCGCTCGAGACGTACGACAGCGTGATGGTCCGGCGCGATCTCGAGGCGGACGGCGGCTTCGCCGAGTTCTTCCGGCGTGCCGGCGAGGGGACGCCGGCCGAGGCGATTGCCGCCGAGCAGGCCGAGTCGCGCGGCCTCGTCGACGGGATGGGCCAGCTCCAGCAGCGGGTCCCGCTCGTCGGCAAGGTGCCGCCGTGGAAGCAGCCACCGAAGCCGGCCGACCCGAATGCGCCGCAACCGTTCAGGTGGCTGCTCAACGGGGAGGCGGCGGTGCCTGCCCCCGAGCCGGCGCCTGCCCCCTTGCCCGAACCAATACCGCTGGGAGAGGTACATCCGGACGTTGGCGGCTCACAAGACGTCTCCGCGGGTACTTCTCGTGCGGGAGCAGGCCCGCGTCGTGCAGGAAACGGCCCCGTTTCGACCGCTTCTTCCCCCTCAAGCCCCGGTTTTACCGCTCCCAGCGGCACGGAGGCCAATAAGGCGGCGAGCGGGGAGTCATCACCGGTCGCGGGGCCGGACCTGCTTGCGCAGGTGGCCGGTCCGGGCGCTTCCACGATGGCCAATCGCACCCATTCATGGTCGGAGCAGGAAGGAGGGAGACAAGGAGGACCGTCGTCCGATCGAGATCCGCGCTTGAGCCCAATCCAAGGTCCAGGCACGAATGGAGGCGATTCCTTGGTCGATAGTGGAACCGGCACGGCAGCTGGCGCGGCCTTGTCGACATCCGTCGTGCCCGCAGCAGAAATGGGTGCGATTCGGGGCGCGCCAACAGCACCGAACCCGCTCCACGGCCCATCGAGGTCCGGAATGTGGGAGGGCGCCCCGGAGTCGCCGCCGTCGATCCGGCCCGGTGGCCGTCACGACGACGAGGGTGGACCGGGCGACACGCCGGCGAGCGTCGCCTGGCTTCGGTCGGGAAAAGGGACCGGTTACGCGCAGGATCGCGACAAGCTCGTCCCGCCGGCGCTCGTCGAGGGCCGCCAGATTGACCCCGAGAGCGGCATGCCCGAACCGCCGCCCCGCCAGACCGACCGCCTCGGCCGCCCCAACCGCTGGGATCCGCCGGCACCGCGGACGCAGACGATGGGCCGGGGCGGGGACAGCAAGGTCGCCCGCGTCGAGCCCGAGTCGCCCGCGCAACCGATGGGCGGCAGCACGGCCCACCTCAGCGACTGGGAGCGCTGGCTCGAGTTCTGCGCCCGGATCGACGGCTTCCCGCGCCACCTGTCGATCCACTCGGGCGGGATGCTCGTGACCGCGGCGCCGCTCATCGACATCGCCCCGATCGAGCGGGCGACGATGAAGGACCGCGTCGTCGTCCAGTTCGACAAGCGCGACGTCGAGGAGCTGAAGCTGATCAAGCTCGACCTGCTCGGGCTCGGGATGCTCTCCGCGATCGACGAGACGCTCCAGCTCATCGAGCACGACTGCGCGGTCTGCCTCGACCTCGACAAGCTGCCCGAGGAGATCCCCGAGGTCTTCGACATGCTCCAGGCGGCCGACACCGTCGGGGTCTTCCAGGTCGAGAGCCGGGCCCAGATGCAGACGCTGCCGAAGTCGCGCCCGACGAACCTCGACGATCTCGTGGTCGAGGTCGCGATCATCCGGCCGGGGCCGATCCAGGGCAACGCCGTCCATCCGTACCTCCGCCGCAAGCAGGGCATCGAGCCGGTCGAGTACCTCCATCCCAGCCTCGAGCCGGTGCTCAACGACACGCTCGGCGTGATCCTCTACCAGGAGCAGGTCATGAGGATCGCGATCGAGGTCGCGGGGTTCAGCCCGGCCGAGAGCGACGGCTTCCGGCGGGCGATGGGCACGTGGCGCTCGACGCGCGAGATGGAGAAGCTCCACCAGCAATTCTTCGAGGGCTGCCTGCGCCAGCCGGGCATGACCGTCGAGATGGCCGAGGAGCTGTTCCGCCAGGTCGCCGCCTTCGCCAGCTTCGGTTTCGCGAAATCGCACGCGGCGGCGTTCGCGCGGACCGCCTACGAGTCGTCGTTCCTCAAGCTGTTCTACCCGGCCCAGTTCCTGGTCGGGCTGATCAACGCCCAGCCGATGGGGTTCTACCCGGTCGAGGTGCTCGTCAACGACGCGAAGCGGCACGGCGTGGCGATCCTGCCGGTCGACATCAACCGGAGCCGCTACAAGACCACCACCGAATGGGCCGGCCGCCCCGGCTGGGCGACGGGCGGCGAAGACGAGCCGCTCCCCGGGGACGCGGGCATCGAACGGCGGCCCGATCCGGTCGAGTCGGCGGCCTGCGTGATGCCCTCGCGCGAGGCACGCGATCGATGGTCGGCCGAGAGCGCCGTTGGCTGGGGCGTGCGGCTCGGGATGGGCCTCGTGAAAGGGATCGGCGAGGAGCACGAGCAGCTCATCGACGCGGAGCTGACCCGTGGCCCGTACACGTCGCTGGCCGACGTCGTCGAGCGGACCGACCTGCCCGAGGAGACGCTCGAACGGCTGATCCGGGTCGGCGCGCTCGATTCGCTGGGACGGCCGCGACGCGAGCTGCTATGGCAGCTGCGCGAGGTCGCGGGCTCGGTGCGTGGCTCCATCGCGGGACGCGTGGCGGGCCGGCCGATCGACCTCCGCCTGCCGCCGACCGACGCGCCGGCATTGCCGGCACTCACCGAATCGGAGCGGATCGGCGACGCCTACGCGGTGGTCGGGCTCGACGCCCGCCGCCAGGTCGTGTCGCTGTACCGCAGCGTGCTCGACCGGCTCGGTGCCGTGCCGAACTCGGACCTCGCGGCGGGCAGACCAGGGCGGGTGCGGATCGGCGGCCTGGTCGTCACCCGCCAGCACCCGATGACCGCCAAGGGCACGGTGTTCCTGGCGCTCGAGGACGAGACGGGGATGGTCAACGTCACGCTCTGGCCGGACACCTGGGCGCGCCTCCGCGGCGTGGTCCGTCGCCACGCCCTGCTCCTCGTCGACGGGGAGCTGCAGCGGCAGGCATCGGTGGTGAACGTCGTGGCCCACGACGTCCGGACGCTGGTCGAGGTCGCGGCGTCAGTCGGCGGTGGCCCGGATCGGCCCGAGGGCGTGCGCCAGATGGGCCACGCGGGAATGCGCCGCCTAGGGTGACCCCCGCTAGCGGCGGGTTCGGGTGCGGCCGTCGCCGCGGCGTCCCTGCTGCGAGCGGGGAGGCGTCGGCCGGGACAGCCGCAGGAACCGGCGGTACCAGGCCGCGGCTGCGGCGAAGAACATCCCGAACGGCGGCGAGGTCACGAACGCGTAGACGATCTGGTCCTGGATCGACGACGGGTTGGGCGTCGGCGCCGGTGACGGGCTGGGCGACGCTCCTGGCGCGGCGGATGCCGAGGTGGCCGGTCCCGCAGATGCTGCCGGGGAACCGGAGGCTGCGGCAGCCGCAGTGGCGCTCACGTTCGCAGAAATCGAGGCGGCCGGTGTCGGCGTGGGTGTCGTGCCGAGCGGCTGGCCCGTCATCAGGGACGTCGACGAGGTCAGGATGACCACGCTGGCCACCACCGCCGAGACGAAGCCCACGATGAGGCCGACGAGATAGCTCGCGCGTGGCGCAAGGAACCCACCGATGAACACCGAGCCGAGCGCCGGTGGGGCGACGAAATACGTGGCGACGAGGTTCACCAGCCAGTTCGAGCCATTGGTCACGGCGAATGCGACGCCGGCAGCGATCGTCAGGAGGATCGGCAGCCAGACGGAGCGGTCGATCAGCAGCTTCGGCAGGTAGCGCAGGTCCTCGCCGAGGTTGACCGGACGGAACGACGCGCGGAACGCATAGCCAAGGCCGGGTCGCTCGCCGGCGCTCGGCGGCCGAGGCGCCGGGACGCGGCCGGCGGGCGGCGGAGCCGTGGTCTCGTCAGCCTCGTCGAAGGGCTGCTCACCGAGCGATGCTCGGTAGCGACGGCGGGCCTCGGCGCGGTCGGTTCGCTTGGCGCGGGGCACGTTCTCTCCAGTGCGGGCGTTCGGAATGGAGCGGGGGATGGGAGCGCCATGCTAGTCGATGGGGGTCACGACCGGGCGGGCACGTCGCTGGCCGCGAGCAGATAAGCGCCAGCGAAGCGCGGTCTGGTACAAGTTCAAGACCGCCGTCATCCGTCGCCTGCCCGTACCCGCCGGGAGGTCGTCGATGCAACGCGCCCGGCGCGCGGGCCTGTCCGCGCTCATCGCCCTGGTCATCCTTATCGCCGGGATCGCGCCGGCACAGCCCGATCCCGAAGCGCGCGTGCGCCTGCTTGCCGATGTCAGCTGGCCCCCATCCACGCTCGTCGTGTCGGAGGTGCAGACCGGAGGGACGTCCGCCTCGGATGAGTTTGTCGAGGTGGCGAACCAGGGCCCGGGAGCTGTCGATCTGGGCGGTCTCGAGCTCGTCTACGTGACCGCGTCGGGGACGACCATCACGCGCAAGGCGACGTGGGCGTCGCCGGCAATCCTCGATCCGGGCCGGAGAACCCTGGTCGTCAACGGCGCGGGCGTCTTCGTGTCGATCGGCGATGCGACGTACACGGGCGGGCTTGCCGCGACCGGCGGCGCCATGGTCCTTCGTGTTGTCGGCGGAGCACCGCTCGATGCGGTTGGCTGGGGCGATGCCGTCAACAGCTTCGTCGAAGGCGCGCCGGCCCCAGCCCCGAGCGCGGGATCCAGCCTCGAACGGTCGCCCGGCGGCGCCGCCGGCAACGGCACGGACACGAACAGCAACGCCTTGGACTTCTTCGTCCAGGGTGCGCCGTCGGCGCAGAACCTGGCCGCGCCGCCCGTTCCCGAACCGGGCCCGACGCCGACGCCGAGCTCAACGCCATTGGCGAGTCCGGTGCCCACGGCAACACCGTCGCCCACGGCAACCCCTGACACGACTCCTACCCCGACTCCGACGCCGGCTCCGACCCCGGCTCCGACCCCGGTTCCGAGCCCGCAGCCCACCCCGACGCCAACGCCGACACCCCTGGCCAGCCCAACGCCCACGCCCACTCCGAGCCCCACGCCCGGCGCGCTTCCGATCGCAGAGGCGCGGGCGCGCGCGGACGGGGATCTCGTCACGATCGAGGGAACCCTGACCACGGCGCTCGGTGGCCTCGAGGGTGGCCGCGGCGGCTTCGTTCAGGACGATACCGGCGGTATTGCGCTGTACCTCGATGCACCTGCGTCCGCCGTCTGGGCCGCCGGTACCCACGTCCGCGCAGAGGGATCCGTGGCGAGCCGGTACGGACAGCGCACGCTGAAACTGGCGGAAGGCGACTTGGTTCGAGGCGAGTCGCTCGACCTTCCGGATCCGCTCGAGATCGGGACGGGGGCCGCAGGCGAGTCGAACGAGGGACTTCGCGTGACGGTGAGCGGAACGACGGTCGGATCACCGTCGGCGCTGGCGGACGGCCTCGGCGTGACCGTTGACGATGGCACCGGCGAAGTCCGCGCTGTCATCGGACCGGACGCGCTCGCCGGGGTGGCACTCCCGAACGGCACGAGCGTCGTCGTCTCCGGCCCGCTCGGCCAGCGCGACAGCTCGGGGACGGGAACCGGTGGGTACCGAATCCACGCCACCCTCGCCGGGGAGCTGGAGGTCGTGACCCCGGATCCGAGCCGGACTCCGCCTCCCAGCCCCACGCCAACCCCGTCGCCGTCGGCTTCGCCCACGCCGAACCCGACGCCGCGTCCCACCCCGACGCCCACGCCACGCCCGACCGCCACGCCGACGCCGGCGCCCGTTGTCCTCGATCCGGCCGCGGCACGCAGCGCACCGATCGGCAGCCGCGTCGTCGTCCGAGGAACCGTTACCGTGCAGGCGGGCCGGCTCGGGTCGCCGCCGTTGCTCGCGATCGGTGATGCCGCTGGCGGGCTCATCGTCAAGCTCCCCGACGGAGCGGCCGCGCCATCGCGCGGCACGGTGCTCGAGGTCGCCGGCAAGCTGGCTGACCCCTACGGGCAGCTGGAGATCCGTCCAGGAGACGGTGACCTCGTGGCGACCGGCAACGGGCCGCTTCCGGCGCCCGTGCCGGTTTCTTCGGGCGGTCTCGGCGAAGCTAGCGAAGCCCGCCTCGTGACCGCCACCGGAACGCTCGCAGCCAAGCCGTCGAAGTCCGGCAACAGCATCGTGCTCACGCTCGAACGGTCGGGGGCCGCCGCGATCCGGGTCATGGCTGCCGCCACGAGCGGACTCGAGGCGGCCTCGTTCGAGGCCGGTGCGACCTATCGGGTCACCGGAATCGCCGGGCAGCGAGCGAGCCGCAAGGGTGCAGCAGACGGCTATCGGATGTGGTTGCGCGACAGCGCCGACGTCCAGCGTCTCTCGGGGCCCGCGGCCGTTGCCGGAGCATCGCCGAAGCCAGGTTCGCCCTCGTCGAGCGTTCGAACCATCAGCATCGCCGCCGCGCTTCGCCAAGGCCAGGGCGAGGTGGCGCTCAACGGCGTCGTGACGGCGCCCGCGACCCTGCTCGACGCGACCGGCCGCCGTGTGGTGCTGCAGGACGCGAGTGCGGCCGTCGAAGTGCTCCTGCCGAGCGGCACGGCGGCGCCGCCGGTCGGCACGCGTTTGCACGTGGTCGGGGCCGTTCGCCGGGCGTACGGTGCGCCCCGGATCCAGGCCTCGGCGCTCGATGTGCGCGGGACGGCTGCCCCTCCGGCTCCGCTGAACCTGCGATCGGGACCGACTGAGGCACAGGAGTGGCGGCTCGTGCGCGTCAGCGGCCCGATCGATGGCGTTCACAAGCTCGGCGACCGCTGGCGTGCCGAGCTGCGCCTCGGTGGGAAGCTCGTGGTGATCGTGGGGCAGTCCGGCGCCGGGATCCCGGTCGACACAATGCGCGAAGGTCGTTCCGCCACTGTGACCGGCATCGTCCGGCGACCGTATCCCACGGCGACGGACCAGCGGTTCACGATCCTGCCGCGCTTCCCCGCCGACGTGCGCGTCACGGGATCCTCCGGATCGGGGCACGACGTGGCTTCCGGGGACGCGGGCAGCGGCCCGATCGGGGCGTCGGGGACCGGGCCAGGTTCTCCCACGCCGTTGCCGCCCGGTCGAGACGTCGATCTCGACGCGCTCGCCGGCGCGCTCGGCGAACAGGTGCGCGTCGGCGGTCTCGTCACGGAGCTCGAACCGAACGGCGTGCGCATCGACGACGGCACCGCCTCCGCGCTCGTGATCCTCGCCGGCGAGGCCGCGGAGCTCATCACGCTCATCGAGCCCGGTGACGCGATCAACGCCAGTGGGACCGTCGAATCGGTGGACGGCGAGTTCGTCGTGGTCGTGCGCGATCCGGCCGGGATCGCCCTCGCGGCCGACCCGACGGCCGACGATCGCGCCGCTCAGACCGGTGGCGCCCCGGACACGGCATTCGTCACCGGACCCGGCGACGCGACCGAGGCCGGATTGGGCGACCCGCCGGGCGGATTCCCGGGAGCAGCCGGGCTCGGCACGCTGCTGGCGGTCTCGGCGCTCTCGCTGGGCGTCACCGGCCTGCGCCGCTGGCAGGCTCGCCGTCGGCTGGGGGCCAAGGTTGCCGCTCGGATGGCAGCGATCGCCGGTGGTGGAACCGTCCAGGTCGACCCCGTCGGCGAGCCCTGGTCGGCCCAGCTGCCGGACCCCGCCCCGGGCCGCCCGGACGGACCGGACCCGGCCGAGCTCGACCCACGCTCGGCTGAGCACGAGTCACGCACGAGCGGATCGGCTTGACGCTCGCGAATCGGCGGGACTATCCTCGGCCGAGTTTCGCGCCAGCGAAGCAGCCATCGGAGTGAGGAATCGGTCTTGCCGAACGCGGAAACCCGCGTCATGCATCCGGATCGCCGGATCGCTATCCGCGCCGGAGAACGGCAATACCACATCGAACTCGGCCCAGGCGAACTGGCCGAGTACATCCTCCTCCCCGGCGATCCCGACCGCACAGCCCGCATTGCCTCCCGCTTCGACTCCATCGAGTTCGAACGGCGCAATCGGGAGTTCGCGTCCGCGACCGGTATGTACCGAGGCCAACGGGTCTCGGTCGTGTCGACCGGGATCGGATCGGACAACGTCGAGATCGTGATGGCAGAGATCCTGGCAATCACGGAGCAGCCGACTCTGATCCGAGTCGGGTCTTCGGGCGCGCTCCAGCCGGAGATGCGCCTGGGTGACCTGGCGATAACCACCGGCGGCGTGCGCCTCGAAGCGACCACGAGCTTCTACGTCCACGACGCGTTCCCCGCGGTCGCCCACTATGAGGCGGTCGTCGCGCTCGTCGAGGCCGCGGAGCGGCTCGGGCAGCGGTACCACGTGGGGATCACGGCGACGGCTCCGGGGTTCTTCGGCGCGCAGGGGCGTCCTATTCCCCAGCTGCCCATCCGCTACCCTGACCTGGCGGATGAGATGACGCGCCAGCGCGTCATGAACTTCGAGATGGAGGCATCGGCACTCTTCGTGCTCGCATCCCTCGCCCGCTGCCGGGCTGGTGTCGTCTGTGCGGTGTATGCCAACCGGACAACCGGCGAGTTCGTCGACGGCGAGGCAAAAGACGAGGCCGAGGCGGCCTGCGTGAGCACGGGGCTGGAAAGCCTCGTAATCCTGGCCGAGATGGATCGGCAGAAGCGAACCGCAAAGACGGACCGCTGGCGGCCGTCACTGTGGAATCCCGCAACCCAGGCAACAACGCGCTAGGCGGACGTGGGACGAGCGTTCCACGACGCCCCACCTGAGGAGGAGCCGACATGGCAGAGGCCTACTGCGTCAAGGACAAGCGCAAGGTCGAGGTCCAGAACCCGCAGCAAATCACCATGAAGAACGGCAAGCCGGCTCTCCAGGGCACCTGCCCTATCTGCGGCGGCAAGGTATTCAAGATCGGCGGCTGATCCCGTCCACGTTCCCGAACCTCGACGACCCCTGCCGTTCGCGGCGGGGGTCGTTTCCTCGTATGGGAGCGTGAGCGGGGGCGCCGGAGCGAGGCCATCCGGCCCGCGGCTCACGGGCAGGTCGGCTCTCGGGGCTGGCAGGGTCCCTTTGCTAGAATGACCGCGATCCCAGAACGCGATTTCGAGGTTTCGCCCTGTCGTCACGACCGGTCCTTGCGCTCGACCTGGGTGGGACCCAGATCCGGGCTGCCGTCGTGCAGCCCGATGGATCCCGTCTGACCCGCACCGCCGCCGAGACGCCCGTCGAAGAGGGTCCCGCGGCCGTGGTCGCTGCGTGCGTTGCCAGGCTCACTGCGACCCGGGACAGCGCTCCGCCCGAGGTGCGCGAGTCGATCGTTGGGGTCGGCATCTCGAGCCCCGGCCCGGTCGACCCGCGTGCGGGCGTCGTCGTCGAGCCGCCGAACCTCGGGGCGGGGTTTCACGACGTGCCGCTGGCCGACGAGGTCGAGGGCGCGCTGGGCCTGCCTACCTTCCTGGACCGGGACACGAACGTGGCGGCCCTCGGCGAGGCGGCCTTCGGCGCCGCTCGCGGCCAGCCGGACTTCATCTACGTGACGGTCTCGACGGGCGTCGGCGGCTCGATCGTCACCGACGGCCGCCTGTTCCATGGCCCCGACGGCATGGCCGGCGAGCTCGGCCACGTGCCGGTTCAGCTGAACGGCCCGATCTGCGGCTGCGGCGGTCGCGGCCACCTCGAGGCGATCGCCTCCGGCACTGCCCTTGCCCGCGAGGCGCGGGAAGCCGTCGAGGCGGGCACCAGTCCCTTCCTGTCCGGGCGTGCCCGGGCAATCGGCTCAGACGAGCTCTCGGCCCGCGACGTCGCCGCCGGGGAGGATGCCGGCGATGCAGCCTGCGCAGCGCTGATGGACCGTGCCCGTCGGGCGATCGCAACGGCGTGCGTGGGGTTCGTGAACGCGTTCAATCCACACCGGATCATCATCGGCGGCGCCATTGCCGAGGCCCAGGGTGAGCGACTGCTGGGCCTTGCGCGGGCCACGGTTGCGCGCGAAAGCTTCTCTCGGCTCGCCGCCGGCGTCGAGATCGTCGCGCCCGAGCTCGGCCCCGATGTCTCCCTTGCCGGCGCGCATCCACTCGTCTCCTCGCGCCTCGGCCAACCGGCCTGGCGGCGGGGAGGGCAGGCGCAGCCCTCGTTGGCGGCCCCTGCCTCCGACATGTCCGTCCACACGCCCGGCTTCGGTCGCGCGTAGCCCATCCAGGAGGATCCCGAACCATGGCAACGAGAGTCGGCATCAACGGTTTCGGTCGGATCGGCCGCCAGTCCCTCAAGGCCCTCATCGAGCGCGCGCCAGACGTCGAGGTCGTGGCGGTCAACGATCTCGTGGACACGCAGATGAACGCGCTGCTCTTCAAGCACGACTCGACGTACGGCGCGTATCCCGGTGACGTGAGCCACACGGACGACGCGATCATCGTCGACGGCCGCGAGATCAAGGTCCTCAAGGAGAAGGACCCGGCGACGCTGCCGTGGGGCGATCTCGGCGTGGACATCGTGGTCGAGTCGACCGGCATCTTCACCAGTGCCGAGAAGGCTCGCGCCCACCTCGACGCGGGCGCGAAGAAGGTGATCATCAGCGCGCCGGCGAAGGGCGAGGACATCACCATCGTCCTCGGGGTCAACGACGAGAAGTACGACCCGGCAACCCACCACATCATCAGCAACGCGAGCTGCACGACGAACTGCCTGGCGCCAGCCGCCAAGGTTGTCCACGACCTGCTCGATATCCAGCGCGGGCTGATGAACACGATCCACAGCTACACCAACGACCAGCGCATCCTCGACGTGGCCCACAAGGACCCGCGCCGGGCGCGCTCAGCCGGTCAGAACATCATCCCGACCACGACCGGTGCCGCGAAGGCGCTGGCGCTCGTCATCCCGGACCTCAAGGGCAAGTTCGACGGGTTCAGCCTGCGCGTGCCGACACCGACCGTGAGCGTCGTCGACTTCACGGCCGAAGTTGGCCGCGAAACCTCGGTCGAGGAGATCAACGCCGCGTTCCGGACCGCCGCCGAGGGTCCGATGAAGGGCATCATCGGCGTCTCCGACGAGCCGCTCGTGTCGACGGACTTCAAGGGCGATGAACGATCCTCGATCATCGACAGCGCGTCGACCATGGTCATCGGCGGCACGATGGTCAAGGTCATCGCCTGGTACGACAACGAGTGGGGCTACAGCTGCCGCGTCGCCGACCTCGTCGCGCACGTCGCTGCCCGCCTGCCGGTGCCCGCCTGACCGATGAACAAGCAGACCATCCGCGACGCGGACGTCGCCGGCAAGCGCGTCTTCGTCCGGGTCGATTTCAACGTGCCGCTCCAGGACGGCCAGGTCACCGACGACTCCCGGATCCGCGCCGCGATCCCGACGATCAAGGCACTGGTCGATCAGGGGGCGCAGGTCATCCTGGCCAGCCACCTCGGCCGGCCGAAAGGCAAGGTCCAGGACGGGCTGCGCCTGCGGCCTGTCGGGGC
Source organism: Candidatus Limnocylindrales bacterium (assembly GCA_035764655.1). Taxonomy (GTDB): domain Bacteria; phylum Chloroflexota; class Limnocylindria; order Limnocylindrales; family CSP1-4; genus DASTYU01. Next base: position 24,573 of record DASTYU010000207.1, read on the forward strand.
ACGCCTGACCCAGCTCATCCGGCGCAACGTGCCGGTCACCGGGGATGCCCTCGGGGTCGGCACGGAGGACGCGGTCAAGCGCATGCGCCCCGGCGAGATCCTCCTGCTGGAGAACCTCCGCTTCCACGCCGAGGAGGAGGCGAACGACCCGGAGTTCGCCAAGGCGCTCGCGTCGTACGCCGAGGTCTACGTCAACGACGCATTCGGAACGGCACATCGGGCACACGCCTCCACGGTGGGCATCGCCGAGCTCCTGCCCGCCTACGCGGGTCTCCTCATGGAGCGCGAGCTCGAGATGCTCTCGAAGGTGCTCGAATCGCCGGAGCGGCCGTTCGCGGCGATCCTTGGCGGCGCCAAGGTGTCCGACAAGATCGGCGTGATCGACAACCTGCTCAAGAAGGTCGACGTCCTCGTCCTCGGTGGCGGGATGGCCAACACGTTCCTGCTCGCACAGGGCAAGAGCGTCGGCAAGAGCCTGGCCGAGCACGATCGCGTCGATGACGCGAAGCGGGTCCTTGCGGCCGCCGAGAAGCGCAAGGTCCAGGTGGTCCTGCCGGTCGACGTGATCGTCGCCAAGGAGGTCACCCGCGGGACCGAGTACAAGACACTGCCCGCGGAGAAGATCCCGGCCTCGTGGCACATCGTCGACGTCGGGGCGAAGTCGCTCGAGCTGATGCAGGAGGCGCTCGCCGACGCCCGGACAGTGTTCTGGAACGGGCCGCTCGGTGTCTTCGAGATCCCGTCATTCGCCCATGGCACCAAGGCGATCGCCCGGTTCGTGGCCGAGCGGGCGGACAACGGGGCCACCGTCGTGGTCGGCGGCGGTGATTCGGTTGCGGCCCTCACCAAGCAGGGCCTCGCCGACCGGATGACCCACATCTCGACCGGCGGGGGCGCTTCCCTGGAGTTCCTCGAGGGCCGCGAGCTGCCGGGCGTCAAGGTGCTCCTCGACAAGCCGAAGCCGAAGAAGCAACCAGGCGCATCGAAACCAGCAGCGAAGACAACGGCGAAGCCGAAGGCGAAGGCGAAGGCATGACGACTTCGATCGAGTTCATCGACGCACGCGAGATCCTCGACTCGCGTGGCAACCCGACGGTCGAGGTCGATGTCGTCCTCGACGACGGCTCGGTGGGGCGGGCGGCCGTGCCGTCCGGCGCGTCGACCGGTGCCCACGAGGCGGTCGAGCTGCGGGACGGGGACGCGAGCCGCTTCGGCGGCAAGGGCGTCCAGCAGGCGGTGTCGAACGTGCTCGACGTCATCGCTCCGGCCCTGTACGGCCTCGACGCGTCCGACCAGGCCGGGATCGACACCGTCCTGATCGAACTCGACGGCACGCCGAACAAGGGAGAACTCGGCGCAAACGCCATCCTCGGCGTGTCGCTCGCGACGGCGCACGCCGCGGCGGCTTCGTACGAGCTGCCGCTGTACCGCTATCTGGGCGGCGTCGGTGCGCGGACCCTGCCTGTGCCGATGTTCAACATCCTCAACGGCGGCAAGCACGCCCAGGATTCCACGGACTTCCAGGAGTTCATGGTCATGCCGGTCGGCGTCGACACGTACTCCGACGCGCTCCGTGCGGGCGCCGAGATCTTCGCCGCACTCCGCGCGATCCTCCACGACGAGGGCCTCGCGACCGGTCAGGGCGACGAAGGCGGGTTCGCCCCGTCGCTGCCGTCGAACGAGGCGGCGGTCGAGGTCATCCTGCGCGCCATCGAGCGGGCCGGCTACCAGCCCGGCGAGCAGATCGCGATCGCCCTCGATCCGGCCACGTCCGAGCTCGTGGAGGAGGGCAGCGGCGGCTCGAGCTCGGGCACGCGCTATGTCCTCGCCAGGGAAGGGCGCACGCTCGAGAGCGGGCAGCTCATCGACCTCTGGGCGGGCTGGGTGGATCGCTATCCGATCGCCTCGCTCGAGGACGGCCTCGGGGAGGACGACTGGTCTGGCTGGCAGCAGCTGACGCAGCGCCTCGGTCAGCGGGTCCAGCTGGTCGGCGACGACCTGCTCGTGACGAACACCGAGCGGATCGCCCGCGGAATCGAGCTCGATGCGGCGAACTCGGTGCTGATCAAGCTCAACCAGATCGGCACGCTGACCGAGACCATCGAGGCGATCGAACTCGCCCGCAGCGCGGGCTGGTCGGCCGTGGTGTCGCACCGCTCCGGCGAGACCGAGGACACCACGATCGCTGACCTGGTCGTCGCGATGGGCACGGGCCAGATCAAGACGGGCGCCCCTTCGCGCTCGGAGCGGGTTGCCAAGTACAACCGCCTGCTGCGCATCGAGGGCGAGCTCGGCGATGGGGCACGCTACCTCGGGCGAAGCGCGCTCGCCGGCGTGCCGCACGAGCGGGCCCACATGGAACCGGCCGGAGCGGCGTCCGGGACGTGACCCGGGTCATCGATCGCGGCGCGATCGTCGCTGCCTATGTCGGGGTCGGCATGGCGATCACGATCGCCGTCAGCTTCCTGCTCGTCATCCCAATCGAGCCGATCTACTGGCTCCTGGTGGTCCCGGCGGGGCTGCTGATCGGCTACTACGCCAACACGCGTGCGAACCGGTCGGCTGGGCCGTGGTCGCGCATCCTGGCCAATGGGCTGTTTGCCGGGTTCGTGACGGGGCTGACGCTCGCCGTGCTCCTGCTCGGCGTGAAGGCCCTGTTCTTCTTCGCGGACAACGGCTACCCGGACTTCAACCGCGTGGACGACAGCGGCAACGCGATCCCGCCGTCCTGCGAAAGCGGGGCCAACTGCGTCTACAGCCGCTATCTCGCCGATGGGCGGGGGGACGCGCTCGCCGCCCAGAGCGTCACGGACGATGCGTCCTTTACGGCGTTCTACTGGAACCAGCAGCTCGCGACCGCCGGATTGCTGCTCGTCCTGACCAGCGCTGCCGGGGTCGGCGGTGCGCTGCTGTACGGCGTCGCCCGGCCACGGCCGGCGGCGGCGACTGCTGGCGCCGGCAAGGAAGCCCGACCCGCCTGACCCCGAGGACGGCCAGTTTTCCGCCATGTACGAGCCTGTGTCGTTCTTGGCACACCAAGATCGGATGTGGCCCAATCCGCGGTCTCCTACGATCCAGGCGCGGGTTCTGGCGAAAACTCGGGCGGTCTCTCCGGCCGAAGACGAAGGCCCGTCGTAGCTGGCAGGAAGCGTCCGGGAATCGAACGGCCCGGCCGAATTAGGCCGGGCCGCTGTCGGATCGCGGGCCGCTAGCTCTTCTTCGTCTTCGACGCGGTCGACTTCGATGCCGTTGTCTTCGAGGCGGCAGCTTTCGCCGTGGTCTTCCTGGGCGCCGCGGCCTTCGCGCCCGACGACTTCGTCGCGGCCGTCTTCTTCGGCGGGGCGCTGTCCGGGGCAGTCTCCGCAGCCGATGCAGCGGCCGTGTCGCGGGCGGTCCGGCTGAGCGCGGCACGGGCCTTGCCGGCAGCGGTCTGTGCGCCCTTGGCCTTGTCGGCCTTGGAGGCCGCGATGCGGGCCCGGGCCGCCTTCTGGGCGGCGGCCTTGCTGGTCGTCTTCGACGTGCCGCGCCCGTGTCCGGCGGCAGACCCGCCGACCGCAGTGTTGACCTTCAGGGTCAGCCGCGACTTGCGCCGCGCGGCGGCGTTCGGGTGGATGGCACCGGCCTTTGCCGCGCGATCGAGCGCGCTCAGCGCCTCGTTGAGCGCCTGCTGCGCATCGGTGCCATCACCGGCGTTGGTCGCAGCGGTCAGGGCCTTGGCGACATAGGTCTTCGCAGCGGTCCGGCGCGGCTGCAGGACATCGCGTCGCCGCTGTGAGTTCCGGACGCGCTTGAGGCCGGACGGTGAGCGAGCACCGGTCCAGGTGCGGGGCGTTTTGGCCAAGGGTCGAGAACCTCTCGTGGTGTCGTGTGAGTGAGGCGCGACGACGCGGAACGAGCGCCGGATGCGAACGCGGATGGTATCACAGGCGGCCCGACGACTCAGCCGCGCCGGTAACCCCCGTCGGGAACCGTATGATCGCGCGGTGGATCTGCGCACCGCCGAATCGCTCGTCGCGATTGCCGAGGAGGCCCGCGCCGGAATCAGGCGCGAGGACCCGGAATCGGCCGCGGCCATCGAAGCGCGCTACGCCGACATGCTCGAGGTGCTCGAGTGGTCGCTCGGGGCCGGGCAGCCGGACACGGGGTTCCGCCTCGCTGCGGCGCTCGTTCCGTTCTGGATGTCCACGCAGCGAATCGACGATGGGGATGCGTGGTTCAGGCGCGCGCTGGCGCAGCCAGCCGGCAGCACGGCGCGACGCGCGCGGGCCAGCCACGACCACGGCTATCTGCTCTTCTTCTCGGGCCGCTACGACGAGGCGGACCCACGCTTCGCCGAATCGCGGGCAATGGCGGAGACGGCTGGCGATGCCGATCTGGTGGCGCTCGCACTCGCCGGTGCGGCGCGGGTCGCGCTGGGGCGCGACCCCCACGAGGCCGTGCGTCTGACCCGCAATGCGGTCGCGGCCACGGACCGGACGCCGCCCGGGGACGGCCGATCCAGCGCACTCCACGTCCTCGGCGTGGCCCTCCAGATGACCGGCGACCTCCAAGGCGCAGCCGACGTGATGACCGCCCGTCTCGAGCTGGGCCGTGCCGAGGGCAACGAGTTCGTCGTCTGGGTCGAGTCGGCGAACCTCAGCATGGTCGAGCGCAAGCTGGGCAACTTCGACCACGCCGAGCGCCTGTCACGCAACGCGCTCTCGATCGCTCGGGCGCGCAGCGACGCAATGGCCATTCCCTGGATCATCAACGGATTGGCCGCGGTCACGGCGGCACAGGGGCAACTCGAACGTGCGGCCACGCTCAACGGCATGGCGGCGGCCATGCTCGAACGGGCAGGCGGGGAGTGGCCACCGGACGAGCTCGAGCAGTACGAAGAGACACTGGCGGCTGTCGGGAAGGGCCTGCCTCCAGCAGTGATCGAACGAGCCCGCGCCAAGGGTGCCGCCATGTCGACGCCCGAGGGAGTCGACTTCGCTCTGACACCGACACCAGTCTGAACCCGCCATGGCGTCGCGGGCCAGGACGCGGGGCCTGAGGGCTTCGTATCGATGACCGATCTGTGGACCACCGTCGTACCGCTGGCCGTCACGACGGCGGTCCTGCCGATCCAGCTCGCCATCACCATCCTGATGCTTCGATCCGCCGGTGGCGCAGCGCGCGCCGGTGCCTGGATCTCCGGCATGACAATCGTCCGGCTCCTCCAGTACGCGGTCTTCGGCGCCGTACTCACGCAGGCCACCGATGACGGGCTGCCCGGGACGAGTGCCGTCGAAGGCGCCCTGCTCCTCGTCGTCGGTGTCGTCCTCCTCGTGTCGGCGGCACGCAAGGCAGCGAACCAGCCGGATGAGGACGCCCCGCCGCCACGCTGGATGTCGATCGTCGACGGGATGTCGTCCGGGCGGGCCTTCCTGATGGGCGCAGGACTCGTCGCGTTCAGCCCCAAGCTGTGGGCCTTCACGCTCGGCGCGATCGGAGCCATCGGCGACGCGCAGCTGGGACCGGGCGAGGGCTGGATCGTCTTCGCCGTCTGGGTGGCGTTGGCACAGGCCCTGCACCTGCTCGCTTGGCTTTCGGCAACGCTCTTCCCGGCTGAAGCTGAACCGGTTCTCGCTCGTGCCAGTCTTGCGCTCGAGCGCTACAGCCGCCCGCTCGTCATCGCCATCAGCCTCCTGTTCGGAGCCTGGTTCATGGTGAAGGCGCTGTCGGCCTTCGGGATCCCTGATGCCTGATCGCGGCTAGACTGCGCCCTCGTGGCCATCCCGCAGCACCGACTGCACTCGTGTTCAGTTCGATCATCGAGTCGTTTCCCCCCGTCGTGGCCCTCAGCCGGGTGGTTCGCGCGACTCGAGCAGTCCCCGCAGGGTCCGGAGGTCGACCTCGGCCTGCCGGATCATCCGCGGGACTGCGAGGCGAGTAAGGAACCGACCGATCGGGCCCGTGAAGCCACCGTCAGCCCCGCCGGCCACCAGCGAGCCGGTCGCAGCCGCTTCGACGCGGACCCAGGACCTGACCGACACCGGACCCTGGACTGTGCGCCATGCCACGCCTCGTGGGGGATCCCATTCAGCTACCACGGCATCGACGGTCCATTCGCGTCCCAGGAGTCGCGCGGTCTGTCGACCGCGCCGGCCATTCCGCATCGGTCCGTCGTCCAGCCACTCGGTGCGAACCACGTTCTTGCGCCACTTCGGGTTGTTGGCGGCGTCGGCAACGAACGCGAACACCTCGTCAGGCGGGCAGGCGATGTGGATCGATGCTTCGCCATGCGCCATCGGAGTCCTCCAGTGAGCAAGTGCCGTCACGATACGTCGCTTGTCTCGATGCGGCCCGTCCATGTCGATTAGTCAAGACCGCCTGCGCAACTTCTCGATCATTGCCCACATCGATCACGGCAAGTCGACGCTTGCCGACCGGCTGCTCGAGCTGACCCACACCGTCGAAGGCCGGCAGATGACGAGCCAGGTCCTCGACTCGATGGATCTTGAGCGCGAGAAGGGCATCACGATCAAGGCGCGCGCCGTTCGTCTCCAGTACACCGCCGCGGACGGCCTCGAGTACGGGCTGAACCTGATCGACACGCCGGGTCACGTCGACTTCAGCTACGAGGTGAGCCGAAGCCTGCAGGCGTGCGAGGGCGCCCTCCTCGTCGTCGACGCCGCGCAGGGGATCGAGGCGCAGACACTGGCCAACGTCCACCTCGCCCTGCGCGAAGGCCTCACGATCATTCCGGTCCTCAACAAGATCGATCTCCCGTCCGCCCAGCCCGACGTCGTCATGGATGAGCTCGAGAACGTCCTGGCCATCCCGCGCGAGGAGGTCATCCTCGCCAGCGCCAAGGACGGCACCGGCGTGCCGGAGATCCTCGAGGCGATCGTCGCCCGTATCCCGCCCCCGAAGGGCGACCCCGCGGCCCCGCTCCAGGCGCTGATCTTCGACTCACACTACGACCCCTACAAGGGTGTCGTGGTCTACGTCCGCCTCGATGAAGGCACCCTCCATGCCCGCGACACGATCCGGCTGATGGCCTCCAACGCGGAGGCCGAGCTGCTCGAGCTGGGTGTCTTCCGGCCACAGCTCGTGCCGGTCGACCAGCTTGCGGCCGGGGAGGTGGGCTACGTGGCGACGGGCCTGAAGAACGTTCGCGAGGCGCAGGTCGGCGACACGATCACCACCGCGAACCGGCCGGCGGCAGCGCCGCTGCCCGGCTACCAGGAGGCGAAGAGCCTCGTGTTCGCCGGGCTGTATCCGCTCAGTGGCGAGGACTATCCCCTCCTGCGTGATGCCCTCGAGAAGCTTCACCTCAACGACGCGAGCTTCACGTACGTGCCTGAGAGCTCGATCGCGCTCGGCTTCGGGTTCCGCTGCGGGTTCCTCGGGCTGCTCCACATGGAGATCGTCCAGGAGCGCCTCGAACGCGAGTTCGACCTGGACCTGATCGCGTCCGCGCCGTCGGTCGAATATCGGATCGAGCTGACGCACGGCCGCGGCGAGATCGCGATCGACAACCCGGCCCGGATGCCCGGACCGAGCGACATCGAGGAGATCCGCGAGCCGTGGGTGACCCTGTCCGTGGTGTCGCCGAGCCAGTACATCGGCGCCCTCATGGAGCTCTCGACGAACCGCCGCGGGACGTTCATCGACATGGAGTACCTCGACCCGCAGCGGGTCCTGCTGCGCTTCGAGCTGCCGCTCGCCGAGCTGATCGTCGACTACTACGACCAGCTGAAGAGCCGAACGCAGGGCTACGCCTCGATGGACTACGACGAGGCCGGCTACCGGTCGGCGAACCTGGTCAAGCTCGACATCCTCGTCAACAATGAGCCGGTCGATGCGCTGTCGCTGATCGTCCACCGCGACCGCGCCCAGTCGGTGGGCCGTGCCATCGCCGACCGGCTCAAGGCGCTGATTCCGCGCCAGATGTTCGAGGTCCCCATCCAGGCCGCGGTCGGGTCGAACGTCATCGCCCGCGAGACGGTTCGGGCGATGCGCAAGAACGTCATCGCCAAGTGCTACGGTGGCGACATCACGCGCAAGCGGAAGCTGCTTGAGAAGCAGAAGGAGGGCAAGCAGCGCATGAAGCGCGTGGGTTCGGTCGAGATCCCGCAGGAGGCGTTCCTCGCGATCCTGCGCATGGAAGAGGCCTAGTGCGCCACATTCCGCGTCCCGTCTCCGTCTAGCGAACGCCCATGGACGACTTCGTCGGTACCGCTCGCGTCCTGATCGCCGTCGGCTTTGCGCTGATGCTGGTCATGCTCCGCCTGGATTCGGAGCGGTTCGGCTCGGCCGAGTACTACGAGGCGAACCGCGACGGGGAGCGCCCGTCGATCATCAACCGCCTGGCGTGGTACCTGCTGGGGCTCGGTCTTGCGGCCGCGCTCCTGCTCATCCACCCGTCGCCGCAGACGGACCTGTTCCTCGGTACCGGCGACCGGGGGGCCTCGATCATGTGGGGCCTGGCGTACGGCCTGATCGGCACGGCACAGGCGGCGATCTACGCCGTCCTGCGCTACCACCGCATCCGCTTCCCGGAGGTCCGCTCGTATCCGGGCGCGCTGCTCAACGCGACGGTCACCGCCTTCCTCGATGAAGTGGCGTTCCGCGGAGCGCTGTTCGGCTTGCTGTTGCTGAGCGGCCTCGACCCGACGGTCGCCAACGTCATCCAGGCGATCCTGTACACGCTGACGACCCGACTGGGCGCTCCCGGCCGCGACCGCTACCTGTTCATCCTCACGATCGGAATCGGCCTGGCGGGCGGCTGGCTGACGGCCGTCACCGGCGGGATTGCCGCCGCGTTCCTCGGCCACGCGGTCACGCGCTTCGCCGTGTTCCTGTGCACCGGCCACACCGGCCAGCCGATGCCGCGCGGGCGGGAGGTCGAGGAGATCGAGGCGCGGCGGCGTCCGCCGAAGGGCTGGCGAATCGTCGGCTCACGAGATCCCGCCTCGCCGGATCGGTGACCGCCGCGCCGGTCGCGCTCTACGTCCACGTCCCGTTCTGCGTCTCGGTCTGTCCGTATTGCGACTTCGTCGTGTACGCGGGAGCGGCCGCCCGCGGGCCGCGCAACCGGGTGGGCGCCTTCCTGGAGGCCCTCGAGAACGAGCTGAACCTCAGAGCCGATGCGGTCGCGGACCCCGCGCCGCTCGAAACGGTGTACATCGGTGGCGGGACGCCGTCGCTGCTGCCGCCCGAAGCCGTTGCGCGGCTGCTGGAGCAGGTCCGGGCACGGTTCGGATTGGCCGCCGGGGCCGAGGTCACCCTGGAGGCCAACCCGGGACCCGACGAGCGCGGTGATGCTCGGGCCTGGGGAGAGGCCGGGATCACGCGGCTGTCCATTGGAGCGCAGTCGCTCGATGCGGCGGAGCTGCGCCGGTTGGGACGCCGCCATGCGCCCGACGACGTGGCCGCGGCCGTCGCGGAGGCGCGCGAGGCAGCGATCGGATCGATCAGCCTGGACCTGCTCTATGACGTCCCGTCGAGCACGGAGGAGCGCTGGGCCGAGACACTGGAGGCGGCCGTGGCCCACCGTCCGGACCACCTCTCGCTGTACGCGCTGACGCTCGACGATCCAGATGCGGAGGGGATCACCGGTCCGAGTGGCGACCATCTCCCGACGACATCGGGTGCGCGCCGCTGGCGCGAACGAGCTCGTCCGCAGCAGGGAGACGAGCGGGCGGCGGCGCAATACGGTCATGCCGTTGCGCGCCTGGCGGCCGATGGCTGGCACGGCTACGAGATCAGCAACTGGGC
>DASTYU010000208.1:0-14487 GCA_035764655.1 Candidatus Limnocylindrales bacterium
CGGCATCGCCCAAGAACGCGAACGCGATCTGCTCGAGGGGCTTCCTCGAGTGCTCGCGCATCGTCAGGATGTCCGCGAGGATCTGGGTCGGGTGGAACTCGTCGGTCAGGCCGTTCCAGACGGGGACACCGGCATTGGCGGCGAGGACCTCGACGATGTCCTGGTCGAACCCGCGGTATTCGATCCCGTCATAGAGGCGGCCGAGGACCCGAGCCGTGTCCTTGATCGTCTCCTTGTGACCCATCTGCGACGACACGGGGTCGAGGTAGGTCACATGGGCGCCTTGGTCGTAGGCGGCCACCTCGAACGAACAGCGCGTCCGCGTCGAGGTCTTCTCGAAGATCAGGCAGATTTCCTTCGTGCGGAGGTGCTGCGTCTCGGTGCCGTTCTTCTTGGCAGCCTTGAGCGAGGCCGCGAGGTCGAGCAGGTAGCGGATCTCGTCAGGCGTGTAGTCGAGTTCCTTCAGGAAGTTCCGTCCGTGGAGGTCGATCCCGGCCGGCACCGTGGTGGTCATCGTGGTCTCCCTTGTGCAGTGATGGCGCGGCCGGTCAGACCGGATCGCGAAGGAGCGGACAGGTCATGCAATGGCCGCCACCGCGGCCGCGACCCAGCTCCGAGCCGTCGAGACTGATGACCTCGACGCCGTTCTTGCGGAGCAGGGCGTTCGTGTGTTCGTTGCGCTCGTAGCCGACGACCACGCCTGGCTCCAGGGCCACGACGTTGTTGCCGTCGTCCCATTGCTCGCGCTCGGCCTGCCAGGTGTCGCCGCCGGTGCCGATGACGCGAAGCTGCGTGAGCCCGAGTGCGTCCTTGATGGCGTCGAGGAACGAGCTCTCCTTCGTGACGTCGAGCTCGCCTTCGCGGTCCGCCGGGCGGACGGAATAGGCCGTGATCGATTCGACGACCTTTGGGAACATCGTCACCGCATCGCGGTCGAGGAACGTGAACACCGTGTCGAGGTGCATGTGTGCCCGATCGCGGGTCATGCCCGCGGCGATCACGCGGTTGGCCGCGCCCTTGCGGAACAGCGCCAAAGCGATCTTCTCGATCATCTGGGCTGTCGTCCGCTCGCTCATCCCGATGGCCACCGCACCATTGCCGATCGGCATGATGTCGCCGCCCTCGGAGCTCACGCGCCCGAACGACTCGCCCTCGTTCTCGCGGGAGTACCAGAACTCGAAGCCGGCGTCCCGGAACGATGGGTGGAAGCGGTAGATCGCCTCGACGTTGAGGGCCTCGAGCCGGCGGGCCGGCCAGTACATCGGGTTCACGACCACGCCGCCGTAGATCCACGCTGACGGGTCGCGGGTGAAATAGCTGTTGGGCAGCGGGCGCAGGACGAAGTCGTCGGGCTCCGAGGCGGACACCACGAGCGAACCCTTGGCGATCGCCCCGCTGCCGACTTTCCCATCACCCTTGCCCCTGAGCAGTTCGCCGGCCTCACGAACGGTCAGCCCGCCGATGAGATGGTCGGCGAGCGTGACTGGCGCGACCTCGTTCAGGTAGGCGCGCACCTCGTCCGACATACCCGCGCCAACGGTGAACGGCGTCACGGCCCGGTCCAGCACCCAGCTCCGCGCATGACCGTCGGCCAGCGTCTCGGCCAGCAGGTCCTCGAGGTAGAGCACCTCGACTCCGCGATCGCGAAGGAGGTCGGCGAAGGCGTCGTGTTGTTGCCGCGCGCGACGCACCCACAGGACGTCGTCGAACAGGAGGTCGTCGTGGTTGGTGGGTGTGAGCCGCTTCAGCTCCAGGTCGGGCCGGTGGATCATGACGCGGCGCAGCTTGCCCACCTCGGAGTGCACCCCGAACCCGGTCTGCGCCTCGACGCTTCCGTCGAGAATCGCTGTCATGGGAAACGTCCTTTCATCGCCGGCGACCGCGCCGCGGCTCGCCGACCTCGCAACGAGCCGCCCCCCTGTGGAACGGCGTCGCCCACTGCCGCGCCACGCGCGGCGGTAGCGGCTGGCGCGCTCATCACACCTCCGGCCGATCGGGGTGTCGTCATCCACTTCGGACGAACCGTCCCCCGTTCGGGGTGATGACGAACCCGGGCGTTCCGCGCAGCCTGCGCGGCGTGACGGAGCCGGCCGGCGCGGCACGCCCGCGCATCTCGACGTTCCAGGCCGCATTCATCGGCGTAGCCTCGATGGTCGGCGCCGGCATCTTCTCCCTCCTGGGCTCGGCCGGCGAAGTCGCGGGCTCGGCGGTCTGGCTCTCGTTCGTCCTGGCCGGGATCATCGCCGGGCTCCAGGGCTACTCGTTCGCCCGGCTCGGCGCGCGCTACCCGTCTGTGGGCGGGCTGCTCGAATACCTCAACCAGGGCTACGGCCCCGGCCACGTCGCCACCGTGACCGCGTGGCTCACGTTCATGGCCAACGTCCTGATCACGGCAATGGTCGCAATCTCGTTCGGCAGTTACGCCAGCTCGGCCCTGGGGGCGGAGGGACCGGCGGTCGTGAAGACCGCCGCCATCGCGCTGGTCGTGGTCATGACCGCGCTCAACGCAGCCGGGTCGCAGGTCGTGGCACGCGTGCAGAGCGTGATCGTGTTCGTGGTCGTCGGGATCCTCGGGCTCTTCGCCGTGGTGACGATCGCGAACATGGATCCGCAACTGCTGGCGCCGTCCGGCTATCCGGCCATCCGCGACGTCGTCTCCAGCATCGCGCTGACCTTCTTCGCGTTCCTCGGCTTCGGCGTCGTGACCTTCACCGCGCGCGATCTGGCCGACCCGGCGCGGCAGCTGCCGCGAGCGATGTCGATCGCCATCGGCCTGGCGACGCTCGTCTACGTCGCCGTCGCGCTCGGCGTCTTCGGGACGCTGACCGTCGACGAGGTGATCGAAGCGGGTCCGACCGCGATCGCCGTCGCCGCTCAGCCGGTGCTTGGCCAGCTCGGGTTCTGGCTTATTACCGTCACCGCCTTGTTCGCGACGGCGGGTGCCACGAACGCCGGCCTGTTTCCGGCGACCGGCGTCACCGAGCACCTGTCCGCGACCGGCCAGTTCCCACCGTTCATGGCGGCGCGCATCGCCGGGCGGGTCAACGTCGGCCTGCTGGCCTCGGCGCTGCTCGTGATCGGGCTGGTCATACCGTTCGACCTGTCGGCAATCGCCTCGATCGGCAGCGCGGTCGCGCTGCTGATCTTCTCCTTGATCTCCATCGGCCACCTCCGGATCCGGTCGGACACGGGGGCCAACCTGGGCCTGCTGCTGGCCGCGGTCGGCTCGACGCTGGTCGTGTTCGTCGTCTTCGTGGTGACCACCCTGATCCAGGAGCCGGCGTCGGTCGTGACGCTGCTGGGAATCCTCGGGATCAGCGTCGGGCTGGACTACGCGTGGAGCCGCCAACGCCACGGGCCCGCTCAGGCGAGCGCCTAGCCAGCGGGCACGCGATCAGCCCTCCAGGAGCCGGCGCTTCGCGCTGGCGAACTCGTCGTCGGTGAGGATGCCGTCCGCGTGCAGCCGGCCCAGGTCGTCCAACTGCTCAGCTAGGGACGGCTCGGGCCGTGCCGTCGCCGGTGGCGGGATCGTCTCCGTCGCACGCAGGTCCGGCGCGCCGGCCGGCACGACCCCGAGGCTTGCCCAGAATCGTTGCGCCGTGGCACGGTACGCGTCCTGCGCGAGCGCGCCGCGGCGGAATGACGCCGTCGCTGCGCGCATGCTTGCAAGGGCGGCGTGCTGCTGTGGCCCGATGTGGATCCCATGGCGGCAGATGGGGCACGCGAGGTATTCGTTCGTGCCGTAGTTGGCCATCGGCACGAAGTAGAGGCTGACGTGCTTCTGCGAGCGGATGTGGTGCAGGAACACCTGGTTGCCGCAGTTGGGGCAGGTCGTCGGGGCGATCTCGCCGAGGTCCTTCGCCTCGCCGCCGCCCCAGCCGAAGACGATGACCATCAGGACTCCTGGACGCGTGCAGCCGTTGTGGAGGATTCCGTCGGCTCGCGCGACAGCAGCTCCGCCAGCCAGCGGGTGCGCGTGTTATGGCGCAGGACAAGAACGATCAACACCGTGATCGGCATCGACAGCAGCGCCCCGATCGGCCCCATCAGCCACACCCAGAAGAAGAACATCAGGAACACGAGCCACGTCGACAGCGACAGGGCGCGGCCGGTCAGGGTCGGTTCCAGGACGTTCTCGGCGAGGAGATTGAGGAGCGTCCCGCCAATCACCACGATCGCCGCCGGCAGCAGCCCGGATTCGGCGAGGGCAAGGATTGTGGGCGGCACCAGTGCGAGGATGAGGCCAAGGTAGGGCACGAAGCTCAGCACGAACGCTCCAACCGCCCACAGCAGGGCATGATCGACGCCCACCAGTGCCATCAGGAGCAGCAGGCCCGCGGCCGTCACCGCGTTGACCCGGATGCGGACCGTGAAGTACGTGATCGCGGCGGCGCCCAGCGCGGGCGCCTCGCGGAACACCGGATTGGCACTTCCGAGGCCGCCGGCCACGAGGCGGGACAGGCGTGGCGCGTCGAGCAGCAACAGCGCCGCGATCACCAGCGCCACCAGCAGGCTGCCCCCGAGATCGATGGCGAATTCGATCACGGACCGGAGGATGCCCATCAGGACTTCCGGGGGCAGGACGTCGCGCAGGGGCGCAAGCTCGCCGGTGCCGCTGTACCGGGCCTCGAGCGCGTCAGAGTACCCGGCCAGGGAGTCCGTGAGCGTCCGAACGGACACCAGCCCGAGGACCACAATCCCGCAGACGATCATGGCCAGGACGGTCACGGTCACCGCCAGCGCGACCGCGGGCGACTGGCCACGCGCCGCGAGCCACGAAAACAGCGGAGCGGAGAGTGCCGCGAGGAACAAGCCGAGTCCGAGCGGGCCGAGCACCGGCGACAGCCAGCCGATGAGCACGAGCAGGAGTCCCACCAGCACCGCCGTGACGAGGGTCGCGAAGAGATCGCTGGAACCCGTGATCCAGTCCGGGACGAGGGACCGCGGACCGCCCGCAGGCGCGGTCACGATGGCACCGCCACGGGCGCCGCGTCGTCCCGCGCGTACATCCGCAGTTCCGCGGTGGTTGGCAGCATCGGCTTTCCATGTCGAGCGACCTTCAGCAAAGCCCATGCGATCGGGATCGGCAGGAACCATTGGTACAGGCGGAACAGGAACACGCCCGCGGTGATCGTCGATTCGTACGACGACCCCGCGATCGCCGACAGTCCGGCGATGTACAGCAGCTCGGGCACGCCTGCCCCGCCCGGGGAGATCGGGACGATCGTGATGACGCTGACCGCCGCGTAGACCGCGAAGATGTCGGCGACCGCCAGCACGCGGTCGTCGACGCCGACGATGCGCAGGGCCGCGATGAGCATCACGCACCATGTGATCTGCACGAGCAGCGCCGCGAGCAGGCCGGCGCGCCCACGCTCGCGGACAACATCACCAACCTGGTCCCGGAAGCGATGGATGGCATTGTCGAGATCGGGCTGTTCCGATCTGCCCAACCGGGCCAGGGCCCATGACGCCGCCTGCTGGCCGGTGCGGCCGAGCCAGTCGGCGGCACGGTCGGAGCGAACGATGGCGAGCATGAGGCCCGTGGCGACGATCAGCACGATCGTGCTGATGACGATGAGCACGACGGCTGCCCCGCTCGCGCCACCCATGCTTCCCGATACGGCGATGACGACGACGGCCATGAGCGGTGTCGCAAGACGGGCGAGCTGGTTGATGACACCGTAGAGGCCGATGCCCGAGGTGGCCGCCTTGATGGGCACGCCCCAGCCGCGGACGACCACCCACAGGATGGCCATGTTCCAGGGGCCCAGCGGGATGCTCGCCCCGATGCCTCCGAGAGTCAGCCAGGACGCCATTCCCTGCGCGACGGACAGTCCAGGGATCAGGGTCACGAACGGCAAACCCGAGATCAGCCAGGCGATTACGGCGAGCCCGGTCATCAGCGCCACCTGGGTGAGCGTGAGGTCGCGGAACGCGTCGACCACGTCACCGTAATCGACGAACTGGGGGAGAATCAGGACGAAGACGACGAACAGGACGCCAAGGACGAAGGCCGAGCGAAGGATCGCCGCCCGGCGACTTGGCACGGCCTGCGCCGGACCGGACGTGGGCAGGTCGTTGTCCTCTGTCCCGGGTCGCGCATCGAGGGCCTTCGCATCCGTGGCCGAGTCCATTTGCGCCGCCCTCATCACGCCCGCCGCCGCACTGGCGCCGCCGATGTCACAGTAGTCGCTTCCGCGCCCCACTCGCTAGGCTGGACGACCCCAGGCGATGATCCAGCAGGAGGATGTGCACGTGGCCACCAGGCAGGACTTCACCGACGAGGAATGGGCCGCGCTTCAGAAGGGCCTCATGGGCAGCGGGATGCTCGTGTCCGTCAGTGACCGTGACCTTACGGACACGTTCGGCGAGGCAGGAGCTCTCGGTAAGTACCTTGCCGGGCAGCAGGTCGCGGCCACGAGCGAGCTCATCCGCGAGTTGGCGAAGACGCGCGGGACGGGCTTCGGGCTGACGGCAAGCCCGGACCAGGTTCGCAACGAGACCCTGGCCGCCCTGGCAACGGCAGTCCCGGCAATCCGGGCCAAGGCTCCCGAGGACGTCGCCGCGTACCGCGATCTGGTGCTCGGACTGGCCCACGCCGTGGCGGGCGCGAAGGGCGGCGAGGTCGAGGTGGAGCGGGAGACGATCGCGGCGATCGAGGATGCGCTCCGCGACATCTGAGTCCGCGACGACGGCCGCGTCAGGCGGCCTGGAACGTCAGCGTGCCGTCGTCCGCCAGCGTGAGCGTGAGTTGGTCGCTGGTCGTCGTGAAGGTCGCCGCTTGGGCGAGTGCCTGGACGTAGGCATCGCCAAGGGATCCCTCTGGGCACGCGGCGAGCGTCGAGGGTCCGGGCACGATCGAGATCTGGGCGTTCCCCGTGATCGTGTAGGAGCCGGCGACCTGGTTGCAGTCGGCCTTGGCGGCGAACGTCCCGTCGTCGTTGAAGGTGATCGTGTAGTTCTCGCGAGCATCCTCCGGTACGGGCGCAGCCCTTTGCGGCGTGTTCGTCGTGAGGGAGATCAGGTGCCAAGTCGGCCCGGTGATGTCCCCACCGGACTCGCTGGCGCAGCCCACCAAGGTCGAGACGGACGCGATCAGCAGGCCCGCGATGACGAGGATGCGCATGACGTTCCACCCCAAGTAGTGGAGGCATGGTCTGGGTGCCTCGGAACCCATGTCACCAGCGCGAACCGTAAACGGCATCGCACCATGTGGGTGAGACGCCGTGGCAGACGGAGATGCGCTACTGCTGGTAGCGCTCCACGATCTCGGGCGGCCGGAGCTCCGCGTCGTCCGGGTCCTGGCCGAACTCCCGCCGCGCCTGGCGCTGGCGGAGCAGGTCGTAGCACTGGTCGAGCTCCACGCCGATGGCGTCGAGCCGCTCCTGGTCGGCGGTCCCGATGCCGCCGCCCTCCCCGGCGCGCTGCCACAGCAGCTCTTCCTCGTGGGCCAGGCGGTTGATCCGGTCGACGATGGGTTCGTCCGTCACGCACTGCTCCTGACGGGGCGTCCTTCCGAGGCAAGGAATGGTCGGGGCGAGAGGATTTGAACCTCCGACTTCATCGTCCCGAACGATGCGCGCTACCAGGCTGCGCCACGCCCCGACCGAGGTGCTCGTTGTACAGAGCCTGCGGATGATAGCAAACCTCGTTGGTGGACGGCCATCAGGCCTCCGGCAGGCCGGCTTCGAATTCGGCGTTGGCTGCCGCTCGCTCGTCGGCGCGGATCGGAAGCGTGCCCAGCGCCGCGAGGAGGAATGCTGCGGCCATCAGGACGAAGACAGCGGGTACGCCCGTCGTCTCGCCCAGTCGTTCGATCACCAGTCCGTAAAGGGCGACCCACAGCGACCCGACGCCGAACGCCAGCGTGAAGTACAGCGCGTACGAGGCATCACGGATGGCCGGAGGTGCGATGTCCGACAGCAGCGCCTGCAGCTGCGGGCTCTCGGCAAAGCTGAACAGCCCCATCAGGATGATGCCCACCCACAGGCCCGCGATGTTCGATCCGGCGAGGACAAAGACGACGAAACCGACGGCCCCGCCGACATACGCCCCGACGATCAACGGCTTGCGGCCCAGGCGATCCGACAGCCAGCCGGCGAGCAGGGGCATCGGGACCGAGAACACGATCAATGCCGCGTACATCGGGGCGTACACGGCTTCCGGGAGTGCCAGCACCTCGCTGAGATAGATCAGCGCGAACAGGTTCACGACGCCGAGGCCGCGCCCGCCCCCGCCGAGCACCGAGGTGAGATACAGCCAGCGCAGGTCGCGATCGCCCACGACCCGCCGGAGCGCCTCGCGCACGTTGCCGCCCGCGATGGCGGCAGCTCGGTCCGTGCCCCGTTCGCGGATCAGCGCGAGGATCGCGATGGCGATGACCGCGGCAAGCAGCCCGAGCAGGACGGACGTCCCGCGCCAGCCGACCAGCGCGAGGAGGGGCACGCCGAGCAGCGCGATGACGACGGTGCCGACGTTGCCGCCCGCGATGTGGGCCGAGATGGCGAAGCCCCGCCGCTGGGCCGGGAACTGTTCGGCAAGGAGCCCATTCCCGACCGGGTGTTGGGGCGACCCGCCGATGCGCGACAGGACGTTGGGCAGGGCGAAGGTGGCGAAGCTCGTCGCGAAGGCCTGCCCGACGAACCCGCCCCCGAGGAGCAACCCGCCGGCTCCGAGGAGCCGTCGTCGGGACACCACGCGCGTGAGTTGCGCGTAGCTGAGCTGGACGAGCCCCGACGACAGGTTCCCGATGGCCGCGAGAAAGGCGATCGCGTCGATGCCCACGCCGTACTCGTCGATGATCTGCAGAAAGATCAGCGGCAGGACGACCGCGTGCGCGTGGTTGACGGCGTGGGCGGTCGAGAGCAGGACGAGCGAGCGCGTCGGGCGGACGTCGGGAACGGCGCCGTCGGCGGTGGTCGCGGTCACGCGCGCATGGTGCGGGATTGCATCGCGAGCCGCTTTCCGGCATCGTGGATTCCCGGTCGGCGCCGTCTCCACCGTCTCGCCGATACCCCGGCCCAGCTGTTCCAGGAGGAACCATGCCGACCGTCCTCATCGTCGATGACGAGCAGCACATCCGGCTGCTGATCGAGCAGACGCTCGAGGCGCTCGAGGACGACGGCGTCGAGCTGCTCACGGCTGGTGACGGCGAGGAAGCGCTGACCGTGGTCGAGCACCACCGTCCCGCCCTCGTCTTCCTCGACGTGATGATGCCCAAGCGGAACGGCTTCGAGGTATGTCGCACGATCAAGCAGGACCTGGGAATGGATGGAACGTATGTCGTCATGCTCACCGCGAAGGGCCAGGCATATGACCGCCAGCAGGGCGCGGAGGCCGGCGCGGACCTGTACATGACGAAACCGTTCGACCCCGACGAGCTGCTGGTCCGCGCACGCGAGGTCCTCGGGCTGGAGGCCGCCTGATGCAGCCGGCAGAGCTGCGCCGCCTGATCGTCCGTCATCGGCACGTCGCGCCGATGCTGAGCGCGCTCCTGGCCGCCACGGACGCCCGGGTCCACATCACTGACGCCGACGGCGAGACGGTGCTGGACCGCGATTCCCGCTCCATCGAGGAGGACGCTCCGATCGAGCGCTATCCGATCGTCGTCGAGAGCGACACGGTCGGCTGGGTGGAAGGGCCGCGACCGGCGGCCGCGGTCGCATCGGTCCTGTCGTACGCCTGCTCGCGCGAAACCGACAAGCGCTCGCTCGCCTCCGAGGCGCTCGACCGCTACCGCGAGCTGAACCTGATCTACGACCTCGCCGAGCGGATCGCCGGCTCGCCGCACCTTGCCGACATCACCGCGGTGGCCGTCGACGAGGCGGGGCGCCTGCCGACCGGCGGCACGGGGTTCCTGCTGCTGGAATCCCCGATCCCCGGCCGCCTCACGCCGCACCCGCTCGGCGAGGATGCGCCCCTGTTCCCCGAGCAATCTGCGACGGACGGCCTGCTGGGCGCCGCCCATGCCGGCGATCCGGAGATCGTCAACGACGTCGCGGCCGATCCCCGGGCGACCGCCAGCGACCGTGTGGCGGCGTCGCTGATCGTCGCGCCGCTCAAGGTCGAGGGCGCGCGCCTCGGTGTCATCGGCACGGCCTCGAAGGAGCCCGTGCTGTTCCAGGCCGGGGACCTCAAGATCCTGACCGCCATTGCCGCGCTGACGGCGCCGTTCGTCAGCCAGGCGCATCGCTACGAATCGGCCACGCGCGGGGACGCATGACCGCGACGGCCCAGCCGGCGGGCACGACCGACGAGATCCCGGCCGATCTGCGCCGGATGCGCGGCCGCCCCTTCGGTCGCGACGAGCACGGCGAGCCCATCGCCCACGGCAGCGGTCGGATCGTGGTGGGATCCGTCCGCTACCTGCAGGCGCTCGCCGGCGCGAAAGCCGAGCGAGACGCCCCCGAGGCGCTGGACCCGGACGAGGTCCGGCTTCTCGTGGAGCGCGCCAGAACCGAGGCCCTCGACCAGCTGGTCGCCATGCTGAACGCCGCGATCGAGGACGAGCGCTACCACGTCACCCCGGAGTACCTGCTCAACGAGAGCAACAGCTACTCGTACGAATTCCGCCTGTTCGTCGGCGAGTACAGCCGCATCCTGTCGGGCGACGGGGACTTCTTCGTCAACCAGGGCCGGCGCAGCGTCCCGAACGCGATCGTCCAGCTGATCCGCCCCATCGGGATCCGCCAGACCTACGCGATCCTGCCGCGCATCGCGGCCAAATACGTCAAGACGGACCTGGCCGTGGTGCGCACCGACGAGCACTCGGCGGTCGTACGCTGGTACGCCGGCTCGCAGCTCGCGGAGATACCCCCGGACCTGCACCACCGCTACGTGGACTACGCCTGCCAGGTCTACCGCGGCACGTTCGCCGCCATCCCGCTGGTGGGCTTCGGGCAGCCGGCGGCCGTCGTCCGCCAGCTCACATGCCAGGTCCACGGGGACGAATACTGCGAGTGGGAGTTCAGCTGGGAACCGATCGCTCGCGGCCGCGCGGTCCGCGACGTCATCCTCGCGGTCGCGCTGTCATTCGCGCTGCTCCTGTACATCCTCCTCGAGGGCCCCGCCTGGGTCGGCGTCGCCATCGTCGCGGCGACGCTCCTGCCGGCCGGCCTCATGCTGTACGGCGGCTCGGCCCGACGACAGGCGCGCGAGCTGCGACGCCAACAGTCCCTGCTGCTGGAACAGCGCGAGCTATCGGAGCGCGAACACGACCGCAGCGAGGAGGCCAACGTCGCGCTCCAGCACGCGAACCTCGACCTCGAGCAGCGCCTGGCCGAGCTGATGACGCTCAACGAGCTCGGCGTGGCGCTCTCGACGACGCTGGACGTCCACGAGCTGCTTGACCGCAGCCTGCTGGCCGTGATCTCACACCTCCGGTTCGACCGGGCGATGGTGCTGCTCGCGGACGAGGAGCGCGGCGTGCTGAGCGACGGCCATTCCGCGGGAGCGACGCCCGAGATGGAGCAGCTGGTCGCCGGGCTCGAGCTCCCGCTCGACCACCCGACCTCCACGCTGGCAGCGCTCTATCGCGCGGACGGCCCGATGCTCTTCCGCGACGTCGACCAGGACGAGGACGAGCAGAACCGCGCCTTTGCCGCGGCGCTCGGCGTGACGTCGTATCTCGGCACGCCGCTCGTGACGAAGGGCCGGACGGTCGGCATCCTCGCGGTCGACAACCGGCTGTCAGGACGCGACGTGGAGCCGGGCGACGGACCGCTCCTGTTCACGGTCGGCAACCTGATCGCCGGGGCCGTCGACAACGCCCGGCTGTACGCCGAGATCGAAGCCCACAACCGCGAGCTCGAGCGGCGCGTCGACCAGCGCACCCAGGAGCTCGCGCGGGCCACGGCCGAGGCGCAGGCCGCGCGGGCCGTGGCCGAGGCCGCGAGTCAGACGAAGAGCGCGTTCCTCACCAACGTGAGCCACGAGCTTCGGACGCCGCTGACATCGGTGGTCGGTTTCTCGAAGATCATCGGGCGGCGGCTGGACGAGCAGGTCTTCCCGGCCGTGCAGTCGGAGGACCCGAAGGTCCAGCGGGCGATGCGCCAGGTCGGCGAGAACCTGGACATCATCTCGACCGAGGGCGAGCGGTTGACCGCGATGATCAACGACGTCCTCGACCTCGCCAAGATCGAATCCGGGCGCATGGAGTGGCGGCGCGTTCCGGTGCAGATCGAGGAGATCATGCTGCGCGCCAGCGCTGCGACATCCTCGCTCATCTCACACGCCGGGCTGACCCTCGTCACCGATATCGAGCCCGAGTTGCCCGCGATCATCGGCGACCGCGACCGGCTGATCCAGGTTGTCATCAACCTGATCTCGAACGCGGTGAAGTTCACGCCCAGCGGGACGGTCACCGGGAGCGCGCGCCGCGAGGGCGACGCGATCGTCATGTCGATCGCCGATACGGGCGTGGGCATCGCGCCCGAGGACCAGGAGACCGTCTTCGAGCAGTTCCGCCAGGCCGGCGACACGCTGACCGACAAGCCCCGCGGAACGGGTCTCGGCCTGCCCATCTGCCGCGAGATCGTCGAGCACCACGGGGGCCGCATCTGGGTCGAATCCCAGGTCGGTGCCGGGTCGACGTTCTCCTTCACGCTGCCGATCCCCGTCGTGGAGACCAGCCGCGTCGAGGCTGGCGAGCCCATCGCCATGGGTGCCGAGCGGAATGGTGCGAGCGGCGACCATGCCCCCCGCGTGCTCGTCGTCGAGGACGACGCGGGGACCCGCGAGCTGGTGCGGCAGGCGCTCGAATCGAACGGGTACGTCGTCGAGGTCGCTCCAGACGGCAAGAAGGCGCTTGATGTCGTCGCCGCAGACCCGCCGGCCCTTGTCATCCTCGACGTGATGTTGCCCGTCCTCGACGGCTTCTCGGTGGTCGAGCGCATAAAGGCCGAACTGCCGGACGGCGGCCCGCCGGTCGTGATGCTGACGATCGTGGACGAGCCCGAGCGGGCCGCTCGCCTCGGCGTGGAGGCGTACCTCCACAAGCCGTTCGACACCGACGAGCTGATTCGCCGCGTACGCCGGCTGCTCGGAGCGACCGCCCGGATCTGAGAAACTGGTCCACTCTTCTGATCAGCTACCGGCTCTCGAAGATGGACCAGCTTCAGCGCATCCTGCTGTCATCGAACGTATGACGGACGCGACAGGCAGGAGCAACCACATGGACGCACTGATCGTTCTCATCGCCGCCCTGGCGGCACTCATCTGGGTCGACGTATCGGCCATCCCGTTCGACGGGCGGGAGAGCAACTGATGGAGCGCCTGATCCTTCGAAGCACCTCGGCGGAGGCGCTTCGAGCCGAGCTCCACCGATCCCAGCTCCTGAGGGAAGCGGCCTCTCACAGGCGGGCGCGCAGCGCAGGGGCTGACGTCGCAACACTGGTGCCGGGCCGTCACGACACGATCATCGGCCGGTTCCGTACAGCGCTCGCCGGCGTCGCAATCGACCGGGCCGCCAGTCAGCCGAGTGCTGACGCCACGACGCTGATCCCCTCCTCGATCAGCGACTCGGTCACCCGCCCATAGCCGAACAGCAAGCCCTGGCGGGCGGAGGCCGGGTCGTTGTAGTAGCTGGCGAGGCCGGTGAGGGCGACGCCGTTCGACGCCGCCGCGTCGACCAACGGCGTCTCCTCGACGCCCGGAGGGAGCCAGGCGATCACGTGCAGCCCCGCCGACGCCCCGCACGGCTCCAGCCCGGGCAGGTGCCGGTCGATGGCCGCAAGCAAGGCGTCGCGCCGAGCCCGGTACACGGGCCGCATCCGGCGGAGGTGATGGTCGAACTCGCCACGTGCCAGGAAGTCGGCGAAGGCGAGTTGCTCGATGCTCGGCGAGCCACGGTCGACGGACTGCTTGATTGACGCCAGGTCGTCGACGAGTCCGTCCGGCGCGATCATCCAGCCAAGGCGCAGGCCGGGCGCGAGGGTCTTGCTGGCGGAGCCGGCGTAGATGACGTGCTCGGGCGCAAGGCCCTGGATGGCCCCGATCGGCTCCCGGTCGTAGCGATACTCGGCGTCGTAGTCGTCTTCGAGGATGGATCGATCGTTGTCGGTGGCCCAGCAGACGAGCGCTGCGCGCCGTTCCGCTGACAGGACGGCGCCGGTCGGAAACTGGTGGGCCGGGGTCACGACGACGATGTCGGCGTCGGCACGTGCGAGGGCGTCGACACGGATGCCCTCCTCGTCGACCGGGACCGGGATGATCGCGAGATCCAGCATCCCGGCGACACGCCGGAAATCGTCCTCCTGGCTCGGATCCTCGACCGCGATGCGCGTCTGCCCTCTCGCCCGGAGGGCCTGGGCGACCAGCACGAATGCCTGCGCAAACCCGTTGCAGATGACGACGCGTTCCGCATCGGCGCAGGCGCCACGGACCCGGTTGAGGTAGTCGGCCAGGGCCCCACGAAGCTCCGGGGCGCCCCGGTGGTCGAGCGACACCAGCCGGTCGTTGGGCGCATCGGTCAGGACGCGTCGCACC
>DASTYU010000209.1:0-9664 GCA_035764655.1 Candidatus Limnocylindrales bacterium
CCAACTTCAAGCTCTACAACTCATATATTCAGGGCGCGAATGGAAGTGACACCGCGCCGTGCGGTCAGGATCCGGGGACTCCGCACGTTTCAGGTGGAAGTGGGTTCGTTGGGTGCATCAAAGGCTGGTTCACTTCCTACATTACGGAAGGGCCGGTTGACCTCAACGGAGAAATCACGCCGGGCGAATCGATCGGCATCCAACTGATCAAGTAGATCCCCGGTCGGACTAAGACAGAACGGGCAAGACGCCGCGCCGAAAGGCGCGGCGTTTCTGTTTGGGCTGACCATCGAGTCCCGCCCTCTACCCCCTTCGGGCTATGCATCCGCGCACCGATTCAAGGGAGCGTGTAAGTCATCGCGCCGAGCATGCGCGACGGCACTCATGCCCAACCCATATCGGTGACCCTGATGAACCTCTTCGGACTCGTCGCTCGACTCCGGCGCCGGCCGCGCTCGCGCGGTCAGAGCGTGGTCGAGTTCGCGCTCATCCTGCCTCTCCTCCTGATCTTCCTCGCGACTGTCCTGGACCTCGGGCGGATCTACTACGCCAACATCTCGCTCCTAAACGCAGCGCGCGAGGGTGCGTTCCAGGCGTCGAAGACGCCCGATTCGTACCAGGCAGGTCAGCCCTGCAACACGAACACGAACCTGATCGTGTGTCGCATCCAGCTCGAGTCGAAGGGCTCGATGGTCGAGATCGCGGCCGCCGACATCGCAGTGTCGTGCAGCAAGAGCGGCTGTCCCCTCGAGTCGAGTAGCACGGTCACGGTCAGGGTCGACGGGCAATTCCAGCTGATCACGCCGATCCTCGGCTTCATCTTTGGCGGCCAGACGATCGACATGCAGTCGTCGGCCACGCAGCAGATCGAGTTCTACCCGGACGATGGCGTCGCAACCGCCCCACCGGCGCCGGTTGCGGCCTTCACCGCCAGCGACACAACCGGAGAGGCCCCGTTCGCAATCTCCTTCGATGGCACGGGATCGACCGGTACTCCGGAGGACTACATCTGGGACTTCGGTGACGGCCAGTACGCCAGCCACGAAGCGCAGGTCACCCACACGTACACCGAGCCGGGCACCTACGTCGTCACCCTCCGAATCATCAACCTCAAGGGTGACGACGCGGCCACGATGACGATCCAGATCACCGCGCCAGAAGGGACCCCAGTCCCGACGCCCACCCCCACTGGCACGCCCACGCCGACGCCGACGCCAACGCCGGCTTGTCAGAACCCGCCGAACGTGATTGGCAAGAACCATACCCAGGCTGAGAGCCAGCTTGCCGGTGCCGGCTGGGCCTACGTGTCCTACGGGGACCTGATCTCCGGACCGTCGAACAAGATCCAGGCTCAGAGCCCGGACCACACGCTGTGCGTGACGAAGAGCACGACAACGATCACGTTGCACTACAACGCGAGCGGCGGGTGAGGTGGCAGTCATGAGAACCTTGCCTTTCGCCCGTCGCCCGCACCAAGCTCGGAGCCGCGGTCAGTCCCTGGTCGAGTTTTCGCTCGTCCTGATCCCCTTCGTGTTCCTGATCATGGGCATCTTCGATCTGGGCCGCGGCATCTACATGATGAACGGCACAGCCCAGGCCGCCCGCGAGATTGGCCGCGTGGCGAGCGTCCACTCAGGGTGCCTGCCCGACTCGCCACCCACCTGCGACATGGGGATGAGCACCCAGATCGACGACGTCGTCGCCACACAGCGCCGGATGCTGCCCGGCATGTCGATCAACACGACCAGCGACATCGTGTGCGTGGACATCAGCGACGTGGTCAAACCGATTGACAAGGACTGTCAGTGGGGCACCGACTACGTCCGCGTCCGGGTCCAGTCGAGCTTCACGCCGATCACACCGCTTCTGAGCATTTTCGGCAGCCACACCTTCGAGTCGTACAGCCGGGTGAGGTACTACCCGTGAGCAAGGAGCATCCAATGGACCACCGTACCCCGGAAGGTCGCCAGCGGGGCCAGGTGATGGTTCTGTTCCTGCTCGGCCTCGTCGCCATCATCGGCATGGTCGGCCTGGTGCTTGACGGGGGCAGCGTCTTTGCCCAGCGGCGCGATCAGCAGACCGCCGCCGACCTCGCGGCGATGGCCGGTGCGGCCGCGTACCTCAACTCTTACGGCACCGAGGCGGAACGGGTGGCCTACGCGGAAGGCGTCGCGACCTCCGTCGCGAACGCCAACGGGTACGTCGAGGGCACGAACGGCGTGGACATCGCGTTTGCGATGCACACAGGTGCGTTCTTCAGTGACGCCGTCGTCAACCTGGGCAAGCCGCATGCCAACAACTTCGCCGCGATCCTCGGGATGCCAACCTGGGACGTCGGGGTGACCGCGACCGCACGCGCGAGCTGGCAGGCGAACGGCGCCCGCGGGCCGATGCCCCTGATGTTCAACGCCGAGGCGTTCCCAGGCGCGCTGTGCAACGACGCCGTCGAAACGTGCACGCCGACCGTTTTCCAGATGCCCCCGCCGGGCAGCGAGGACGTGCCCCAGGACGGGACGTCCTTCAACTGGACGGTCTTCTGCACTGCCGGCGGCAGCGAATGCAACATCGACTCGGATACGTCATCGGACCTGATCAATGGGTCAGGGGCAAACACCGTCGTCTATCTCGACGACACGATCGCGCCCCTGAACGCAGGCACGCACACGACCCTGTTCGGACCGAGCGACCTGGAGCAGAAGGTCGGTTTGATGTTCCCGGTGCCCATCGTCACCGACGACGGTGACGCGGTCGGCTGGGGCTACTTCAAGCTGATCTCGGTGGAAGGGGCGCCCGAGAAGGTGATCACCGGTTACTTCGTATCGCCAGTCAATGGCGAAGAGCTTGTTGTCAATGGCGGCCACAAGGCAGCCACCCTGTTCACCGGCGGCTACTCGGTTCGTCTCGCGAACTAGCTTCCTCCCCGCGTGACGCGGCGAGCCCCGGCCCTCGGGTTCGGGGCTCGTCGCTGTTCGGGCTCAGCGAATCCCGGTGTCGTACTGGAGATCGACGGTCTCGACGCCGTCGCCGACCTCGACTTCGACAGCCGTCGGATTTCCCATCAGCCCTTCGACCGGCGCCCCCTCCACCGCGTACTGGCCCGGCGGGAGCACGACCTCGTAGCTGCCGTCGTCCGCCGTTCGTGCCGTGGCGACCTCGGAACCATCTGCTCCACGGACGATCACGAGGGCTCCTGCCACGGGACGCAGCGCGCAGGCCGGATCGTCTGGGCGCTCAACGGGGCAAACCGGACCGGCCAGGGCCCTGCCCGCGATCCCCGAACCGGAAGCCATGGGCGTTGGCGAACCGCCGCCACAGGCGATCGCGCTGAGCGCGATCACGACCAGCAGGTAGCGCATGCTGGTCAGACGGTTCTGCGACACGGTTCGTTCCGAGCGCGTGAGGCTTCATCATGCGGCCATGAACGGATCGATCGACTACGCCGGCTTCGAGGCCGTCACCTTCGACTGCTACGGGACGCTCATCGACTGGGAGACCGGGCTGACCGAGGCATTCCGGCCCGTGTTCCGCGCCCGCGGCGCGACCTTCGATGCCGAGGCCGTCCTCGAGCGGTTCGGGGTCCACGAGGCCGCCGTCGAAGCGGGCCCCTACCGCCGCTACCGTGACGTGCTGGCGACCGCGCTGCGCGGCGTCTCCACGGACTTCGGGATCGAACCGACCGCCGACGAGATCGAGACGTTCGCCGCGTCGGTCGGCGACTGGCCGGCGTTCCCCGACACCGCGCAGGCGCTCGCCCGCCTCAGCGGCCGCTTCCGCCTCGGGATCATCACGAACTGCGACGACGACCTGTTCGACGCCTCGCGCCCCAGGCTCGGCGTCCCGTTCGAGTGGGTGATCACCGCCCAGCAGGTCGGCGCGTACAAGCCGGACGTGCGCAACTTCGAGACGGCGTTCGAGAGGATCGGCCTTCCGCGCGAGCGCATCCTGCACGTCGCCCAGAGCCTCTTCCACGACCACGCGCCGGCACAGCGCCTGGGCATGACCAGCGTGTGGATCGATCGCCGCGGCGACCGGGCCGGGTCGGGAGCCACCCCTCCGTCCGAGGCAACGCCCAATGCGACGTTCCCGGACATGGCATCGTTCGCCGCGGTTGCCACGGCCACGGCCTGAGGTCCAACAGCCCGACCGTTTGGGGCGCTTCGGCAGAGGCGCCGCTCCGCCAGGACGCCGACGATCTCCTCGGGCGTCCCGGATGGGAGGCAAGACATGCTTCGCTACGGCATCGCGCTGGTCCTGCTGGCGCATGGCATCGGCCACAGCATGGGCATCATCCAGGCGCTGCGGGTGGCGACGATCAATCCCGAGTGGCACGGCGATTCGTGGCTGCTAACCGGCGTCGGCGGGTCGACCCTGACCAACGTCGTGGGCATCGTCCTGTGGTCCGCCGCGCTCGCCGGCTTCGTCCTCGCGGCCGGCGTCGTCGTCGGCTGGCTGCCCGTTGAGTGGTGGCAGCCGCTGGCCGTCGGCGCGAGCCTGTGCTCGCTCGCGGGCATCCTGCTCTTCCCGGCGGCCTTTCCGATCATGAGCACGATCGGCGCCCTCATCGTCGACCTGATCGTGCTCGGCGCGGTGCTCCTGGCGGAATGGTCGCCGAGCGACCTTGCTGCCTGACGCTACGCTGGTGCGCGGAGCACGAGGAGGACGGTTGAGGGGAGCGGTGATCCGGAGTTGACCGGGCCGATCGTCATCGGCCATCGCGGCGCGCCCGGCTATCGGCCGGAGCACACCCTTGCCAGCTACGCGCTGGCCATCGAACAGGGCGCCGATTTCATCGAACCCGATCTCGTCTCGACCGCTGACCGGGTGCTCGTGGCCCGCCACGAGAACGAGATCGGGGGCACGACCGATGTCGCGACGCATCCCGAGTTCGCGGCGAGGCGCACCACCAAGGTCATCGGCGCGGTCCCCATCACGGGCTGGTTCGTCGAGGACTTCACGCTCCAGGAGCTGCGCACGCTACGTGTCCGGGAGCGAATTCCGCAGCTGCGGCCGGCAAACGCCGCTTGGGACGGCCAGTTCGAGATCCCGACACTCGACGAGGTCATCGATCTCGCCGAAGCCGAGGGTGCGAAGCGTGGACGCCGGGTCGGGATCTATCCCGAGACGAAGTACCCGGGTTACTTCGAGGGCCTTGGCCTGGCCCTGGAGGAGCGCCTCGTGGCGACGCTCCACGGCCGTGGATACCGCGGTCCCGACGACGGGGCGTTCGTCCAGTCGTTCGATCCGGCAAACCTGCAGAAGCTGGCGCGGATGACGAGGCTGCCACTGGTGCAGCTGATCGCGGCCGGCGAACGGACGCTCGAGCGGCTGACGCCGAGCAGCCTCGGCATGGTTGCCGGCTACGCCGCCGGTATCGGTCCGAGCAAGGACCTCGTCATCCCCCGCGACCCGGCCGGCGGCTTGCGCGAGCCGACGCCGCTCGTCGAGCAGGCGCACGAGGCCGGGCTCCTCGTCCACGCCTGGACGTTCCGCGCCGAGAACGCGTTCCTGCCGCAGAACCTGCAGATCGGCGATCCGGGTGATGACGGGCATTTCGGCCGGATCGGCGACTGGGCCACGGAGCTCGTCGCCTTCTTCGAGGCCGGGGTCGACGGTGTCTTCGCCGATCAGCCCGACCTGGCGGTCGAAGCGCGGGCGCGCGCCTCGAGGTAGCGCCGTTCGGGGATGCTCGACGTGAGCGTGGCGGCGCGACGGTACGCGGCGGCGGCCGCGTCCGGCCGGCCGGCCTGCTCGAGAAGGTGCGCTCGAACCGCCTCGACCCGGTGATGACCCGCGAGAGCCGGGTCGTCTTCCACCTGCGCAAGCTCGGCGAGCCCGGTTTCGGGGCCGCGGACCATGGCCACGGCAACGATCCGGTTGAGCGTCACCATCGACCCGGGCGCCACCTTCGCCAGCAATTCGTAGAGGCCCAGGATCTGCCGCCAGTCCGTCGCCTCCGCCGATGGCGCCTCGTCGTGGACGGCCGCGATGGCCGCCTGCAACTGGTACGGGCCGATCGGCGCGGAGGCGAGCGACGCGCTGACCAGTCCAACCCCCTCGTCGATGGCGCGGCGGTCCCAGCGGCTCCGGTCCTGCTCGGCCAGCGGGATCAGCGAGCCATCGGCGGCGACGCGGGCCGTGCGGCGCGCGTCCGTCAGCAACATGAGTGCCAGCAAGCCGGCCACTTCGCCGTCGTCGGGGAGCAGTGACCGAAGCTGTCGCGTGAGCCGGATCGCCTCTGAACTGAGTTCGACGCGTTGAAGCGCCGGCCCTGAGCTGGCGGTGTAGCCCTCGTTGAAGATGAGGTACAGCACGTTGAGCACGGCGCCCAGACGCTCCCCGCGCTCCTCGGCGGGCGGCATGCGGAATTCGGCCCCGCTCTCGCGGATGCGCTGCTTCGCGCGGCTGATGCGCTGGGCCACCGTCGCCTCGGGCACGAGGAAGGCCCGCGCGATTTCCGCCGTCGTCAGCCCACCGACCGCGCGCAGCGTAAGCGCCACCTGGGAGGGTGACGTGAGGGACGGGTGACAGCACAGGAAAAGGAGCGCGAGGGAATCGTCGGCGGTGGGCCCGGGATCGATCTCCCGCTCGTCGATCGCCAGCGCAGCCTCTTCCCGCCGCCGGCGTGCGGCCTCGTTCCGCCAGCGCTCGATCAGCCGCCGCGATGCGACGGTCACGAGCCAGCCCTTCGGGTTGTCGGGGACGCCGCTGGCCGGCCACGCCAGTGCCGCCTCGACGAGGGCGTCCTGGACCGCGTCCTCGCAGGCATCGAAGTCGCGATTGCGCCTGACCATGATGCCGAGGACCTGCGGCGCCAGGTCGCGCAGCAGGCCCTCGATCACAGCCGTGTTCGACACGGGCGGCGCGGTCACATCTCGAGCGCGCTGTAGGTCAGGATCGGCCGAACCTCGACGCCGCCGATGGCCGCCTCGGGGATCCGCCCGGCGATCTCGATGGCGCGCTCGCGCGACGCCACGTCGACCAGGTAGAACCCCGCGAGGTGCTCCTTGGTCTCGACGTACGGTCCGTCCCCGGCGACGGTCCGGCCCTCGGTCACGGAGACGCGCGAGGCCGACGCCGGGCTTTCCAGCGCCTCGGCGACGATCAGCTCCCCGCTGGCAGCGAGGTC
Source organism: Candidatus Limnocylindrales bacterium (assembly GCA_035764655.1). Taxonomy (GTDB): domain Bacteria; phylum Chloroflexota; class Limnocylindria; order Limnocylindrales; family CSP1-4; genus DASTYU01. The sequence continues at coordinate 7,127 of DASTYU010000209.1, forward strand.
GTTGTTGAGGGCGGCGTAGAGGGCAAGTCCCTCGGCCTTCTGCTCCTCGCTGAAGCTCTCCCAGAGCTGTCGCGCCTCGGGGTTGTGGTAAATCAGCAACAGGTACTTCACGCCTGCCTCCTTGCACCGTCGAGAGAAGTCTCTCTCACCCGAGATGTCGAAGCCGGGCCGGCCGGTTTCGACATCGGGATCGAAGGAGAACCGCGATGATTGCCGTGATGCCGCCCGAAACGAACCGCCCGACGCCAGCCCAGGACCGCGGTTACTGGTTCGGGTTGCTCGACGAGTGGGGCGCTCCGGGCCGCCCGTACCGTGAGATCGCCGACTGGCTCACCGCCGAGCAAGGGCTCAGCGCCTGGTGGGCCCAGAAGATCATCGTGGAGTACGAGCAGGCGCGCGGCCTGCGCGATGCCGGCCGGCGCCGCGATGGAACGTTCGCCGCAGGCGCAAGCCGAACGATCGGTGCGGACGCCGAACGGGTTCGCAGGGCGTTCCTGGACGCGGCGCTTCGCGACCGGTGGCTCCCCGGCGTCGGCGCCGAGGTGCGATCCGGCGAAGGGGGCCGCGCCGTGCGCCTCGCCCTCGCGGACGGCACGCGCCTGCTTGCCACGCTGGACGTAACCGGACCATCGCGGACCGCCGTGGCGCTGGAGCAGTCGCGCATGACGGATCCGGCGGCCGTCGCCCCGGCGAAGGCCTACTGGAGGGAGCGCCTCGACGCGCTCAGGGCCCTTCTCGAGCAATGACGATCTCGCCCGCGGCCGTGAACCAGCGAGCCCCCTTCACCGCCAACCGGCCGGCCTTGACCATCGGATCTTCGTTGGCCAGGGCGAGCGCCTCCTCCAGCGGGACGCCGTAGATCCCGATGCCGCGGTAGGTGATGTCGGTCTGCTCGTCCAACGGCCCGTTGGCGAGCAGGATTCCCCTCCGCTTCAGGCTGCGCAGGTGCGTGAGGTGCTCGACCTGCAGCCGGTCGAGATCCTCGTCGCTGAACTCGGGGGCGTCCGGCGGCCGGACCAGGAAGATGACGGTGCGCTCGTCGAACTGCTCAGGGACGAGCGCGTCACCGTCAGGGTAGGTGTCGCCCGGGCTCAACTCGTCGAGGGCTCGGGTCCGGGGTCGCCCGATGACGCTACGCGTTGCTGCCTCCACGGCGTGCCGAGCAAGGGCAGCAGGTAGCGATCAAGCCCGTAATAGCCGGCGACCTTCCAGGCAAGCATCAGGCCGACCGCCAAGGTGAACATGATCGGGTTGGTCGAGGCCGAGCCGGCGAGCAGGAACGACATGTTCATCATCGCGCCGAAGAACGCGGCGATGCCGGTCAGTGCTCCGACCAGGATGCCGAGGCCGACGGCCATCTCGCCGAACGTGATGACGTACGTCATCCAGCGTTCGGCGCCGTTATCGATCAGGAACTGCAGGAACGTGCGATACCACTCGTAGGTGATCGACGGCCGGCCTTCCTCCGGGATCGCGACCGCGTTCTGCCAGTAGCCGAGGATCGCCGTTCCGGCATCGGCGCCGACCCACGCTGGGTCGTTGAACTTGTGCCAGCCAGCCTCGAGCCACGCGAAACCGACGAACAGGCGGATCGGGAGCCAGAACAGCCCGGCTCGCGGGTTGCCGAAGAGGAACCGCGTGAACGCCGGACCTTCGACCTCGATGTTCTCCGCGTCAGGCTCATCCCGGAGGCTGAAGAGGGTGATCAAGAGCAGGATGAACGCGAGCCAGAACGCGACCGTGACGACCTGACTGACCGTGCCCTCGAGGACGAACCAGGGGTTCACGAGCAGGAACAACAGAATGGCCGTCACCGCGCCGATCGGAACGGCAAGGCTCCGGAGCATCGCCATGGCATCACCTCCCGCGCATGCCGGTGCCGCATTGACGGCATGCCGCACGCGGATTCACGGTACTACGAGTCTCGACGTTCGGAAAGGCGATCAGAAACCTCCCTCCGGCACTTGCGCGCCGCGTTAGCGATCAGCAGTGTGGACGGCGAGGAACTGGCTGGTTGCGCGTCTCGTCGCGTTCGGCCGAGGCCGGGCCGATCGTCGAACGATCGCCGCGCTGAGCGTGGTCGAAGGGGAGAACCATGCGCACCTTGGCACGTCCCGAGCTCGGACGAGCCCTGCTCGTCCTGCTGATCGTCCTGGCGGCAATGGCCGTGGCAACGGCAGTCTTCGGATGGGACGCCACCGGCGCGTCCTATGAGATCGTGCCGGATCCGGCTGGGGCCTTGCCCTTCTAGGACAGGCAAGCGCACCCGCCGCAGGCATGGGTGCGCCGACTTCGCGGCCATTCAGGTGGTGAATGCCATGGAAGCAACATCGCCTCGCGCTTCCCGGATATTCGCCTCGTGAATAGACGCAACGCCTGAGCTGGTCGATCCCGCACGGGGGCGCACCACGCCCCGCTCGGAGCTTCCATCCCATTCGCTGCGTGCATGCCCGGCACGCAGCGAACACCCCCGCCCCACGGCAGGCGGACTCGGGCGTTACCCTTCTGGCGCTGAAACCCGTTGACGTGTCAGTTGGA
>DASTYU010000210.1:0-3256 GCA_035764655.1 Candidatus Limnocylindrales bacterium
GATCCGCGCAAACCGCCGCCGGCCCAGGTCTTTCCGGCGCCCGTCGCGGTCCACCGCGGCAGAACGGCGTCGACCATCGCGTGGGCGTGCCTGATCGGCTTCGCCGCGCTGTTCGGGCTCGTCAAGGCGCGGCGCAGCGACGCGCTCGACCTTGCGGTCACGCTGCGCCTGCAGGCCAACCGGCACGCGCAGCTCGACCGCCTCATGGGACTGGTGTCATGGCCGGGGTTCCCACCGCAGAGCCGCGTGATCCCGCCGATCGGGATCGGGCTGCTCTTCCTGCTTAGCCTCCCGATCGAGGCGGTGTTCCTCGTCGCCGCCTGGGGCGCAGCGCTGTTGTCGACCGTCGTGAAGTCGCTCGTTCGACGTCAGCGCCCGATCGCCGGCGAGAAGCTGCGGGTCGTGGTCGCGCCCCTCGGCGGGTCGAGCTTCCCGTCCGGGCACGTGCTCACCTACGTCGGCTTCTACGGGTTCGCGGCCTATCTGGCCGAAGTGCTGATCCGCCCGGTCGTGCTGCGCCGGGCGGTCGTCGGCGCGCTGCTGGGCATCGTCGCGCTCGTTGGTCCGAGCCGGATCCAGCAGGGCCATCACTGGTTCACCGACGTGACCGCGTCATACCTGTTGGGAACGAGCTATGTCGTCGGACTGGCGGCGTTGTACCGCCGCGCGAAGGCGCATCGAGCCGGGGTCCAGGCGTGACCCGTCGCTACCGCGTCATCCGCAACCCGGCGGCCGGCGCCAAGAAAGGGATCGCCACGAACGCGGTATCCGCCGAGGAGCTCCTCGCCCTGCTCGAACGACACGGGCTAGGCAGCGACGTCATCGAGACGGCGAGCGAGGACGAGACCCGTCACGAGGCCCGCAGGGCCGCCCACGAGCGAGTGGACGTGGTCGTTGCGGCCGGGGGCGACGGCACGATCGGCGCGATCGCCGAGGAGCTGCTCGACACGTCGTCGGCCCTCGGCGTGCTTCCGCTCGGGACGGTGATGAACGTGCCGCGCATGCTGGGCCTGTCGCGCGATCTCGAGGAGGCGGCCGCGGCACTCGCGTCCAGCACGATCCGCTGCATCGACACCGGACAGGCCGACGGCCGGACGTTCTTCGAAGCGGCCTCGGTGGGCATGAACGCCGCGATGTTCCGCGAGGCGAACCGGTTCGAGCGCGGCGACTGGCTGTCGATCGCGAGAACCATCTGGGTGGCGCTGCGCTACCGCCCCGCTCGCATGCGGCTCGAGCTCGACGGCGAGCGCCTCGTCCAGACGCGGGCGCTCATGGCAGTGATCGCCAACGGGCCGTACACGGGCGCGGGCATGACCGTGGCACCCGATGCGCGGATCGATGACGGCCGGTTCGACGTGCGCGTCTTCCGGGGTTTCTCGAAGCCCGAGCTGCTCCGCCACCTGGCGTCCATCGCCTTCGGGCGCCGGCGCTATACCCCGCACGTTTCGACGTTCCGTGCGGCCACGGTTCGCGTGACGAGCGCGCATCCGCTGCCGACGCGCGCCGATTCGCACGATCTCGGGACGACGCCGCTCGAGGTGTGCATCCGGGCCGGGGTGCTGCGTGTCGTCAGCCCGGAGTCGACGGGGCCGTAATACGCTGGCCGTCAAATTCCGCCGGCCCGCGAGGGGAGACGCCCACCATGTCCGACATTGCCGATCTGCTTCGCCACACCGCGGAGCAGTCGATTGCCTACCTCGATGGCGTCGCCGACCGGCCGGTCGGCCGCCCGATCGCCGCCGAAACACTCCGCGCCGCGCTCGGTGACGGGCCCTTGCCGGCTCGCGGCGCTGGCCCCGCGGCGGTCGTCGACGGCCTGGTGGCCGTCGCGGACCCGGGGCTCGTTGCGTCGGCCGGGCCGCGCTACTTCGGGTTCGTCGTCGGCGGATCGCTGCCCGCTGCGCTCGCCGCCGACTGGCTGACCAGCGCCTGGGACCAGAACGCCTTCTCGTACGTGTCCAGTCCGGCGGCCTCGGTCATCGAGGAGATCGCCGGACGCTGGGTTCTCGAGGCGCTCGGCCTGCCCCCGGACGCCAGCTGCGGGTTCACGACCGGGGCGACCACCTCGAACATGGTCGGGCTGGCCGCAGCGCGTCATGCCGTCCTCGAACGGGCCGGCTGGGACGTGGAGGCACGCGGGCTCATCGGCGCGCCTCCGATCCGCATCCTTGCCGGCGACGAGGTGCACGCGTCCGCCCTCCAGGCCCTGCGCTTCGTCGGGCTCGGCAGCGACACGATCGAGCGGATCCCCGTCGACGGCCAGGGAGCGATCCGCGTGGACGCCGCTGAGGCGATGCTGGCCGGCACGATGGGTCCGGCCATCGTCCTCGCACAGGCCGGCAACGTGAACACGGGCGCTGTGGATCCGCTCTGCCCGATCGTCGTGGCGGCCCACGCGGTCGGGGCCTGGGTGCACGTCGACGGGGCGTTCGGGCTGTGGGCTGCGGCGTCCCCTGCGTACCGTCACCTGCTGGACGGAATCGAACGGGCCGATTCGTGGGCGATGGACTGCCACAAGTGGCTCAACGTCCCGTATGACTGTGGCTTCGTCGCGGTGGCCGACCGGGCCGCCCACTATGCCGCGACCCGGATGACCGGTGCATACCTCGTCCCTGCGGCCGATCGCGACCTCGATCCGTTCGACTGGGTGCCCGAAGCGTCCAGGCGCGGCCGCGCCACAACGGTCTACGCGGCGCTGCGATCGCTGGGCCGGGAGGGCGTTGCAGACCTGGTCGAGCGCTGCTGTGCGCTCGCCCGCCGGATGGCCGATCGCGTGGTCGGGGAACCGGGGATCACGATCCTCAACGACGTCGTGCTGAACCAGGTGCTCGTCCGCTTCGGGGATGACGACGAGCGCACGCGTGCCATCATCGCGGCGGTCCAGGAGGACGGCACGTGCTGGGCCGGTGGAACCACATGGCACGGCGTGGCCGCGATGCGCCTCTCGGTGTCCAGCTGGGCGACGACCGCTGAAGACATCGACCGATCAGCCGACGCGATCATCCGCTGCTTCCGAAACGCGGGATAGAACCCGGCACCGCGATGCGACGTTGTGCGCTGCTCATCGGAGCCGTCCTTGTTTCCGCCTCGTGCGAGCCGATCGCGGACCAGGAGCCCATCGTCCCCGGCTCGGAGGCGATTCCCGGGCCTGGTTACTTCCATGTGACCGCAGATCCACCTCAGGCCCAGCAGCAGGTGATCGTACTGCGACACTTCGGCTCCGATGGCGTCGAGTCCCAGATGCACGACTCATTCG
>DASTYU010000211.1:0-13249 GCA_035764655.1 Candidatus Limnocylindrales bacterium
GTCCGGCTACGGCAAGGACGGCTCGAAGTACGCGCTCGAGGACTACACCTTCATCAAGCACGTGATGATCAACTCCGGGGCCTAGCTCCGGCGGCCCGCGACGTGTCCATCGAGGTCGCCGCCGGGATCCTCCTGATCGTCGTACCGGTCCTGTTCAACGTGGCGTTCTTCGCGCTCGGCCGGGCGTTCGACTACCCCGACATCCTGCGCAGGGCGCCCGAGGAGATCCTTCGACGGTTCGCCGCCGGTGGCTCCGGACTGCTCCTCCGCTGGGAGCTGCTACTCCTCAGTGCGCTCGCCATGCTGCCGCTCGCGGCAGTCCTGGCTGTCGCACTGGCGGCGCCACCTGCGCTGAGCGCTCTGGCCGTCGTCCTCGGGGCGTCGGCTGCGCTCGTCCAGGCGCTCGGTCTGGCTCGCTGGCCGTACGGGGTGGCAGAGCTGGCCCGCCGCTATGAGGCCGCACCCGCTGGACCCCAGGGCGACGCAGCCCGCGAAACCGTGGTCGTGACTTTCGCGACGCTCCACCGACTGCTCGGTGTTGGCGTCGGGGAGCACCTCGGCTACCTGCTGACGGGGCTGTGGACGCTCGCCGTGGCCGCATCGATCCTAGCGACGGCGATCCTCCCGGCCTGGCTTGGGTATCTCGGCATACCGATCAGCGCCGCGATCCTGGTCGGCGTGTTCGAGTTCATGGGGCCGTACGAACGCGACGGTTGGAGGCTGGCCGGGATCGTGGTTCCGATCGCCTACATCGCGTGGTCGGTGTGGCTGATCGCGCTCGGGATCGGCCTGCTGATCTGAGCGTGGAGATCACGAGGGAGTTCGCCGAGGCGGCGATCCGCCGGCTGGATCCGGCCGAGATCGCAGCTGCCCGCTGGTTCGGCGCCAAGGGCCGCGAGATCCGTTCGATCGCACTCGCCGAGGCATTCGTCCTGCCGGGTGAGCGGCACGTGCTGGCAGTGGCGGACGTCGCCTATGAGCGCGGACCCGCCGATGCATACCTGTTTGCGCTGGTCGTGGACGGCGATTCGCTGCGTCCGGCTCCGGATGGCGAGGGCGCGCTGCGGGCACTTGCGGTGGCCATCGCCGAAGGTCGAACGATCCCGTCGCTGCCGAGGGCAGAGGAGGCCCCGTCCACCGATGACCCGGCGCCAGGTTCAGTAACCGCGGCACTCGTCTGCCGGCCGGCACGCGGTCTGCGCGACCTGGAGCCCGGCGGCGCAGCGGCCGTCGAGCACCTCGACGAACGGCCGCTCGGGATGGACCAGTCGAACACGAGCGTCGTGCTTGGCGACAAGCTCCTGCTCAAGGCATACCGCTGGCTCCAGTCGGGCCTGAATCCGGACCTCGAGCTCGTGGCGTTCCTGAGCGAGGAGGCAGGTTTCACCGCGGTGCCGCCGTTGGCCGGTTACGCCGAGGTGGTCTCCCGATCGCGCGGTCCGGCGACCGTCGCCATGCTCCAGGGCTTCGTGGCGGACGGCGATGATGCCTACGAGCTCGTCGCCGACATGGTGACGGGCTGGCTGCTGGCGCCGGGCAGCGTGAGCGTCGAATACGCGACGGAAGTCGCCGCCGACATCGGAACGCTCACGGCGGGTCTTCACGCGGCGCTGGCTACCGGGCGGGGTGTCCCCGATTTCGAGCCGCGACGCGCGACGCGCGACGAGCTTCGCGGCTGGTACGCCGACGCGCGGCTCCAGCTCGATCGAGCCCTGGAGATCACGCCGGGCGACGCGGGCCGCGTCCTGCGCGACCTGGCCCCGCGAATCGCCGACGAGCTGACCGTCTTCGAAGCCCTGGCCACCGAACCGCTGGTGACCCGCGTCCACGCCGACTACCACCTCGGCCAGGTGCTCTCTGCTCCGGACGGCTATCGGATCGTCGACTTCGAGGGCGAGCCGACGCGCGAGCTCGAGGACCGGCGCGCCCACCGCTCGCCGCTGCGCGACGTCGCGTCGATGCTGCGCTCGTTCGACCACGTCGGGCGCAGCGCGGGTCGGCGGGCCGAGGAACGCAACGGTGGGCCGCTGACGAGCCCGGGACTCGACCTCGAAGCGTGGCTGCGGCGTTCGCGCGAGCGCTTCATGGCGGCGTACCGGGCCGGGCTCCGCGAGCGCGGCGCGCCGATCGAGATCGATCCCGACCTCCTCCGCGCGTTCGAGATCGAGAAGGAGTGCCACGAGTTCGTCTATGCGTCGACGTACCTGCCCGAGTGGCTGTGGGCGCCGACGGAGGGCATGCGCGGGTTGCTCGGTTGACGGCCCCGGACCGGGCTGCCGCGCTGCTCGAGGACGTGCTCGGCGAGCCCCGGATGCTGGCCGATCTGCTCGACGCATATGCGGCACCGGGCGGGCCGCCGGCCGCTCTCCCCGAGATCCCCGCATCGAGACGGATCGTGTTCACCGGGCTTGGCAGCTCGCGCTTCGCCGCGCTGGATGCGGCGACGTCGTTGCGCGGGGCTGGTCGAGCCGCGTGGGTCGAGTGTGCGTCGGCCGACCAGGCGACGCCTCCATTGTCCTCGTCGCGATCTCCGCCTCCGGCTCGACGCCCGAAACGGTTGCCGCCGCCGAGCGCTTTCGCGGGAAGAGCCTCGGGCTCGAACGCGTCGTCACCGGCCGCGGTGGAGCCATCGTCAGGACGCCGCCGATCATGGGTCCCGCTCGACTCGTCCTGCCGGCGTTCGCCGACGTGCTTGCGGCCGATCTCTGGGTGCGCGCCGGCGCGCCCGCCAGGTCGTAAGCGGCCGTATGCTCGGCACGTGGCCACCCCGCCGTCTCTGTGGGCGTTCAGCCGTGCCCTGACCCGATGGCACGCGACCCATCGCCGCGACCTCGCCGTCCGTCGGACCAGCGACCCGTGGGCAATCCTCGTCGCCGAGGTCATGTCGCAGCAGACCCAGATCGAACGGGTCGGGCCGGCCTGGGAGCGCTTCATCGCGTGCTGGCCGGACGCGACCTCGTTGGCGACCGCCGGCACGCAGGAGCTCCTCCGGGCGTGGGCGGGCCTCGGCTATAACCGGCGGGCACTGGCACTGCGCGAGGCGGCACGGGCGATCGTCCGGGATCATGGCGGGACGGTCCCGGGGAGCGTCGACGAGCTCGAACAACTTCCGGGGCTCGGGCCGTACACCGCGCGCGCCGTGGCTGCCTCGGCCTTCGGCGTTCCGGTCGCGCCGCTCGACGTGAACGTGCGGCGTGTCGTCGGGCGCGTGATCGGGGGCGACCTGTCGCCCAAGCAGCTGCAGGCCCAGGCCGACAGGCTCGTCGCGCGGCCCGACGCGCGGGACTGGGTCGATGGCGTGATGGACCTGGCGGCGACCGTCTGCAGGCCGCGCACGCCTCGCTGTGCCGAATGCCCGCTCCGGACCATGTGCGCGACACACGCAGGCGGCGCAGAGGCTGCGCCCAAGGCAGCGCCGGCACCTGCGCTCCGATTCGCATCGACGAACCGCTGGCTTCGGGGCCGCCTGCTGGCCACCGTGCGCGAAGCGCCTTCGGGCGCCTGGGTGGATGCCCCGGACGTACTCGGCGAACACGCCCGTGGCGCGATCCTCGCCGCACTCCGCGGGCTCGAACGCGACGGCTTCCTCGAGTTGCGCGACGGGCAAGCTCGGCTAGCCACGGACGCCTGACTCGGCCCTCTCGTCGCTCGCGGTACGCTTCGCCGCGATGACCGCTTCCCCGTCGACCACCTCTGGTTCGAGCGTGCCGCTGCCCGCCGACGATCCCGGCCTGTTCGAGCTGGACCTCCGGGCGTTACGCCGGCGCTGGGCGGATCGCGCCGCGCTGCCGGCGATGACCGCCGAGGCGATGACCGGAGCGGATCGCCGTGCGCAGGCCGTGGGCTTCCCGGAGGAGCGGCTGATGGAGCATGCCGGAACGGCGGTAGCTGCTGCGGTCAAGGCGCTCGCCGCGGACCTCGATCGCTGGGGCAGGGGACCGATCGTCATCTTCGCCGGACCCGGCAACAACGGCGGTGACGGCTTCGTCGCTGCCCGACGCCTCGCGCTGGCCGGCGGCGACGTCATCGTGGTCTTCGTTGCCACCGAGAATCGGCCGAAGGGCAGGACGTCGGCGCGCAACTGGGATCGGATCGCACGTGACGCCGGGATCCGGATCGTCCATGCGCCGGTCGCCCGGGACCTCGGGATCCTGGGCCAGGGCATCGACAAGGCGGCCGTGGTCGTCGATGCCCTGCTCGGGACCGGGGTCCAGGGTGTCTTGCGCGAGCCCGTGCGCAGCGCGGTCGACGTCATCCGCCGCGCGTCCGGTGCGGGCATCCCGGTCGTCGCCGTGGACACCCCGACGGCCGTGGATCTGACCAGCGGCGAACCCTCCGACCCGGCGGTCCGCGCGGACCTCACCGTCACGTTCCACCGGCCCAAGACCGGGCTGCAGACCAGGCGCGGCGCCGCCCATGCCGGCAAGGTGCTCGTCGCGCCGATCGGCATCCCGGCGGAGGCGGATCGTGGCTGAGCAAGGCGAGGTCGGCCCGGGGCGTGTGCTCCTCGTGGCCGCCGCATGTGTCGCCGTCGTGGCCGTGGCTGTCGTCCTGACGGTGATCCTGCCCGACGACGTCGAACAGGTCGTCTATCGCACGCCACTGGCCATCGCGGTGCTCGTCGCGGTGACCGCAATCGTGCTCTGGCGGATCGCCCGGCAGGAGCGCTCCTGAGACGCTCTTGGGGTCTGTACAGGACCGATGCGACCGCGTAGACTCCCGCCGGTAACGTCCCGGCAGCGTCCGGGGCCAGAAAACGTAGCTCGACGCACTCGGACTCCTCTCACGGCTGACGCGAGAACCCGACGGGATCGCGCCGGCTACCGAGAGGAGTTTCGATTTTCGTGTACACGAACAAGAACCTGACCTGTGCGGATTGCGGACAGGAGTTCGTCTTCACCGCATCCGAGCAGGACTTCTACGCGCAGCGTGGCTTCACCGAGCCGCGTCGCTGCGCCTCGTGCCGGGCCAGCCGCAAGGCGGCCCGCAATGAGGGCGGCGGTGGCGACAGCTCGTACGGGAGCTACGGCGCCGGCGGCGGCTACTCGGCCGGCGGATACGGCGGCGGCGGTGGTGGCGGCGGCTACCGCGACCGCGGCCCGCGCGAGATGTTCAGCGCCACCTGCTCGAACTGCGGGCGCGAGGCACAGGTCCCCTTCCGCCCCACCAGCGGCAAGCCTGTTTACTGCAGCGACTGCTTCCGGAGCATGCGCGGCAACTAGTCCCATCCTCTCGGCGCGGGCCGACCAACGACCCGCCGAACCAGCGTGATCCACGACCCGGGTTGTCAGCCGATCCGGGTCGTATCGATTCCACGGCCCGGCGCCTCGGTTGCGGGACTCGCGACGGCACGCGTACCATCGCCCCGATGATCCACCAGCCCACCCGGCTGCTCGTTTGCCCAGTTCGGGCAGCCGGCGTCGAGGCGATTCGAGGCACCTGATCCCATGGCCGTCGGCTCTTCCAACGATTTCGATCTCGTCGTGCTCGGCGCGGGGACCGGCGGCTATACCGCCGCGTTCCGGGCTGCCCAGCTCGGGCTGAAAGTCGCGCTCGTCGACGAGGACAAGATCGGCGGGACGTGCCTTCACCGCGGTTGCATCCCGACCAAGGCGCTGCTCGAATCCGCCGCCTTCGCCGACCGGGTGCGGAACGCCAAGGAGCTCGGGGTGACCCTGCCCGGCGAGCCCGGGATCGACTACGCCGCGATGGCCGCGCGACGCGACGCCGTCGTGAAGCGGTTGTGGACCGGCCTCAAGTCGCTCATCACGAAGAACAAGGTGACCTGGATCCAGGGCCGCGGCCGCCTCGACGGCCCGCGCAAGATTCGCGTCGACCAGGCCGGCGAGGACGGCACGCCGGGCGCCGGCGGCGAGCGCGTGCTCAACGCCACGGACGTGATCCTGGCGACGGGTTCGCGGGTCAAGTCACTGCCCGGCCTGGAGATCGACGGCAAGAAGATCGTTACGAGCGACGAGGTCCTCAGGCTCGACACGCTGCCGCAGGACATCGTGATCGTCGGGGCGGGCGCGGTCGGCGTGGAGTTCGCGTCGATGTTCCACGACGTCGGCGTCAAGGTGACGCTGCTCGAATACCTGCCGAACATCGTCCCCCTCGAGGACCCGGAGGTCAGCCGCGTCGTCGAACGCAGCTTCCAGAAGCGCGGCATGACGGTCATGACCAACGCCCGGTTCGATCCGAAGTCGGTGACGACCGACGAGAACGGCATCTGCCTGAACGTCGGACCCGAAGGCAAGGACGCGGAGGAGGTCCGCGCCGAAATGATGCTCGTGGCAACCGGCCGGGCGGCGAACATCGAGAACATCGGGCTCGAGACGACGAAGATCGAGACCGACCGCGGGGTCATCAAGGTCGACGGCCACATGCGCACGAAGGAGCCGCATGTCTTCGCCATCGGCGACATCGTCGGAGGTCTGTGGCTGGCGCACACGGCCGGCCACGAAGGCATCACTGCAGCTCACGTCATCGCCGGCGAGGCGGACGTCCACGCGATGGACTACAACGCCCAGCCGCGCGCGACGTACTGCCGACCGGAGGTCGCCTCTGTCGGGCTGACGGAGCCACAGGCCAGGGAGAAGGGTTTCGACATCAAGGTCGGCAAGGTGCCCTTCCAGGCCATCGCCAAGGCGCTCATCGGCGGCGAGTACGAGGGTTTCGCGAAGGTCATCGGCGACCGCAAGACCGACGACACGCTCGGCGTCCACGTCGTGGGGCCGCACGCGACCGACCTGATCGCGGAGGCGTCGCTTGCGTTCCAGCTCGACGCCACGCCGTGGGAGATCGGCGCGGCGACGCACCCGCACCCGACGCTCGCCGAGGTGGTCGGCGAGGCCGCAATGGCGGTCGACGGCCGGAGCATCAACTTCTAGCGGCGATTCGCCGCAGTCCGAGGAGGCAGCCCGACCGATGGCCAGCACCAGGGATCGCGTCGAGCACCTCGGGGAGTCGGTCGGCCTGTCCGACGACGAGCTGATCGAGATGTATCGCCTCGTCGCGCTGGCGCGGGCGGTCGACGAGCGGATGTGGATCCTCAACCGGGCGGGTCGGATCCCGTTCGTCATCAGCGGTCAGGGTCACGAGGGCGCACAGGTTGCGATCGCGTGGCCGCTCCGCAAGCAGCATGACTGGATCGCCCCGTTCTACCGCTCGATCGCGACATGCCTGACGTTCGGGATGAGCGCGCGCGACATCCTGACCGCGCAGTACGCCACGGCCACCGATCCCTCTTCCGGCGGCCGGCAGATGCCGGGCCACTACGGCTCGCACGAGCACAACCTCGTATCGGTGTCGTCACCGGTGGCGACCCAATTGCTCCACGCCGTGGGGATCGCGCTGGCCGCCAAGATCCGGAAGACCGGACAGGTCGCGATGACGATCATGGGCGAGGGATCGTCGAACCAGGGCGATGTCCACGAAGGGCTCAACTTCGCGGCGATCCACAAGCTGCCGTTCGTGTTCGTGGTCGAGAACAATGGCTATGCCATCAGCGTGCCGATGGCCCGCCAGGTCGCCGGCTCGAGTGTATGGGAGCGTGCTGCCGGCTACGGCATTCCCGGCGTCGTCGTCGACGGTGCTGACGTATTAGCGTGCTACCACGCTGCCAAGGTAGCAGTCGAACGCGCTCGCGCAGGTGAGGGTCCCACCCTGATCGAGGCGAAGGTGATGCGCCTGACCGCCCACTCGTCGGACGATCAACAGACGAAATACCGCTCGGAGGAGGAGCTTGCCGCCGAGAAGGAGCGTGACCCGCTGCCGCGCTTCCGCGAGCAGCTTCGCGAGGCCGGCATCCTGACCGAAGAGGTCGAGGTCCGCCTTTCGCTCGAAGTCCAGGCCGCGGTCGATGGCGCGACCGCCTATGCCGAAGCGCAGCCCGACCCTGACCCCACCACCGCGATGGACTGGGTCTTCGCCGAGCGCTGGCCGTCGGAGGAGCCTCCTCCCTGGGGCTTCGGCACTCTCGGCGGCCACGCCCCCGAGCACGAGGGCTGAGCGATGCCCGCGAGGACGTTCATCGAGGCCATCCGCGAGACGATCGCCGACGAGATGCGCCGGGACGAGTCGATCATCGTGCTCGGGGAGGACGTCGGGAAGAAGGGCGGGGTCTTCCTCGCCACGGACGGGCTGTGGTCCGAGTTCGGCGACGAACGCGTCATCGACACGCCGCTGACCGAGTCGATGATCATCGGGACGTCGATCGGTGCCGCCGTCAACGGGCTGCGTCCCATCGCGGAGATCCAGTTTGCCGACTTCATCCATCCGGCCTTCAACCAGATGGTGTCCGAGGCCGCGCGGATGCGCTACCGCTCGAACAACGGATAGTCGGTGCCGATGCCGGTGCGTGCCCCGGACGGCGGCGGCGTCCACGGCGCGCTCTACCACTCGCAGTCGATCGAGGCGTTCTATACCCACGTGCCGGGGATCAAGGTGGTGGTGCCGTCGACCCCATACGACGCGCGCGGACTGCTGCGCTCGTCGATCCGCGACGACGACCCGGTGCTGTTCCTCGAGCACAAGAAGATGTATCGCTCGGTCCGCGGAGATGTCCCCGAGACCGACTACACGGTTCCGCTCGGCAAGGCGCGCATCAGCCACCCCGGCACCCAGATGACGGTCATCGCGTACGGGCTGATGGCGCACTACGCGCTCGAGGCCGCCGACGCCGTGGCCGAAGAGGGGATCAGCGTCGAAGTCGTCGACCTGCGCACCCTTCGGCCGCTCGACAAGGAAACGCTCCTCGATTCCGTGCGAAAGACCGGCAAGTGCCTGATCGTCTACGAGGACAACCGCTTCGGCGGCTACGGGGCGGAAATCTCTGCGATCGTCGCCGAGGAGGCGTTCGATTACCTCGACGGGCCGGTGACCCGAATCGCCGGACCGGACGTCCCGGGCGTCCCGTACAACCACGTCCTCGAGGACTGGTTCATGGTCAACCCGGAGAAGATCGCCGACGCGATCCGGAAACTCGCCGCCTACTAGGGGGAGGAAGACATGGTTTCGGGGGAGAAGGATTTCGGGCCGGTCTTCGATCGCCTGAAGGCGGTTCTGGCGCCGTATGCACCCGGAATGCACGTCACCGACGACAACGACACATGGTACGGCCTCGACCTGGCGCCGCCCGAGCAGCGCAACCCCTCGACGTGGTTCGGGTCCGTCCGGCGCGGCAAGCGCTACGTGAGCATCTACCTCATGCCGGTGTACGCGGACCCGTCCCTGATGGATGGCGCGTCGGCGGGCCTCCGAAAGCGGATGCAGGGCAAGTCGTGCTTCAACTTCACCAAGGTCGACGAGCCGTTGATCGGGGAGCTCGAAGGGCTCGTCCGGGCCGGCTACGATCGGACCGCCGGCAATGCTGAATGGGGTGGCGCGATGCGCGTCGAGGCGGCCAGCCCTGGCTGACCTGGAGGCGGTCGAAGCCACCATCTGGTCGCTGCTCGGACCGTACCGCGGCGAGCTCGAGGACGCGACGATCTACGGTCTGCCGTCGCTGCGCTGGCCGGGCGCCAAGGCACACGACTACTTCGCCTCGGTCAAACGCGGCAAGTCGTACGTGAGCCTGTATCTCTTGGTCGCCGACACGTACCCGGACGCGCTCGAGGGCACGCCGCAAACCTTGCTCAAGCGCCGCACCGGCAAGGCCGCCTTCAACTTTCCGACCCTCGACGAAGCGATGATTGAGGATCTGCGCGCGCTCCTGGAGCGCCTTTACGCTCGCTACCGCGCCGACCACGCCCAGTCGGGATAAGCGCCGGCTAAGGGCCGCGCTCGATAGTCGTCCGATGGACGACGTTCGAATTGGACGAGGCGTACGCCGCCTGCGCCATCGGAGGAGCTGGACCCAGGAGGATCTGGCGCGCCGCTGCGGCGAGTCACAGGACGCCGTGTCACGCATCGAACGCGGTCATCTCGGCGATATGCCGCTCCGTCGCGTGCGCTCGATTGCACGCGCTCTGGATGCGGAGGTCGTGATCTCCCTTCGATGGCGCGGCGGAGACATGGATCGGTTGGCGGACGACGGACACGCGGTGCTGCTTGGAGCGTCGCGCAACTCCTCGAAGCGTCCGGATGGATGACGCGAAGCGAGGTTTCGTACTCCGTCTACGGCGAACGGGGCTCAGTCGATCTGCTCGCCTGGCACCCGCCGACCCGGACACTGCTTGTCGTCGAGGTCAAGACGGAGGTGGTGTCGGTCGAGGGCACGCTGCGCAAGCACGACGAGAAGACTCGGCTTGCGCGCCGGATTGCAGGCGAGCGGTTCGGTTGGCAAGTGCAAGGGACGTCACGATTGCTCGTCCTGCCCGACCTGTCCACGCCGCGACGTCACGTCGAGCGTCATGAGCGGGTCATGGCGTCGGCGTATCCGATGCGCGGAGCGGGACTGCGGGCCTGGCTTCGCGAACCGCGCGGCGGATCGGCGTCCGGCCTCCTGTTCGTGTCACCTACGCAACAGGTGCGTGGAAGACACGGTCCAGTCAGCCGGAAGCGGGTCCGGAACTCTCGCTCGAGCGTGATCCGAGCTTGATGCCGCTCGTCTGGCCCCTCGAATCTCTTCACGGGGCGTCTACCACGCATCCGGTGCGTATGTGGGGCGTGACAGCGGTCCCGGGTCGATATCACGCGGTGGGTGCGTATCTGACTCCCCACCGTGCCTCGATCGCGGGGCGCTCGACCGGGATATGCCGAATGGGCGACACTAGGCACAACCCAGATGCGATCCCGGCCGCAGCCCAAGCACAGCGCGGCCGGGCGGCGACCCTCGAAGGAGGAGGACACGTGGCCAAGGTGACGATGCCCCAGCTCGGCGAGAGCGTGGCCGAGGGGACGATCGGCAAGTGGCTGAAGCAGCCCGGCGACACGGTCGCGAAATACGAGCCGCTCCTCGAGGTCATCACGGACAAGGTCAATGCCGAGGTTCCGTCGCCGTTCGCCGGCGTGCTCAAGGAGATCCTCGCCGAAGAAGGTGCGACCGTCCCGAACAACGCCGAGATCGCCGTGATCGAAACCGAAGACGAAGCCGGAGGAGCCGGTCCGGAGCCGGTGGCGCTCGAGAAGGAAGCGGCGCCGTCCGAGGTCGACGGTGGTGGTCCGCAGCTGGAGGTCGCCGACAGGGTGGCCGCCACGGGCCCCGCGGGCTCCGATGAGACGACGCCCGCGCCAGCGCCCGCCCCCGAGCAGCCGGAGCGTGCCGCCGCTGCGGCCGCACCCGCCGCGCCGTCGGCGACTGCTCCCGCCCAGGCGGCAACCGGCGATGCGGACGCCCGGATGAGCCCGGCGGTCCGTCGCCTCCTCCGCGAGCACGAGCTGACCGCGGCGCAGATCGTCGGCACGGGTCAGGGCGGCCGGATCACGCGGGACGATGTGCTTGCGGTCGTCGAGCGCATGCGAACGGGCGAGCCGGCCCCGGCTACCCCCGCCCCGCCTGCGGCTCCCGCCGCTCCCGCCGGGGCTCCTCCCGCTCCCACACCCGCCCCAGCAGCGGCCCCCGCGGCGCCGGCAGGTGCCCGCGCAGGCACCCCGGCCGTTACTCGAATCGAGTTCCCCACCGGCGCGGACGAGGTCCTCGTGCCGATGACCCAGATGCGCAAGGGCATCGCCGCGCAGATGACTCGCGCGCTGCAGGCGCCGCACGCCTACGTCGAGATGGAGGTCGACGCGACCCGCCTGGTCAACCTGCGCGAGCGAATCAAGAAGGACTACCAGGCCAAGGAAGGTATTTCGATCAGCTATGTGCCGTTCGTCGTCAAGGCGTCGGCCGAGGCCCTCAAGCGCAACCCGACCTTCAACGCGCACTGGACCGACGATGGCCTGCTCGCCAAGCGCCGGATCAACATTGGCGTGGCCGTCGCCGTCGACGAAGGCCTGATCGTGCCGGTCATCCGCGATGCGGACACGCTGTCGATCCACGGCCTCAACCAGGCCATTACCGACGTGGCCAACCGCGCCCGGGCAAACAAGCTCCGCGTGGACGACTTCGGTGGCGGCACGTTCACCGTGGACAACACCGGCTACCTCGGGACCAACATGGTCATGCCCATCCTCAACGTCCCCGAGGTCGGGATCGTGACCATGGAGGCGATCACGAAGCGGCCCGTGGTGGTGTCGACCCCTGATGGCGACGTCATCGCGATCCGTCCGGTCATGAACATGGTCCTCGCCGTCGACCACCGGGCGAACGACGGCGCCGGAGGTGCCGCCCTGCTGCGCGACATCAAGGCGTGGCTGGAGGCCGTCGGGACCGAGATCTCGATCTACTGATCGGCGGGCTCCCAACGGGACCGCAGCAGGGGGCGGCGTGCGCGTCTTCGTAACCGGCGGCGCCGGGTTCATCGGCCGTTCCGTTTGCCGGCAGCTCCGCGATCGAGGCGACGAGGTCGTCGCCGTCGTGCGCGACCCGGGCCAGGCGACCGAGCTCGAGGACATCGGCTGCGAGGTCCGTGCGGGCGACCTCAGCTCGCCGGAAGCGCTCGCCGGAGGAATGCGCACCTGCGACGGTGCTATTCATCTCGCTGGCAGTTACAAGGTCGGCATCCCGGCCAGCGAGCGGCCGCGGATGTACGACGCGAACGTCGGCGCGACGCATCGGGTGCTCGAGGCGGCGATCGCGACCGGCGTCCCGCGGATCATCCACGTCTCGACGGTCAACGCTTTCGGCAACACGCGCGGCAAGATCGTCGACGAGACGTACCGTCGCGACGTGACGAAGGGCTTCGTCAGCTACTACGACGAGACGAAGTACCTCGCGCATGTCGCGGCCCGTGAGCTGGCCGACGGCGGGGCGCCGATCCTGATCGCGATGCCGGGGGTCACCTACGGGCCGGGGGATCACTCGGCGGCGGGCAACCAGCTGCGACAGGCGTTCGACGGTCAGCTGCGGGTGGCCGGACTCACGGACGTCGGCGTGTCACCGGCGCACGTCGACGACGTCGCCGCCGCCATCGTGGCGATGCTCAACCAGGGACGCGTTGGCGAGGCGTACATCCTGGCCGGTCGCAACATGCGGATGTCAGAGGCGATCGAGATCGCCGCGAAGGTCGGCGGTCATGCGCCCCCGCGGATTACGGTCCCGATGGGGCTGCTTCGCGCGGTGGCCAGGCTGGGGCCGGTGGGTTCGAAGCTCGCCGGGCAGCCCAATTTCGCCGAGGTCGTGAGCGCCGCCGACGGCGTCACCTACTGGGCGTCGTCGGCAAAGGCCAGCCTCAAGCTCGGTTATGCGCCGCGCGACCTCGAGGCG
>DASTYU010000212.1:0-3772 GCA_035764655.1 Candidatus Limnocylindrales bacterium
CGAGGAGCGCCTGACCGTCCCCGAGGAACGCGGCCTGACCTTCCACCAGGTGCTGACCCTGGCCTCGATCGTCGAGCGCGAGGCCGTCCTCGACGAGGAGAAGCCGATCATCGCCGGCGTCTACCAGAACCGGATCGACGGCATCAAGGGCGTCAAGAACCGCCTGCTCAACGCCGATCCCACGGTGATCTACGGCGCCGACTCGGTCGCGCTGGCGGACCTGCCCCTCGATGAATGGGACAAGTACCGCTTCTGGACGATCCCCGAGACCGCGATGAAGGACGTTGCGCTGCCCGAAGGATTGCAGGGCTTCCAGACGTACCAGGTGCCCGGTCTGGTCCCGTGGCCGATCGCCACCCCGACGCTGGGCTCGATCGACGCGGCGCTCGCGCCGAATACGAAGGACAAGTACATCTACTTCGTCGCGATCCCCGACAGTGGCGGCAAGCACGCCTTCGCCAAGACGGACGCGGAGCACCGCGCGAACCTCGAGAAGTACGGGTACCGCTGATGACGGTCTCCCGGGGCCGGTTGCCCGTGCCCGCCGACTTCGCCGCGCCGCCCTCGGAGAGGCAACTTCGAAACTGGGCTGAGGCCGACCGTGCCGCGCGCCCCGCTCGCCTCGCGCGGCTCCGGGCGCGGTTCGCGAAGGGTGGGATCGACGCCTATTTCGGCGTCCGCCGCGAGCACATGCGCTATCTCACCGGGTTCACGCTTGCCGAGGGCGAAGAGAAGTCGGCCGGCAACTCCGGGCAGCTCCTCGTGACCGGGACCGAGGTGGTGGTCCTCGCCGACTCGCGCTACACGGTGCAGGTTCGGCGGGAGTGCCCGGACGCCCGCCTGTTCGAGTCATACCGGGACCTGCCGCAGCGCTGGCCGGAGCTGCTCGCGTCGGTCGGCGCGCGGCGCGTGGCCGTCGAGGCGGACCTCGTCAGCCATGCTGACTGGCTGCGTCTCCAGGAGGCCGCCCCGGACGTCGAGCTCGTGGTCGCCGGACCGTGGCTGGCTGCCGACCGCGCGCACAAGGAGCCCGCCGAGCTCGAACGGGTCGCGGCCGCCTGCGCCGTCGCCGACCGGGCGCTCGCCACGCTCCTGCCGCGCATCCGCCCCGGCGTCAGCGAGGCCCAGCTCGCACTCGAGCTCGAATGGCAGATGCGCACCAACGGCGCCGAGGCGCTCGCGTTCGACGTGGCCTGCCTCTCGGGACCGGAGGCCGCGCTGCCGCACGGATCGCCCGGCCAGCGGCCCGTCCTCGACAACGCCGTCCTGCTGTTCGACTTCGGGGCGCAGGTCAGTGGCTACCGAAGCGACATGACCCGGACCTTGTTCGTCGGTGAGCCGACCGATCGCGATCTCGCCATCTACGAGCTGGTCGCTGCCGCGCAGCGTGCGGCAATCCAGATCCTCGAAGCGGAGGTTACCGCCGCCGCGACGGACGGTGCGCCGCTGCCCTCGGGCCGCGCGATCGACGGCGTCGCGCGGGAGGTGATCGAAGCCGGCGGCTACGGCGACCACTTTGGGCACGCCCTCGGTCACGGGATCGGGCTGGCGACGCACGAGGGCCCGGGCCTCGGGCGCAAGGCACCCGACGAACCGCTGCCGGGCCGGACGGTCTTCTCTATCGAGCCCGGCGTGTACCTCGAGGGCGAGACCGGCGTGCGCATCGAGGACCTCGTCGCCATCGATGCCGAGGCGGGCACCGTCGAACGGCTGACCAGGTTCCCCAACGAGGTGGTGGTCGTCGGCGGCTGAGTCGCCGTCTGCTACGATTCCGGCCTTCCACCCAAGGCACACCAGCCGGTACGCGCGCCGTTCGCAGCCCCACCTCGCCGGCCGATACCAGGAGTTCCCGACATGATGAGCACCGGCGATCTTCGCAAAGGCGCGGTCATCGAGCTCGACGGCGAGCTGTGGCAGATCCTCGACTACCACCACATCAAGATGGGTCGCGGCTCGGCGCAGGTCCGCATCACGCTGCGCAACGTCAAGCGCGGCCAGACCGTGGAGCGCAGCTTCCAGGCCGGCACCAAGTGGCCGCGCGCGTCAATGGAAAAGCGGCCGGTCCAGTTCCTGTACCGCGATGGCGACGATTTCCACTTCATGCAGTCCGACACGTACGACCAGTTCGTGCTCTCGGCGGCCCAGCTTGACGAGGCGGTCAACTACCTCAAGGACGGGATGACCCTCGACCGGACGTCGTACCAGGGCGAGACCATCGGCGTGGAGCTGCCGATCAACGTCGAGCTGCGGGTGACCGAGACCGAGCCGGGCTTCGCCGGTGACACACAGTCCGGAGCGCGCAAGCCGGCCACCACCGAAACCGGGCTGGTGGTCCAGGTGCCGATCTTCGTCGAGCAGGGCGACACCATCCGCGTGGACACGCGCACGGGGGAGTACCAGACCCGCGTTTGACCCGGTCACCCTGGTGTCAGCCCGATGAGCGTGACGACGACTGCCGTGACGACCGAGGCGGGCAGGAAGCGCAGCCACGGACCTCGATGGAGTTGCCCGTCGGCCCGCTTGCCGAGGCGGTCACGCACGCGGAGCAACGGCTCGAGCGCAGCTTCCCGGCCACGCTCGGCGGCGATCAGGCGGGCCTCGCGGATCGCCATCGACACCTCGGCGCGCAGGCGCGTGTCCTCGTCTTCGTCGGCGAGACCCGCGAATGCTTCGGCCAGCTCGTCCGGCCTCCCTTCGCCGCCGGGGATCCAGTCGGCCATGTCGACGGCGTAGACGCGCTCGAAGCGCTCGGCCGCGGTCCCCGCGGGCATGGCGTCGGCGGTTGCGCGCGCTTCCGCGATGCGATCGACGAAGAGCAGCAGCTCGACGCGCATCCAGCCGTTCTCGGGCGTCGCCGGCACGCCGGCCAGGAATTGTTCCACGCCCCGTCGAGTTCCTGGAGCGCTGCGCCCGGTCGCCGCCTTGACGCGCGCCATCTCCCATTCGCCCAGCCAGCTGAACGCCTCGAACGCACGCCGCGACCGCGCGGGGCGCACCAGGATGCGTGCCTCGCTCCCGGCGAGGGTCCCCGCCACGATCTGGGCGATCGGCTCCGCCGGGAAGGGCAGGCCGAGCAGCCCGACGACGGCCACGCCCGCGATCGTCGCGACGAAGGCGGCCAACTCGGAGACGGGGATCGGTCCGATGGCCTCGGGAGCGAGTACGACCTGGGCGATCGTCCCGATGCGGCGCGAGCCGGGTTTACCGGCTGCTGCGCCTGGCGCGGGTTCCGGTGCCAGCGGGTCGCCGGCCGCCATGAGACCGAGGCCGATCAGCGTCGGAACCAGACCAGCCAGGAACATCGTCCAGATCTGGAACGGCTCACCAGGGGCGCCGCGGATTAGCTCGAAGGCGTAGTAGCCCCAGACGAGGGTCCAGGGCAGGGCCGCACCGGCGAGGAATGCGCCCGCCTGGACCCGACGGCTCTGCCAGAGCAGCCCGAGCGCCAGGAATCCCGCGATCGCGAGCGTGACCGCCCGCCCGACCGGGTCGCCCTCGAGGAAGACGATGAACCCGCCCACCTGGACCCCGAACAGGAACACGACGACCGTGCCCAGGCGCCGTCCTGGCTTGCGACCGGAGAATCGGAGCCCGATCGCGGCCAGGACCAGGACGCCGGCAAGCACGATCGCCGCCAGGGTCAGGGCGGCGATGACGCGCGCGACGGCGATGACGTCGGGTTCCACGCGCGCACCATAGCGAGCCGTGATGCGCGGCCGCGGTCCCTCGGACGTACCATCGGGACCCCATGAGCGAGCGCAGCCGCACCCCC
>DASTYU010000213.1:0-5478 GCA_035764655.1 Candidatus Limnocylindrales bacterium
CGTCCGCGTCCTGTACGCCGAGACGCTGTCGAACCCGACGATGGTCGTCGTCGACCACGCCGCGCTGGCCGGGCTGGCGCACCGTTCCGGGGCGGCCTACGTCGTGGACACCACATTCGCGTCGCCGTACGTGTGCCGTCCGCTGGAGCACGGCGCGGACCTCGTGGTCGAATCGGCGACGAAGTACATCGGCGGGCACTCGGACGTGCTGGCGGGCACGGTTTCCGGCCGGACCGAGCTGATCGCCGAGGTCCGCCGCGTCCAGATCGATACCGGGGCGGCGCTCGCACCGCTCGCCGCGTTCCTCGTCCTGCGCGGCCTGGCCACGCTCGGCGTGCGCCTCGATCGCCACGCCGCCACGTCCGCGGCACTCGCGGGCTGGCTCGAGCGTCAGGACGGTGTGCGCCAGGTCCGCCATCCGCTGCTGCCGAGCCATCCCGGCCGCGACATCGTCGCGCGCCAGTTCCACGCCGCGAGCGGCATGTTCGCGTTCGAGCTCGAAGGCGGCCGAGTGGCCGCTCGCGCGTTCATGGATGCGCTCCGGATCCCGACACGGACCGCCTCGCTGGGGAGCATCCACACGATGGTCGTCCACCCGCCATCGACCACCCATCGTCAGCTGGACGACGCCGAGCTCGAGGCGGCGGGAATCGGCCCCGGCCTGCTGCGTTGCTCGATCGGCCTGGAGGACGCCGACGACCTGCTGGCGGACTTCGCCGCCGGTCTCGAGGCCGCCCGCGGGGCGACGCCCGCGCCGGCCACCGCCTAGGGGCCCGCCATCGCGACCACCGCGGTCGATCGGGTCGCTCCCCGGTCGATCGCTCCGAACCCGCTCGCGCGTGTCGGGCAGGCCCTGTGGCGACTGCTGACGTCGGTCGACTTCGCCGTCGTCCAGATCATCTTCCTCGGGCTGGGCGCGGCGGTCGGCATGACGATTCGGCAGCTGCCCGACTTTGCCTTCCGCTCGGCGAGCGACTACGCCGACCAGATGGACGTGATCCATGCGCTGTACGACCCGTTGTTCGGGACGGCGGGGGTCGGGGCCCTCGAGCGGCTCGGCGTGTTCATGGTCTTCCGCTCGCCGTGGTTCAGCGCTGCGCTGGTCGTGCTGGTGATCTCGATCGTCGTCTGCACCATTGACCGCCTGCCCCGCCTGTGGCGCGGCGTGGCCGACGTCCGGGTCGTCCAGCCAGGGCCCTTCTTCGATCCCCGGCTGCCGGACCGTGCCGAGATGCGCGGCGTCTCTGCGGACGCGGTCACTCGCGTGTTTCGAAAGCGCGGCCTGAAGGTCCGCGAGGCGACCGTCGCCGACGGCGCGCGCTTCGTCTACGGCGACCGCAACCAGTACTCGAAACTGGCGACGCTGCTGACCCACCTCGGGCTGATCACCTTCCTGCTCGCGGCCGCGGTCAGCTCGCGGCTCGGCGACGAACAGGGCCTCGTGGTCGCCGAGGGCGAGTCGCTGACCGTCCAGCCCATCGGCACCCCAGGGCTGCTGCTTGTCAAGAACCTCGGCTTCGAGGCACCCGGCATGGCCACCGGCAATCCGAGCGACTTCACGACCGACCTTGCCGTGTACCGCGACGGCGAGGAGATCGCGCGCAAGACGATCCGGGTCAACGACCCGCTGTCGATCGCCGGCTACACGTTCCACCAGAACGGGTTCGGCGCGGCGCCGCACGTGCTGATCCGCGACGCAGGCGGCCGCCCGCTGTGGGACGCGCCGGTGCCGATGACCGGCGGAGCGGCCGGGCGGCCGTACGAGATCCTGCCGGTACCGGGCCGCGATGTCGCCCTCCAGCTGCTCCTCGAGCGCCGCGCCGACGGGGTCGGCGAGCTCGTCGTCCTGCCCTACCGGATCACCGGGACCGCGGCCGACGGCTCGCCCATCGCGGAGAATCTCCAGCCGTTCCTGCTCGAGCGCGGGCAGTCGAACCAGCCGGCGGGCCTCGATTTCTCGGTCGGGCTCGTGGACTTCTCCGATTACACCCTGCTGATTGCCAAGCACGACCCGGGCCAGGGCCTGATCTGGCTCGCGTTCCTGCTGCTGATCGCCGGGATCACGATCACCTTCTACCTGCCACGCCGCCGAGTCTGGGCGCGGCTCGCCCCGGATGGCCGGCTCGGGCTCGTGTGGCGCTCGGACCGATACGTCAACGTGGAGCGCGAATTCGGACGGCTCCTGGACGATCTGGTCGCGGCCCGAGGGCCTGCCTGACGGAACGCCACGGGCGAACCGCCCAGGGCTTCAGGAAGTGCATGCGAGCGGCAACGCGGTCCGGTGCTGAACCGCAACCATGCCCGGTAGTACCGTAGCCGAAAAGGCTGCGCGCCTCCGCCGCGCAGCGCCCGTCGCAGCGCCATTGGAGGTATCCGATCGCATGATTCGCCTCGAGCGAGGACTCGCATGACCGCGCGGCAGGACGCGATCGCGCACATCGCAACCCACGGCCTCGCCAAGACCCAGGACTACCTGGAGAGCGCCGGCGCCGACATCTTCGGCGAGTACGTCTTCAACGACGTCGTGCAGCGCAAGTACCTGGCCAAGGCGACCTATCAGCAGCTCCGCCGGACCATCGACGGCCACGAGCCGTTCGACCCGTCGATCGCCGATTCGCTGGCGCACGCCGTCAAGGAATGGGCGCTGGCGCACGGTGCCACCCATTACACCCACTGGTTCGTGCCGATGACCGGCTCGACGGCCGAGAAGCACGACTCGTTCCTGGCGCCGACCGGCGAGGGCAAGACCATCGCGGAGTTCTCCGGCCGCAACCTCGTGCAGGGCGAGCCCGACGCGAGCTCCTTCCCGTCGGGCGGCATCCGGGCCACATTCGAGGCGCGGGGCTACACGGCCTGGGACGTCACCTCGCCGATCTTCCTGCAGGTCGAGCCGAACGGCGTCACGCTCACGATCCCCACGGCGTACGTCTCATTCACCGGCGAGGCGCTCGACCACAAGATCCCGCTCCTGCGCTCGCAGGAGGCGCTGGGCAAGCAGGCGCTGCGCGTGCTGCGCTGGTTCGGCAACCGTTCGGCGTCGCGCGTGTTCACCACGATCGGCCCGGAGCAGGAGTACTTCCTGGTCGACCGCCGGCTCGCGGAGCAGCGGCCAGACCTGCTGCTGACCGGGCGGACCCTGTTCGGGGCCGCGCCGCCGAAGGGCCAGGAGCTGGAGGACCAGTACTTCGGCCCGATCCGCCAGCGGATCCTCGCGTTCATGATGGATCTCGACCGCGAGCTGTGGCGCCTCGGCATCCCGGCCAAGACTCGCCACAACGAAGTGGCCCCCGCGCAGTTTGAGATGGCGCCGGTCTTCGAACCGACGTCGGTCGGGTCGGACCACAACATGCTCGTGATGTCGCTGATGCGGCGTCTCGCCCCGCAGCACGGCCTGGCATTCCTGATCCACGAGAAGCCGTTCGCCGGGATCAACGGTTCGGGCAAGCACAACAACTGGTCGATGAGCACCGACGAGGGGGAGAACCTCCTCGACCCGGGGACCGATCCCCACGCCAACGCGCAATTCCTCGCGTTCCTCGTGGCCGTCATCCGGGCGGTCAACGAGCACGCCGACATCCTCCGCGCGTCGATCGCCGACGCAGGTCAGGACCACCGGCTGGGGGCAAACGAGGCACCGCCCGCGATCATGTCGATCTTCCTCGGCTCGCAGCTCGAGGACGTCATCGCGCAGCTCGAGCAGGGCGCCGCGTCGGCGTCGAAGCAGGGCGGCTCGGTGGAACTCGGCGTGACCTCGCTCCCGGTGCTCCCGAAGGACGCGACGGACCGCAACCGGACCTCGCCGTTCGCGTTCACCGGCAACAAGTTCGAGTTCCGGGCGGTCGGCTCGTCAGCCCCCATCTACTGGCCGCAGACCGTGCTCAATACCGCGGTCGCAGACTCGCTCAAGGTGTTGGCGGACAAGCTCGACGGCCTGGAGCCCGGCGATTTCGACGGCTTGACGGCGGTCCTCTCGGAGCTCGTCAAGGCCAACAAGCAGGTCCTCTTCGAGGGCAACAACTACTCGGAGGAGTGGCACGCCGAGGCCGCCCGACGAGGGCTTCCGAACAACCCGACCACGGTCGACGCGCTGCCTGCGCTCACGACCGACAAGGCGAGGCAGCTGTTCTCGTCGTACGGCGTCCTGTCCGAGCGCGAGCTGGCCTCGCGGGTCGGCATCTACTGGGAGCGCTATGTCAAGGTCCAGGACATCGAGGCGAGCACCTCGGTGGACATCGCCTCGACGATGATCCTGCCTGCGGTGGCGCGCTACCTCGGCATCCTCAACGGTGCGCCGTCTTCGCGCGGAATCAATCGGGTCTGCGAGCAGGTCTCGAGCCTGGCCGACCAGTTGACCGACGCGGTCGAGCGGCTCCAGCACGCCCAGCACGAGGCGCACGAAGCGGGTTCGGTGGAGGAGGAGGCGCGGGTCTTCGTGTCGCGCGTCATCCCGGCCCAGAACCAGCTTCGCGAGGTGGCCGACGAGCTGGAGACGCTCGTGGCCGACGACCTCTGGCCGCTACCCAAGTACCGCGAGCTCCTGTTCCAGTACTAGGCGCGTTCGCCTGTATCCAACCTCGACGCCCGGCTGCGCGCCCCGCAGCCGGGCGTTCTCTTGCGCCCTGCCTCCCGCCGAGACGGCGGGCTTGTATGCCTCCCAGGTCTATCCGGCAGCATCGCGGGTGCTCATCGGCGCGAAGCCACGGACCTGATAACCCCCACGCATAGCGGGCCTGTTATCGGGGGGCAAATCGCCGGATAAGCGCCTTTGGTAATCCTCCCGGGTCTGCGAGGACCGCAGCGCAGCCGGATCGAGGCACGCCCCGCCTGAATGTTTCGCGGATGCCTCCCAGGTCTGTCCGGGGGCATGGCAGATGGTTCGACCGTCGCCAAGGCACCCGTGAGCACTCTCACGCATCGGTGATGCCGGGACCCCGATCTGCCGATGCCGGGTACCGATGGCTTCGCTTGGACTGGCTCCCGCGAGACAGCTCTTCGGGCGGCACAGTTCGGCTAACTGGATATCTGATACCGTAGCGAACGATGGCGCGGACGAGGACCAGTTCGGACGGTGAGCTGCTCGTGGAGTTGCGCCGCGACGATGGCGTGCCGCTGCACCGCCAGCTCGAACAGGAGCTTCGCGCGGCCATCCGCTCGGGCCGCTTGGCGGCCGGCAGCGTGGTTCCGTCGACGCGGGGCCTGGCGTCGCAGCTCGGTCTGTCACGGGGTGTCGTCGTGGAGGCGTACGAGCAACTGGTCGCCGAGGGCTACCTCACCAGCCAGCCCGGCGGCACGACGCGGATTGCGGACCGCGTTGCCGATGCGACGCCAAGCACCCCGAACCGCCGTCCCGAGCTTCCTGAGGTTCGCATCGATTTCGGATACGGGCGGCCGGATGTGTCGCAGTTCCCGCGGGCATCCTGGCTGCGCTCGGTGCGGCGGGTCCTGACCGATGCGCCCAACGACCGGCTGGTGTCTCTC
>DASTYU010000214.1:0-36907 GCA_035764655.1 Candidatus Limnocylindrales bacterium
CACGCGTTGCTGGGTGGAACGGGTCTGGTCCTCGGAGTCGCCTGGTACCTGGTGACTCGCCCGACCCTGCTCGAAGGCCCTGCCTTCGACGGCACCTCGCTGTCGCTGCCGATGCCGATTGAGATCGACGCGCTCGTGGCGTGGGCATTGGCGGGAGGGCTCATGGGCCTCGTCACGGCGTCGGTGTGGCGGCGCAGCCGCTCGGACAGGGCTCCGGGAAGGCGCGGCCTGGAGCTCATTGAGCTAGCCCGCCGGCCCTCGGTCGACGAGTTGCTCGCAGGCGCCCGGGAGCGAGCGATACGCACGCAGACTCGGCTTCCCGCGGACAGGATCCTGGAGCACCGCAACGCCGACCGACGGTGACGGTCGTCGTCGATGCGAGCGCGGTGGTCGCCGCACCCATCGACGCCGGGCCCGACGGGGAGTGGGCCCGGGCGGCAATGCGCGGCGCGCACCTGGCGGCCCGCAGCTCATGCCGATCGAGGCAGCGACATCTCATCGTGACGCTCGACACAGGGATCGCCCGGGCGCCCGGTCTCCTGTGCGAGGTTCGGCTGCTGCCTCCGCTACGCTGACCGACGATGCCTGGCCCAGTCACCGTCGCGTACTACTACCGCGTCCGCTGGGGCGCCCTCGACGAATTTATCGAGCTGTTCGAGCGCAACCACTGGCCGATCCTGCGCGAGCAGCTGGCCGCCGGCCGCTTCCTCGATGTCCGCGCCGCCACGCCCCGTTTCCACGGCGACGGCCGGGCCGACTGGAATTTCATGGTAACGATCGTGTACCGCGATTGGGCAGCGGTCGAGGACCATTCCGAGGCGGAGATCGCTTCGCGCCTCTTCCCGGACCAGCAGCGCTACGCCGCCGAGGAGCGCCGCCGCTTCGAGCTGCTCGAGGCACACTGGGACGTGCCGCTCGAGGAACATCCGCTCCCGGTGGACTGACAGCGCCGAGTGACGTGGTCTCGTTTGACTCTACCCCTTGCCACGCCACCGCTCTCGCTGGGGTCGCCCGTCACTGCCGTAGACCGTGGAGCCGGCAGCGCTTACCTCGAGCTCGAAGAGCAGGAAGCGCTCGTCGCGCGGGAAGGCAGTGCCGGCGTTGGCGACGCGCCGCGTCTCGTCGTCGGTGACGCGCCGCGCAACGCCTTCGACAGCGAATTCGCGCAGGTCCCACGGCTGATCCGACGTCGCGGTGCAGTGGAGCGCGTACCGGCCGTCGTGCTCGAGGTCGCGGATCTTCGGCGACGTGCGTTCGGTGAAGACGAACAGTCGGTCAGCCGTGACCACCGGCCGGACCGGGTGAGCGCGCGGCGAGCCGTCCGCCCTGACCGTGGCCAGGTAGGCGACCTGGTCGTGCAGCCGCTCGGCGCCAAACGCCGCCAGCTCCGGTGCGGCCCCGGATAACGCCTGCCAGCTCATCGGTCATCCCCGTTCAAGCGGCCGTCGGTGCGAGCCGGCGGGGATCGGCCGCCGTCACCGCACGCAGCTGGGGCAGGACGTCCCGACCAAAGCGCTCGAGCGCCGCCGTGTCGTCGGCATCGGCGACACCGAGAATGACATGCTGGACGCCAGCCTCGGCGAGACGGCCGAGGTAGGCGACGAGTTGGTCGGCGCTCCCGGCAGACCGGCCGAGCGAGATCGGCTGGTAGTTCGTCCGCTCGATCTCCGCGAAGTCGCGCCCGACGTCGTCGCAATGCGCCGCGAGGACCTGGTACTTCCCGATCAGTTGCTCGGGCCCACCGAACAGGTTCGAGGCGTCGGCGTACTGGGCAACGAGCCGGAGCGTCCGTCGCTCACCGCCGCCGCCGATCAGGATCGGCACCCGCGGCCGGCTGATCGACTGGGGGACGTTGAGCAGACGCGTCGCGCGGTAGCGGTGACCCTGGAAGTCCTCCTCGGTGCCGCGCTCGCCGGCCCACATCCCGTGCGCCATCTGCAGGGTGTCCTCCAGCCGCTCGAAGCGCTCCCGCTGCGACGGCCACGGGAAGCCGAGCCCCTCGGACTCGGCCTGGTTCCAGGCGGCGCCGATGCCCAGCCAGGCGCGGCCGCCGGAGAGCACGTCGAGCGTCGTGGCGGCCTTGACCCACAGCCCGGGGTGCCGGTAGTGGACGCCGCCGACCATCAATCCGAGTCGGGCGCGTTCGGTGTGCGCCGCCATGTAGCCGAGCGTCGTCCAGCCCTCGAGCATCGGCTCGACCTCGGAGCCCGGGCGGCCGATCTGCCAGAAGTGGTCCATGACCCAGATGGAGTCGAAGCCCACCTCGTCGGCGGTCCGGACCGCGCGCGCGAGGGTCGGGCCGATCGCTTCGGGGCCACCGGGCCACGAGAAGGAGTAGACCTGCAGTCCGAACTTCACCGAGGGGCTCCTTTCAGGGGTCAGGGACGCCAGGCGCGGGTTGCCCGCTCGAGCGCGTCGGTCTCGTCACTGGTCAGGCGGAACGTCAGCGCCCTGGCGTTGGCCGCCGCCTGGCGGCCGTGCTTGGCACCGGGGATCGGGATGACGTCGCCCTGCTCGATCAGCCAGCGCAGAGCGATCTGGGCCGGCGTCATGTCGTGCCGCTCACCGATCTCGCGCAGGAGACCGATGACCGGTCGCATGGCATCGCGCCCCGAGCCACGGAACGAGCGCATGAAGCGCCGGAACCCGGCTGGCCGTGCGCCGTCGAGGTACCTGCCGGTCAGCGCTCCGGACGCCAGCGGCTGGTAGGCGAGGAGGGTGATGCCGAGCTCGCGGCAGGCATCGAGGATGCCGTTTGTCTCGATCCGCCGGTCAACCAGCGAGTAGCCCTGCTGGACGCCCGCGAGGGGGATGCCTCGCTCGGCGAGGGCGGCATGGGCGGAGCGGATCTGCTCGGCCGAGTAGTTGCTGACCCCGACAGCCCTGACAGTGCCGGCGTCGACGGCGTCCGCCATCAGGTCCATGAGGTGGGGGATCGAAACCCGCCGGGTCGGGTAGTGATGGAGGTACAGGTCGACGGCCGATCGGCCGAGACGATGGAGGCTGGCGTCGAGGGTTGCCGGCATCTCATCGGCGCGGGCGCGGATGCTGGCCGGGAACTTGGTCGAGATCTGGATGCCGTCATGACGGCGCGTGAGCTCGCCGAGCCGTCGTTCGGCGGCACCGCCCGAGTACATCGCCGCCGTGTCGAACAGGGTCACCCCGGCGACGAGGCTTGCCTCGAGGGCATCACGCTCGTCCTCGATCCCGCGAGGACCGCCGTAGGCGAGCTTCGCCGGGCTGAAACGCGCCAGGCCGGACGGGTCGCCCCAGGTCATGGCACCGACGCCAAGGCGCGACACGCGGACGACGCTGCGCCCAAGCGTGGTCGTCGTCTCGAGTCGGTGGCTGCTGGCTGCGCTGATGGTGCTGACGGCGGTGGCGTGCATCGCGGGTCACTATAGAAGGAGTCACCAACATTTGCAATAGTCAACAATCGACTGAACAGAACAATGACATGGCCGGGCAATCGAGTACACTCCGCGCCATGCCGACCGATCCCGCTGCCCGCGACGCCGCGGAACTCATGGACCTGATGTATGGCGTGATGCGCCGGATCTGGGAGCACGCGGAGCGACGCCTCGCGCCGCAAGCGCTGTCGCTCAAGCACTATTGGGCGCTCCATGCCCTCGACGAGCCGATGTCGATGGGCGCGCTGGGGGAGCGGCTCGGCATCGACGCCTCGTACGTGACGACCATCGCCGACCAGCTCGAGGAGCGCGGCCTGATCGAGCGCCGGCCGCACCCCACCGACCGCCGGATCAAGAGCCTTGCGCTGACCCCGGAGGGCCGCCGGACGCGGGAGCGGCTCGTCGATCAGCTGTGGACCGACGTCCATGTGCTGGAAGCGCTCACGCAAGGGGAGCGAGCTGAGTTGCGTCGCCTCCTGGCCAAGGCACAGGTTGCCCCGGCCGCTCGAGCCGCCACCGTGGAGCATGCTGGGTCCACATCGGGTTAGGGGCGGGCTGCGCCACCGGCGGTGAAGGGATTCAGCGCAGGCGGCGGGCGATGTGCCGCAAGGCCCAGAACGTGTAGAACACACGCCGAGGCGTGTGGAACGAGGCCGGAATGAAGCTGATTGACCGCAGCCCGGCATCCCGGAGATCAGCAATCTGTCGGACGATCTGATCTGGCGTTCCCCACACGAACATCCGCTCGACGAGCTCGCGCGGGACGGTGCGGATCGCTTCCTCGACCGTGGCCGGGTCGAGACGCTCGGGCAGGATGTCGCGGTAGCCGCCGAACGAGTCGCCGAAGGGGTGCTCGCGGCCGGCGGCCCGCCACCAGCTCGCCGGCGTGTTGACGGCGGTGAACCGGGCCAGGCGGGTATCGAGAAGCTCGCGTGCGTCTCGTTCGGTCGGTGCGACCATCAGGTTGAGCTCGAGCGCCGGCGTGACCGCAGCCGGGTCGCGCGCGGCGTCGGTGGCCGCGGTTCGCACGATCCCGAGGCTCCGCTCGTATTCGGCCGGATCCTTGATGAACACCGGTAGCCAGCCATCGCCCTGTCGACCGGCCAGCGCGAGCATCCGTGGGCCGTTGGCCGCAATCCAGATCAGCGGACGACGGCCGGCGGGGGCCGGCAGGTCGATGACGGCGTGGTCGGCCGAGAAATAGCGACCCTCGAAGTCGAAGGATGACCCTGTCGACTCGAAGGCGGCCCTGATGTAGCGAACGGCTTCCTCGACCCGGTCGACTCGCGGTGCGGGATCGAAGCCATAGGGCTCGGTTCCTTCGCGCTCACCGGCGCCGACCCCGAGGATGAACGGGCGTCGCAAGAATTGCGCCATCGTGAGCGCGGCTTGGGCAAGCACGATTGGGTGGTGCCGCACGACGTCGGCGACGCCGGTCCCGAGTTGCAGCCGACCGGCCATGCTGGAGACGCGCCCCAGCAGGGTGAACACCTCGTACATCTCGTGCGGGCTGCGGTCGGGCTTCGCCCAGAACGCCAGGCGCTCGTCGAAAATCGAGCGAGGCGTGAAGCTCTGGACGTGGTCGCCGAGAACCATGTGGTCGAGGCCCGCAAGGCGCGCCAGGCGGATCCCCATGGTGGTGCTGCTGAGCGGAGCGAACGACGTCCAGAGCAATCCGACCTTGACGGCCCGGCCGGATCGCCGCTCCGCCGGCCCTTCCTGGACGCGCACGCCGCCTGCGGTCATGTCGTTCTGAATCGTGCGGACCAGGCAACGGCGTGACCAGTGCCGGATCGCCCGAATTTCCTCGAACGCGTTCGGTCGAGCCCTGGTCATGGCCGGCTGTTCGCGTTGACGAGCGGCGTACGCTCGCGGCATGGACTGGGATCGCATCGAGTCGGCCAGGCGGTGGGCGCGTAGCCTGTTTGTGATCGCCGGCTTCGCGATCGCCGTGCCCGTGTTGCTTTGGATCGCGGCGCCCAGGTTCTCGGACCCGACGTTCGGCCCGGAGCCGCCGTTGTGGGCAACCCTCGGTCCAACCGCATTCGGGATCGGCGGCGTGATCTTCGGGCTCTCCTGGATGTGGCGGATCTACAAGGGCCCCGCGAGGTACGAGGACCGCGCCCTCTGGCGCTACCGCGACCGCGACTGAGCCGAGACCCTTCCGCGGGCTGCGGTCCGCACGGTAGATTTCCCGCGGGAGGTCAGGTGATCGAGCGGGCGACCGAGGAGGGTTCGGCACCGGAGCGGGGCGGGGGAGAGACCCTGCTGGGCCGCGAGCGCGAGCTCGCCGCGCTGCGGGCCGCACTTGCGAGCGCCACGCGTGGCCACGGCCGGATGGTGCTGTTGTCGGGCGAGGCCGGGATCGGGAAGACGCGGCTGGCCGACGCGTTCGCGGCCGAATCGCGCGACAAGGGTGCCCGCGTCGCATGGGGACGCTGCTGGGAAGCGGGTGGCGCGCCGGTCTATTGGCCCTGGCTGCAGGCCATGCGCTCGTTGCTGCGCGACGTCGAGCCCTCACACCTTCGCCGGTTGGTGGGCGCGGACGCGGCGCACATTGCCCAGCTGCTCCCGGAGGTTCGCGACGCGCTGCCGGAGCTGCCCGATCTCCACGACGACGACTCCGATCGGGCCCGCTTCGCGCTCCTGGACGCACAATCGCGCCTGCTGCGGAATGCGGCTCGCGAGGGTCCCATCGTCCTGATCCTCGACGACCTCCATGCGGCCGACGAGCCGTCGCTCCTGCTGCTCCGGTTCGTCGCGATGGACCTGGCGGACACCGCTGTCGTGGTGCTGGCCATCTACAGGGAAGGCGAGCTGGCGCCAGGCGATCCGCGCCTCGGCCTGCTGGCCGAGGTCGCGCGCGTGTCAGCGGCCGAGCGGCTCGATCCGCCGGGTCTCACCGTCGACGAGGTGGCTCGCTACATCGCGATCGCCGCGGGGCGCCGGCCGCCGGAAGGGCTGGCGGAGGCCGTCTCTCGAGAGACCGAGGGCAACCCGCTGTTCGTCGGCGAGATCGTCCGCATGCTCGCGGAGGAGGGACGTCTCGACCGGCCACCCGACGGCACGGGCCAGCCGCTCGGCGTCACCGAGGGTGTCCAGGCGGTCATCGGGCGGCGCCTTGCTCGACTGAGCGACCCATGCCACGAAGTGCTCGCGCGGGCGTCCGTGATCGGCGTCGAGATCCCGCTTGAGCTGGCGGCCGCAATCGAGGATCGCCCTGCCACCGAGCTCCTGCCGTTGTTCGACGAAGGCGCCGCCGCCCACGTCCTGATGGAGCCGCGGATGCCGGGTGGCGCGTGGCGGTTCGCGCATGCCCTGATCCGGGACGTGTTGTACGCGTCGCTGGCGGGAGCGGTGCGCCGGGATCTCCATCTCCGTACCGCCCAGGCCCTCGAGCATCTGCCGGCGTCGGAGCCGCCGCTGGCGGAGTTGGCGCACCACTACGTCCTGGCCGGGCCGGCCGCCGATCCCCGGATCGCGGTCGACTTCGCCACCCGCGCAGCCGAGGGAGCCGCGGCCGTTCATGCCCACGAGGAGGCGGCACGGCTGTATGAGCTCGGACTGAGGGTTGGCGGGCTCAACGATCACGAACGGTACGGGCTCCTGATGCGGCTGGGTGGGGCGCGAACCCGCGGCGGCAACCAGGAGGCTGCGCAGGCTGCCTATTGGGAAGCGGCGGAGATCGCCGAACGCCTCGGCCAAGCGGAATGGCTCGCCGAGGCGGCGCTCGGCTACGGCGGCATGTTCCACTGGCTGCGGGCGGGCAGCGACGAGCGCCTCGTGCCGCTCCTCGAGCGCGCGTTGGCGGGCCTCGACCCGGGCGATAGCACGCTCCGCGCATCGCTCCTCGGCAGGCTCGCCGGGGCGCTCCGCGACGAGCCGAGCATGGAGCGCCGGTCCGAGCTGAGCCGCGAGGCGGTCGCAATGGCGCGCCGTGTGGGCGACCAACGAACGTTGCTGAACGCGCTGATCTGCCACAACGCCGCCGCGATGGGCCCTGACTCGATGGCGGAGATGACCGAGCTCCGCCGCGAGATCCGCGAGCTGATCGCGGCGACGCGCGACTCGTGGGACGAGTACCTGCTGATCATCGTCACTGCCTTCGGCGAGGACTGGAGCCTTGCGAAGGCCGAGGTCGAGACCTACAGGCGCCTCGCTCGAAAACTGCGGCAGCCGATCCTCGAGTGGTACTACGGCGTGATGCAGGCCACGCTCGGTCTGCTGGAAGGACGGCTCGCGGACACGGACCGGGTGCTGGAAGCCACCCGCCACCACGGCGACCGCGCGCAGGTCTGGGAGTCGCAGTTCTCGTACCGGCTGGCGATCGTGGGCCTGCGACGCGAGCAGGACCGCCTTGCCGAGGTGGTCGAGTTTGCCCGGCGCCTGGCGGACGACCACGTCGGGTACCGGATGCTGCCGGCACTGGCCATGTACGTGGCCGCCGCCGCCGGGCGCGTCGATGCCGCACGCAGGGAGATGGACGCGCTGGCGGTCGACGGTTTCGCGTTCCTGCCACGCGATCACGGCTGGCTGTTCGGGATGACGTATCTCGCGGAGACCGCGCTGCTCCTCGGTGATGCCCGGAGGGCCGCGGAGCTCGAGCGGATGCTGGCGCCGTACACCGAGCGGATGGCGTTCGGGTCCGGCGAGGTGAGCGCGGGACCCATCGAGCGCGTTCGAGGACTACTCGCCTCGATGGCGGGCAGGCACGACGAGGCGATCCAGCTGCTGGAGAACGCTGAGCGCGATGCCGAGCGCAAGGGGGCCCGGCTCTGGGCCGTGCGCTCGAGGGTCGATCGGGCGGGCGTGCTCGTTCGGCGGAACGCACCCGGTGATCGTGCCCGGGCTCGCGAGCTGGTGGACGCGGCGCTGGCCGCATGTCGGGAGCTCGACCTGCCGGCGATCGAGCGTGAGGCGAGGGCGGTCGCAGCGACGCTCGACGGAGAGCGGCAAGCCACCGAACCTGCTCCGGGGGTGGGGACCGCCACGTTCCGACGCGACGGGGAGGTGTGGGCGATCGGCGGCGAACGGATCGTCCGGCTGCGACACAGCAAGGGCCTGCTGTATCTGTCGAAGCTGATTGCGGAGCCTGGTCGCGAGTTCCACGCGCTGGATCTCGCGGGCGGCGCCGATGCGGGGCAGGGCAGCGTCAGTGAGTCGCAGGCAGCCGCCCTCGGTCTGCACCTCGACGACGCGTCACGCGGCGCGGTCATCGACGACGAGGCCAAGGCGGCGTACCGAGCACGTCTGCGCGAACTCCAGGCTGAGCTGGACGAGGCCGACGCGTTCAGCGACCCGATCCGGGCCGAGGCCGCTCGCCGCGAGATGGACGCGCTCGCGGCCCACCTCGCGGCGGCGTTCGGGCTGGGCGGCAGGGCGCGCCCCGAGGGCTCCGCGGCCGAACGCGCCCGCCAGAGCGTGACCAAGGCGATCCGCGACGCAGCGCGCCGGATCGCGGCAGAGGACGCTGCACTCGGCGAGCACTTCCGGCGGTCGGTGCGCACCGGCACGTATTGCGTCTACGACCCCGACCCCGCCACGCGGGTGGACTGGTCGATGTGAAGTTCGGCGTCGCGCCGTGACGTCGTTGGTCACGCCTTCCCTTCAGAAGCCGCAGGAAGCGGCACAGGAAGGGAAAGGAGCACCCGATGAGCGCGACCGCAACCTCTCAGCAAGTTCGGCAGCCCGTCAGTCGGCTCGGCGGTTGGATCGCCGGGGCCATCATGGTCGTGTCGCTCGCGGCCCTCATCGTGGCCGCAGTAGCGACGTTCACGCGTAGCGCTCCGGCCATCACGTTCGACCCGACCGCGGCGCAGCGCATCCATCTCGTCCGCGAGTACGGTTCGGCGGCGTCGTACGACGCGACCGGCGCACTCGAGACGCACGTGCTGCGCGAGAACGATGCGGTTCCGGCCGGAAACCTCTTCGATCACGTCCTGCGCGAGAACGGCACCAACTGAGAGGTCGCGCTCAGGCCGCTGGGTCCCGTCGGAAGCGGGCCCGGCGGCCGTTTTGTGCATCCCATGACCGTAACGGCCAACAAGGATCCGCAGCGGGGTGGCGGAGCCGCTTTGATGTGCACTTTGTGCAACCCCTGGTCGAAACAGCCAACGAACATCACCTTTCGGCTCGAAACCGCGGCTTCGGTTGCCCATACGTGCATCCCACGACCGATGGGCCAAGGAAAGCGTGTTCAGCCCTCGGCCGTCGCGCGTTCGGGCACCTCCACGGCCTCGGCGACCGGCTTCGGTCGGTAGATGGCGCCGATGTACACGCCGCTCAGCACCACGGCGCCGCCGAGCAGGAACACCGGCTGGAATGGTTCGTTGAACAGCACGACGCCGAGCACGATCGCGACGAGCGGGAACAGGAGGAAGGCGTACGCCGTCGCCGACGCGGTCCAGCGCGCCAGGATATACAACGCGAGCATGAACACGCCGATCGATCCCGGGCCGATCAGGTAGGCCATCGCGAGGAGCGTGTCGGGCCGGATCGGGAGCACCGGCGCCTCACCCGTCACGAAGGCGGCGACGACCAGGAGTGTCGCGCCGAGGAGCATGCCGATGGCGTTGGCGGCAACCGGGTCGCCGGGCGGCCAGCGCTTCACGACCACGACCTGTTCCGCCTGGAACATCGCCCCGACGAGCAGCAGGCCGATGGCGACGGGCGGCACATTGAGCGTCAGCTGATCGGCCGCCACGATGACGATGCCGGCCGCGGCAACCAGCGCACCGACCACGCCGTGTAGCCGCGGTCGTTCGATGCCGTGCACCGCCGAGAGCAGCACCGTCAGCAGTGGCACGATCGAAAGGACGGTCATCGTTGTTCCGGAGCCGGTGTCGCCGATCGCCAGGTACAGGAAGAAGTACACGAGCGCGAACGCGATGACGCCGTAGATCAGCGTGCCCTTCAGGTAGTCGCCCCGCGGCACCGGTCGATGCTGGGCGAGCATCACGACCACCAGGAGCGCGCCGGCCGCCAGGAAGCGCAGCGCCGCCGACCACAGCGGCGGCAGCTCGCCGAGGACGACCTTGACCGCCGCGGCATTGGAGCCGGCGAGGACGACGAAGGCGAGGAACGCGATCAGGACCGGGCGGGACGTCACAGAGCTGCTCCGCGAGGACAGTACACCCGGCTCTGCAGGCCGAACGGGCCGGACGACTCTAGCCCTCCCCGTCGGCCCGCGGGATGATGCTTGGTCGGCGGACCACCCGGCGCGGGTGTCGCCGACGGATCCGTCGTGGCCAGAACGGGGGCGTCTATGTCAACCGTACTGACGGAACCTGCCGCGATCGAAGGCATTGCCCCGACCGTCGAGCAGGCACCTGCAGCACGTCCAACGTTCACCAGGACAGAGTTGCCCACCGAGGCGAAGATCCCGTGGCCCATGTCGGCGTTCCTTGGCGTCGGCGTCGTTGCCCCATCGGGCGAGCTCCTTGGGCAGGCCGTGGAGCCCTTCGAGGTCAAGGGGGGCAGTGTCCGAACCGAGGACATCCACCTGACCCGGATCGAGACCGAAGAAGACCTCCGACGCGAGATGAGCGGATCGGTCGAGGCGGAGTACAGCTCGATCAGCACATCCGGAGAAGCACGGGCCCGCCTCGAGAAGAGCGTCGAGGTGAGCGAACGGAAGATGACGATCCTCTGCACCGCCACGATCCAGTGGCAGGAGGACGCCGTTGCCACCGCCTATCCGCCCCTCAAGGACGTGGCGGTCAAGAGCCTCGAGCACAGCCCGGCGGTATTCCGGGATAGCTACGGCGACTACTTCATCGCCGGCTACACGAAGAAGGCGACGCTGTCGGTCTTCGCCCACCTGACCTCGAGCAGCCGAGAGTCGATGCTCAAGGTCGCGGCCGAGGCCTCTGCCAAGATGAAGGGCGTCGTCAGTGGCAGCGCCACCGTCGCTGCGAGCCTCGATGAGTTCGCCACGACCAACAACTGCTCGATCCAGGTCGACATCTACAAGGACGGTGTCGCCGATCCGGGCGCCAAGGGCCGTACCGAGGCGTTCTTCGGCCTCGACCTGAAGGACGTCCCGGCCCACGTCAAGGACTTTGGCAAGCGGGCGGTCGGGTCGCACGCCGATGCGATCCTCGTGCACTACCACCGCATCGAGCCGCGGGTCCCGACGACGATCGAGCTCGACCCGCAGGTGTTCATGGAGGCCGACCGCCTTCACGGGCGCCTGGTCTTCGCCAGGGTGATGGCCAAGGATCTGCCGGTCAATTACGGCGAAGAGCTGGCCACGCGCCTCGATGACATCGAACGGAAGGTGCGCGCGAAGGTCCCGCGTGACCTGTCAGTCGACCTGCAGACCCTCCACCTGCTCTCCGAGGAAGTGGAGGACTGGATCACCGATGCGGGTGAGGTCGAGGACTACCGGAAGCTCTGGCGGATCGTCATGGCCGGCGGCACCGGCGTGACCACATGGGACGGTCCCGCGCTGATCGAGCAGAGCCCTCCGCAGAACGCGCAGGGCAAGTACACATCACCGGGCTGGGTCAGGCGGCAGCTCCTCTTCGCGGAGCCCGGTCGCAAGGTCTGCGGTTTCCGTATCACCGCCAACCGCGGCGACAACGGGTCGTGGGGCATCGCCGACGGCGGCCTCGGGAAGGACCTGATCAGGTTCTGGTTCAAGTCGGAGTACGACCGGGGAACCAACTGGACGGCAACGGTCTGGACGGTTCCCAAGGACAGGGTCAACTTCGAGCCGACGGACCTCTGAGGTAGGCGATCGGCTCAGGGACGTCGAGGGTGACGACCCTCGGCGTCCCGCACGCTCAGCCCACCCAGGCCGCCCACTGGCTTCCGACATCCCGGTCGAGCGCCTTCAGGTACACGCTCAGCTTGCCGAAGAAGATGTACACCGCCTCGCGGTAGATCTCGTGCTGGACGAACGGTGACGCGATGAAGCCGTGCCCGCGATCGATCCGGTCGACGTGCAGCTCCTCGGGCGTGAACCGATCCAGCGCTGCCTTCATGGCGTCGTCCTGCGCGTCGAACCACGCCCTGAGATTGCCGATCGTGATCGGGTCAGGCGGCGGCAGCTGGCGGTGCGCCCAATCGAGCGTCAGCGTTTCGAACGAGTGCGTGTAGACGCCCTGGATGTCGCCCATCTCGACGAGCAGCGCGCCGAGCGTCGGGTTCGAGCCCGGCAGCTTGTACGCCAGATCGGCGTCGGACACCACCGTCAGCACGTGGTCGCGCATGCTGTGGTGTCCGCGAATTTCTTCTTCGAACAAGTTGTTCATCGCCGCAGTGTGGCACCACTCCCGGAGCGACGCGGTTGGTGGCTACGAGCCGTCGGCAGCGCCCGGGATGTCGAGACCGAGGTGACGCGCGAGCGCTGCGCGCACCGCACGTCTGATCGCCACATCCGTGACGTATTGCCTGGTGCCGCCGACTTCGAACGCGGTCACGCGGCGAAGATCGATCGTTCGAAGCTGGTGCGCGAGGATCGACCCGTCCTTTGTCTGACCGGCGTGGCCGACCGGGATCGGCACTTCGCCGGGATACTTGGCCTCGCGCGTCGTGATTGGGCAGATCGTTACGAGCCCGGATCTATGGAAGGGCTCGTAGGACACCACGAGCGCCCTTCGCCGACCCTGCTGCTCGTGGCCGACGGTTGGATCAAGGTCGACGATGACGATCGCCCAGCGGAGCGGGACAGTCGTCACGCCGGCCAGCGGTCCGGTTCGTCGAACGTGGCAGCGATCTCGCGGCTCTCCGCAAGGAACTCCGGGTCCTCACCGGCGCGCGCCCAGGCTTGTGCATCGTTCTCGTCGCGATGGCCGCGGTCGAGCTCCTCGACGGCGCGATCGACGACCGCATCCTGCGACGACCCGTATTGGGCAGCAAGCTCGCGAACCCGGGTGACCGTCTCCGGGCGTAGGCTGTAAGTCCGTTTCGTGCGTGGCGACATGCACGCATGATCGACACGTCAATCAGACGTGTCAAGGCTGGGACGCTAGCTCATCGCAGCTGGTTGCTTCTGGCTGGTGACAACCGTGACCGGCACGTCGATGGAGCCCTTGAGCTTCGACGGGATGTCCTGGCCGAGCCAGCGCGAGATCCCCGGCGGCAGTGTCGAGACGATGACCTCGTCGACTTGCCGATGGCGGAGCGCATCGCGGGTCGCCTGGATGGGGTCGTCGCAGCCGACTTCTCCGGATGCCACGACGCCCGTCTGGTGGAGCCGGTTGAGCGTCGCGCTCAGGCGTTCCTGGGCGTTCGCCCGGGCTTCGTCCTCGTCCCAGGTGAGCCGCCCGCCCGAGGGCTGTGTGGACGGCACGACCACGTAGAACGCCGCCGTGGGCTCATTCGCGACGCGCTCCCGGATGGCCTCCGCCAGTTCGGGGCTGTCGAGCGTCTGGTTCCCGACGACCAGGTAGGAACGCATGGGGCACCTCCTTAACGGAATGCGGTCCTCCCTAGACCGTACGCCCAGAAGGCAACCCCGGATCCACGACGGCCGAATCGCCATCCAACCAATCGGGCTCTTCCGGCATCTGGACGTCTGACGCCACACTGTGGCGGCTCACGAGGGCGATGCATGGATGTCACGGCGACTGCCGAGCGACCCGCGGAGGCTGTGGACGAGGGGCTCATCGAGCGCGCTCGTCACGGAGATGCCGCGGCTTTCGACGCCCTCGTGCGCAGTCGCGTCGACCGCTGCTATCGCATCGCCTGGTCGATCCTCCTCAACGACGCCGATGCCGCCGACGCGACGCAGGAAGCCTTCGTCTCCGCCTGGCGGAGCCTGCCGCGTCTGCGCAACGCCTCCGCATTCGATGGCTGGCTGAACCGGATCGTCGCCAACGCCGCCCGGATGTCCAGACGACATCGGGTACGCCTGCGCGAGGTCCAGGTGCAGTCCGTCGAGCCCGGGCCGGCCGGTGTTGGGGCGCCGGCCGAGCCCGCCCGCCTTCCCGCGGATCCCAGCCCATTCGATCGGATCGACGACGCGGATGCCATCGGCCGGGCGTTCGACCGGCTGCGCGACCATGAGCGGTTGATCCTCGCGCTCCACTACGTGGAGGGGCGGCCGCTCGGCGAGATCGCGAGGTCGCTTGGCATCCCGGTCGGAACGGCGAAGTGGCGGTTGCACGCCGCGCGGCGCGCGCTCGAGCAGGCGATGGAGGCCGAGGCATGAACGACCGTCGACCGACCGAGCTCGAACTTGCCGCCGCCCTGCGCGCGCACCTGCCGGCGACGGCAACGGCCGATCTGCGCGATCGGATCCAGGTGGCAACCGCCGGCGTGTCGCAGCAGCGGACGCTGCCCTGGGTCCTAGGTGCGCTCACCGACGCGGATCCAGTCGCCCGTCAGCGAACCATCCTGATGGCCGCGGCCTTGCTGATGGCCGCCGCGCTCGCCGGCGCGGCGGTCGTCGGCGCCCTCAACTTCCGAGACCGCACACCGCTCCCGCTGGGTGGGCCGGGCCCGATTGCCTTTGTCCGCGACGGCGATCTCTATCTCGCGAACCCGGATGGCTCTGGCGCGGTCCCGGCCGCCCACGTCGATGGCGCAATGCTCTCCAAGCCGCACTGGTCTGCGGACGGCGACCTGATTGCCGTCCAGACCGAGGAGCCGGCGGTCCTGCTCTTTGACAGCGGAACCGGAGCGCTCCGCCGGCTCGCCTCGGGCTCGTTCGGGGCCTGGTCGCCCGACGCGTCCGCGGTCGCCTACTTCACGACGAACGGGGACATCGCCTTGGTCGATGTCGACAGCGGAGAGTCGCGGATCCTGATCGCCCGGCCGGCGGGAACCGAAGGCTTCGCCGGCGAATACGCGACCTTCAACAATGAACCGATGGCCTGGTCGCCGGATGGACGCTCGCTGATCGCCAACGGGTCGGCGCGCTACCCGGAGACGCCGTTCAGCCTCATCAGCGTCGATGTCGCTTCCGGACAGGCCCGGACCGTCGACACGACCGAGGACTTCTTCCAGTACCAGCCCGACTGGTCGCCCGACTCCCAACGCGTCGTGTTCGGCTTCTATTCCGAACGGCGCCTGCAGGACCACCTCACGGTCACGACCGTCGATGGGAGCGGCTCGACGCAGATCCGCGAACCAAATGGGTTCCCGCTCGATCCCCGCTGGTCGCCCGACGGCGCATGGATCGCCTATGTCTCGCTGGATCGCGCGGACCGGGCGGACCAGCTGAAGATCGTGCGGCCCGACGGGACGGGGGCGCGGGTCCTCGCCGACGACGTCGCGAGGATCGTTGGCTGGAGTCCGGATAGCAGCGCCGTGGCCTACACGCCGCCGGCCGACGACGGACAGCCGCACGAGCTGCACATGGTCGCGCTCGACGGAGGCGACCGGGCCGTGCAGATCGCGGGTGGCGGCGACGATTACGCGCTCGGGGTGGCGGACCTCGACCAGTCACGCTCGGCGTCGTCACCGAGCATGCCCGTCGCCATCGAGTCATCCACGCCCGAGCCTCCCGTTGAAGCACCGCCCGCTGCCGAGCCCCTCGAGCCGGACGCGAGCTGGGGAGGAATCGCATTCCGGACCCAGGTCGACGACTTCGACTGCCACCTCGGTGTGCTGCGCTTCCCGGACCGGTTCTCTCTCGTGTCACCGGCGCCGCGTTCGGCGCCGTCGCCCGAGGAAGCGACGGGCCCCGGAACGCCGAAGCCGGTTCAGGCCGACATGTGCGAATTCTCGTTCGCGCCCGATGGCGCGGCGGTCATTCGAGCCTCGCAACGGGATGCCTCGTTCGACATCGTTCGGATGGATGGCACGGTCCGCTCCGGCCCGTTCCCGACGATCGGGGCTCCCCCGAGCTGGTCACGAGGCGGCGGCTGGATCGTGATGCCGTTCTGCGATGACGCGGGAGACTGCAGCAGGACCGAGATCATGCGGCCGGATGGCTCGGGTCGTCACGAACTGCCCGGTAGGCCAACCTGGTCGCAGGGCGATCGGATGGCTGCTGTGGGAGGGTCGGACGGAAACCTCCTGGTCGGACCCGGCGACGGCGCACAGCTGACTGGGATCGGGGTCTTCCCCGCGTCGATCGGCTGGTCGCCCGATGCGACGAGCTTCGTCTTCGTCAAGGACGGTGACGCGTGGCTCGCCGAAGTCGACGGATCCGGCGCACGGAATCTCACGGCGTTCCCGCTCGGTGGCGTCACCGGCGCCTGGTGGTCACCCGACGGCCGTTGGATCCTCGTGCTGCAGGGCTCGACGCTGTGGGCATTCACACCCGACGGAACGGTCAGGCAGCGCCTCGGGGCCGACCTGGGTCCCAACGATGGGAG
Source organism: Candidatus Limnocylindrales bacterium (assembly GCA_035764655.1). Classification (GTDB taxonomy): domain Bacteria; phylum Chloroflexota; class Limnocylindria; order Limnocylindrales; family CSP1-4; genus DASTYU01. The sequence continues at coordinate 16,682 of DASTYU010000214.1, forward strand.
CTGGGGTCCTGGCTGGGCGCCGGCCTGGTCGCCGGACGGGGAGTGGGTCGCAGTCGAACACGGCGGGGACACCACGCTGTTCCATGCCGAGGATTGGCGTGCGGTCCGTCTCGCCAACGCGTTCCAGCCGGGCTGGTCGCTCGAGGGTCGTCACCTGGCCGTGGTGACGGATGACGGAAACGGGGGTTACCGGGTCGACGTCACGAACCCGGATGGCTCCGGCCGAACGACGGTTTCGAACGACATCTCGTACCCCCCGGTGGCCTGGTTCCGCTGAGGCTGCGTCAGCGGAAGAGCACCTGCTGGCCGTAGCCCGGGGCGCCCTCGAGCTCGAGCATGCGGCGCTTCGTCGCCAGGCCACCCGGGGCCGAGAAACCGGTGAGCGCCCCGTTCGCCGCGACGACGCGGTGGCACGGAACGATGATCGGGTAGGGGTTCCGAGCCAGCGCCGCCCCGACGTCCCGAGCTCCCTCGAAGTCTTCGCGCCCGATCGCTCTCGCGACCTCGCCGTAGCTGCGTGTGGTGCCGGCCGGGATCTCTCGCGTCGCCGCGTAAACCTCGCGCCGCCACGGGTCGACATCGCGCTCGTCGAGGGGCACTCCCCGGAGATCGCGCGCCTGGCCGGCCATCACGGCTCGGATGCCATCGACGGCCACGCGGACGAAGTCGGGCAGTGCCGCGCCGTCTTCGAGCGTGGGACCGGGGCGTCCGCCCCTATTCGGCAGCAGCACACCGGTGATCCCGGTCTCGCTCCAGCGGACGGCGCATCGCCCGAGCTCGGTGTCGAAGGTGACCATCGCCGACGTCATCGCGTCCATCGTCCACCAGAACACGCCGGGTGTGGCATTCGTTGCGCGGGAGCCGTCCCTCCTGGCGAACGCACATCGCTCTGGGCCGACCCTGCAGATGCTTCCATCCAAGCGGAAGTATCGAACCGAGCGCGCGCGTAAGTAGTTCCGCTTTACCGGAAGCACTTCACACCCCAGCCGAAACGGGAGCCTTGTCGCCTGCCGCCCTCAGGAATTCCCGAGCGCCCGCCACTCCTCGATGCGTTTGGCGAGCAGCGCAGCCCGCGCCCCGGCGTCATTCCCGTCCATCACGGCCTTGTCGTCCGCATCCGCCCGCAGGTAGATCCCCGATGTCTTCACGTGATGGTGTTCGGGACCGAGCGATCGCATGACGATGTAGTAGCCGTTCGCTCGATCCACCGATTCGAGCAGGATCTCGCCCGTGCCCTCGATGTCGGGTGCGTTGGGGTCGCGCGGGCGCTCGCCGCGCCAGAAGTAGAAGATGCCGGTGGGGTCCATGCGTTCGCGCGTGGCCTCGCTCCAGTAGCGGGCCGTCAGCGCGCCCTCGCCGTCCCACGACCGCCCGGCGATCTGCAGCGCGCCCATGCGATCGCGGCTGACGGTCAACAGCGACACGGCCGACGGCTCGATCTCGGACCTGGCCGACAACGACAGCTGCCACCACGTCCCCTCGAGCCGGCTGATCCGCCCTTCCGCATCGATCGCCTTGCGCAGCGTCTGGTTGATTTGGCGAACGATGGCCGGCGTGGTGTCGGGGTCGTAGCGGATCGCCGTGAGACCGTTCAGGTCGGTCGGCAGCTTCGCGCCGCGCGCGTGCAGGATGTACGTCCGTCGAATACCGAGCGCGCCGCCGAACAGGCCCGCCTCGAACACGACGTTGTCGCGCGGTGAGGCCTGGCCCGCGTTGGGATCGGGCTCCGCTCCCTTTGACGTCCAATCGTCCTGGGCAAAGATGAACGCGGCGAAATCGACCTGGTGGGTGAGCTCCACGAGGCGATCGAGCGTGGATACGCCGGGATTGAACACCGACGTCCACGGCTCGACGTCCGCAATATCCTGGAGCCCTCGGGTGAGCGCGTGCAGGAGCTTCTCCTGCTGGGCCGACGAACCCAGGAAGATGCGCGGCTTCATCAGGGATGAATGTACGGCGTCGTCGTGCCAACCGGGATGAAGCCGAGGCGCTCGAGGATCGGCCGGCTGTCGTCGGAGGCATCGGTCTGCAGAAATCGACAGCCGGCCGCGCTGGCCCACGCGACGCGCTGCGCGACGATCACCCGGAAGATGCCCCTCCCGCGGAACTCGGGAACGGTCGCGCCACCGAACAGCCCGCCGAACTCGGTACCGGCGTAGAACTCGACGCGACCCATCGACACGGGCCGCTCCCCGGCGAAGGCAACCACCATCCGCGTCCGACCGGCCCGGATTTCCTTCAACACCTGGCTTCGGAATCCGTCGCCCGCGTGCTCGCCGAAGCCCTCGAGGTTGACGCGCGCCATCGCGTCGACGCCGGCTTCGTCGGTGATCTCGCGAAGGTGGATGCCGTCCGGCAGCGTGCTCTCGTGCGGGAGCCGCCGAACATCGCCGATCAGCAGGGTTTCGGTGTCCTCGGGGGTGAAGCCGGCCGCTCGGAGCCGGTCAGCGAGATCGGCCGGCTCGTCGTACGAGTAGTGCTTCCATTCGAACTCGCCCAGCCCGTCGAACCGCGCGATCTCGCCGGCGATTGCCGCATTCGCCGTCGTATCGTCCAGGTCGGACCACAGGACGCCGCGCCAGTGGGGGAGCAGGATCCGAACGATCCGCTCGGTACGTTCGACGCCCTCGAACGGCGAGACGCGCCGAACCTGCTCGTCGTACTTGGCCAGGAGCTCGTGCATGGCGCAGAGGCTACAGGCCCGTGTCAGAGCTCGTTCAGGCAACCGTACGAATAGCCGTTCTCGCCATCCAGGCGAACTCCGAGCATGCATCCCTGCCTGGCGTAGTCGTCCAAATCCGCGCCGGGGATCTGCGCCTCGCTAGTGTACGACGAATCATGGACAGTACGACTCTTGACGAGTGGTCGTACCGCATGTCACATTGTCCAACATGGTCGACGCCGTGACCGCCGAAGCGCGCCTCCGACGAAAGAGCCAGCTCACCTTGCCGGACCCGATTGTCCAGGCGGCGAACGTCGGGGAGGGAGACCGGTTCGTCGTCGAAGTGGCGCCCGACGAACCCGACACGATCACGCTGCGCAAGGTTCGGCCCAGCTACGCCGGCGCGCTCGGAGCGGTCTACGGCGACACCGACGAGTACCTCCAACTCGAACGCGCGACCTGGGGCCGGTGAGCCCTGGCGTCGATCGCCTGGCCGAAGCGATTCCGGCGGAGGCTTCGATGCTGGTCGATACGTCAGTCGTGCTGGCCTATGTCGCTGGAGGCGAGCCCACCAGCACGCTCGCGACCCTACTCTTCGACGCCTTCACGGCGACCGGGCGCAATCCGACCGCGCTGTCCGCTGTGACCGTCGCCGAGATCCTGGTGCGGCCATTCCGGGCCGGCAGCCCGGCCGTTGCGACGGCGGAGGGCTTCCTTCGACACTTCGGCAACCTTCGATTGATTGACGTGACCTATGTCGTCGCGCGAGAAGCCGCCCGGATCAGGGCGCAGACAGATCTCGCCATGCCCGATGCGCTGATCGTCGCGAGCGCAGCGGTCGGGAAGGTTGACGTCCTGGTGACGAATGACCGCTCGTGGCCCGGCCGGCTCGAGCGAGCCATGCCCGATCTCCCAGTCGTCGTGCTGTGGGATCTCCGTCAGTGACCAAGGCCGCGCGAGTCCGCCTCGCAGGGAGAGCCGGACGAGCTCTGAAATCGCTACGCGACGAGCTCGACGGGCTTTCCTGACGGCGCCCGTGCGGCGACCCGCTCCGCGATGTGGTCGACCACGTATGCCGCGTCGCGGCCCGCGCCGACGATCAGCATCGACGTGAACGAGTACTGGAACAGCACGCCCAGAAAGTACAGCCCGGGGTGCGGGGCGACGCCGCGGTACTGAACCGGCCAGCCGAACTCGTCGAGCTTGACCGGCGGTCGGATCCAGCTGTAGTCGGTCGCGAACCCGGTGCACCACAGGACGTTGGCGACGTCGAGGACTCGTCCGTCCGCGAGTTGCGGCTTGCCGTCCTTGACGCCGGTCGTGCGAGCCTCGACGAGCTCGACGCCGGCCGCCTTCAGTTCGGGCTTGCGCCAGCGGACCAGGAGACCGCCCTTCGTCTTTACGTCCTTCTGCATGCGCCGCCCGATCGGTGTGTCGAGCGTCGCGACGTGCCAGAAGAACGCAGCGAAGAACCGGAACCCGAACCGCCCACGGCGGCTTTCCAATGGCACCGGCAACTGGCCGTGGGCCCGCCCCGAGAGGATCACCGGGTGGGTCGCCACGATCTCGTGCGCGAGGTCCGCGCCCGAATGGCTGAGTCCAACGACCAGCACCGGCCCATCGGCGAGCTGCGAAGGGTTGCGGTACTGGCTCGAATGAAGCTGCTTGATGGACGGGTCGAGCTGCTTGGCAAAGGCGGGCACCTTCGGACGCTGGAAGGCGCCTGTGGCAACGATCACCTGGCCCGCTTCGTAGCGACGATCTCCGGCGGTGGCGACGAACGGCTGCCCGTCCGCGGCCGGTTGCTCGAGGCGCTCGATCCGCACGCCGGTATCGATCCGCAGACCGAACCGCTCGACGTACGTCTCGAGGTAGTCGGCGAACTGCGGGCCGGTCGGGTAGGCGTGCTTCGGCATGGCATGCGGCAGCCCGGGGAGCGCGGCATGGCTGGCCGGCGAGTACAGCTGAAGCGAGTCGTAGCGCTTGCGCCAGACGTCGCCGACCCGAGCATCCGATTCCACGATGCGGTAGTCGATGCCGCGCCGTTGCAGGTGGTAGCCGGCGGCCAGCCCCGCCTGGCCGCCGCCAATGACGAGGACATCGGTTCGAGTCGTGGGCGGTGTTGTGGTGGCGGTCATCGCTGCGTCCTCGCGCTCCGGTGGTGAGGTTCGGAGGCGACCGGGGAACCGGTCGCCGGAGGCGAGGCTAGGGATCAGCGCGATGGTTCCGCATCGGCGGAAATACCCAATCGAATTCGTGGCGGCGATGGGTACCTGGGTCTAGGCGACGCCGTGTTCGTACGCCCAGGCCGTCGCCGCGGCACGGGTCGACACGTCGAGCTTCGTAAAGAGATTGCTGACGTGCCGGTCGACAGTGCGCTCGCTGATGCCGAGCTCCTCGGCGATGTCCCGGTTCGTCCGGCCGCCGGCGAGGTGGCGCAGGACCTCGAGCTCGCGGGGGCTGAGGCCATGGGCTGACGTGCCGCTGAGGCGGTCGAGATCGGCGAGCGCCGGGGCGGCGCCGAGGTCCTCGAACACGCGACGAGCGGCCGCCAGTTCGAGCTCGGCGGTTTCCTCGTCGCCGAGAGCTCGGCAGGCCTGGGCGATCGACACGCGGACACGGGCAGCGTCGTACGGCGCGTCGAGGTCGTGCCACAGCTTCCATGCATGGCGCAGGGTCCGGAGCGCGGTTCGGGCGTCGCGCTCGGCAAGAAGGACCTCGCCCTCGGCCCGAGCCGTGACCGCTTCCAGAAGGGCGGGCACGTCGGCACCGGCCGTCTTTCGAAGTCGCTCGACATGGTCGCGAGCCTCGGCGACCTCGTTGCGGGCGAGCGCAATCGCCACCGCCGCTTCGAGCAGGCGCGGATTGTCGGGATCCTCGTCGACTGCCCGCGCGATGACGCTGTGCGCGGCGGCGGAGCGGCCTTGAGCCAGCCGAAGCAAGGCCAGGCCTGGCTCGAGCCGGTGGCCGAACTGGCTCGCTTCGGTGTAGGAGCGTTCGGCCTCTGCGTACTGCCCGCGGAGCCGGCGCAGCTCGCCTTCCTCGTAGTAGGCGTCACCGACCGCGGGCATGACCGGCGGTCCCGCAAGCACGACGCGGGCGCGTTCGACCTCGTCGGCGGCGTTGATCCAGTCGCCGTGGAAGCGCTTCAACTCGGCCCGGAAGATCAGGCACTGGCCGCGGAATACGACGTCGGGCTGTGCGGTGCACCAAGCGTCAAGCGCGGCGGTCCATTCATGCGCCCGGCGCATGTCGAGGATTGCGTGGCAGGACTCGACCGTCGCGCAATACACCGTGCCGGCCATCGCTTCCGACACTTCGCCGGCGGTCACCGCGGCCATCGCCTCATCGAGGAACTGGGTGCCGCGCTGCCGTTCACCGTGGGCGATGAGCGCTTGTCCGCGTCCGACGCGGCTGAGGGCGGCGAGGTCTGCATCACGGAATCGCTCCGCTATCGACCCGATCTGCTGGAACGTGGCGAACGCGGCCTCGTTCTCGCGTGCGTCGAGCTGGCCCAGTCCGAGCGGAACCAGCAGGTATCCGGACTCGACGCAGTCGCGACCCGATCCCTCGATCAGCGCCGCCGCCCGGCCGAACCACGCCCCGGCCTGTGCCATCTCACCATGAAACACGAACCCGAACCCGGCCCAGAATCCGGCCCGGGCCGCCCGCTCGATCTCGCCGGCGGCCGCGCCGGCGGTGAACGCGCGCATGGCGGCTGGCACGGCGACGTCGTCCCGCCCGATCAGGTGCGCGGCAACACCCAGGCGCTCGAGGTCATCCAGCTCGAGTGGCGCCACGCGGTCCGCCGCCTCGAGGTTGTCGGCCGCGGCGCGCCATGCCTTGTCCGCAAAGGCGGACTTGCCACGATCGAGCAGCTCGTCCCGGGTGATCTGGCGTTCGGTTGTCATCTTGGTCCTCGCAGACCGTACGCCGCCGGTGGACATCGGGCTAGTCCCGCCGGGGCCTGCGGAGTGAGCTACGACCGCGGCGGTCCCTTAATCCGAACGCCCGGAACGGCTCGGGGACCTCGCGCGATCGTTCCGCGACGGTTGAAGCATCGCGGTGGCGGGCGCAAGCCGAAGGCGGTCGGCTAGGCGCTGCGCAGCGGCCAGCTGGTGGCCAGGCCCGAGTGCGTAGCGCGGGGAATGCTCGAGGTCAGCATTCCGTAGAGGACCCGGAACCGCTCGGGCGACATCCCCGGGTCAACGGAGCGGACGATCGCCGTGAAATCCTCGCGCGCCTCCTTGAGCATGCGGTTGGCGTAGCGCTCGAGGGCCGGTGACGTCATGGACATCTCGTCGGCCAGGGTGGCGGCCAGGCGCCACGCCTCGCCGTTGACCGCGGCGAATTCGTCCATCTTCTCGAGCCGCAGCTCGGGATTCGCGGGCAGCTTCGCGACGAGGCGATGCCACGCGTGCTGGAGCCCGTTCGTGTGGGCGAGCGGGAAGAGCGCCACGGCCTGCTTGTTCGGGAAGTAGCGGTAGATCGTGATGGGGACCATCCCGCTGGCGTGGGCAACCTGCTCGAACGTTACGTCGGAGAACCCGTGCCGCTCGAAGAGCGGCTTCGACGCCCGCCAGATCGCCCAGCGCTTGTCGAGGAACGCATCCTGCTCCTGCAGCGCGTCCGGCAGATGGATCGCGAGGACAGAGGGTGCATTGGCCATCCATGGAGTGTGGACCTGCCCCGACGCCGTGACACCGGTCGAACGACGAACCCGGCATGGACATTCGTCAATGGCGCCCGCCCGTGGGGCCGATGCCGGCCAATCATCAGCCCCCGCATTCAAAGACAGGAGTCCGGGGCGGCCGGGGCCCGTTTCGGCCCGAATGACCGGCCAGTCAGCACCCGGGCTGATAGATGGCCATCAACTGCGGTCGTGGCCCTGACTTTGACTACCCGGGCTGATGAATGGCGACAAACGGGCCAACCCGCCCGGCGACGAGCCTTGGAGGCCGGCGACCAGCCTTGGAGGCCGGCGACGAGTCTACCGAGGGCGGCGCGACACCCGATGGATCGAAGCCCCGGTCCCGCCGAGTCCCGCCTCCAACTCCTTTTCGCCCTCCGCGGGGCCGGGCGCGTCGAGCGTTCGGGCGAGCGCCAGCCCGAAGTCTTCGGGTGAACCGTCGAGGTTCTCGATGATGAGGACCTCGTCCTCGAGGGTGTACTGCACTTCGATCGTCTGATCGTCCCCGGATTTGGCGGGCGGAGTCATGGGACCCAGCATCGTCCCTCGTTCGTGTCAGGCGTCTCCCCCTGAAGCGCCGGAACGTTTCTGCTGGGTGGAAATGCGTCTGATAGGGGATCGCAACGTGCACGACCGTCGTGCCGGAGTCGCGGTCATAGGACCACCCGGACTATCGAACCTGTCGCATCGGGCGCCCGGGGGGCAACCTGCGGACCGATGCCTCCGCCGACACCGTCATTTCGTCGCCGCTTCTGGAGGTAGTTGCTCATGCCAGTTCGCCCATCGATATCCCGCCGTCGCCCGGTTGGCCCGAGAGCCATCGGTTGGCTCGCGGTTGTCTCGATGCTGGCCTTGGCCATGCTTGGCCCAGGTGTGGGCGTCGTCTCTGCCTTCGAACCGGGCCAGAACGGCATGCCGACCAGCGGCAACCAGACAGACCTGCAGGGTCGAGCTGACGACGTCACGCTCGACTTCCAGACCAACATGACGATCAACTGCGACGGCGACGGTACTGCCCAGCAGTTCAACATCAAGCTCGATTACGACATCGAAGGCGACCCGCTCCCCGCGGGCTCGACGATCGTGGTCTATCTGTCGCCCAACAATGGCGCGATCAACAACAACTCCGGCGGTGACGAGGCCGGCTACGTCGCGACCGTCGAGTCGAACGAGATCACCATTGACGTCAGCGGCCTGGACGGCTCCGGAACGCTGGATATCACCATTCCCGTGACGTCCTCCTTCCAGTTGAACGGCGGTGGTGTGCTCGGCGTCATTGCGAGCGACGTCGACGGGACATTGTTCAACTCGAAGACCAACTCGATCAATTGCGGTGAGGCTCTGCCGACGCCAACCCCGACGCCGACGCCGACGCCAACGCCGACGCCAACACCAACGCCGACGCCAACGCCGACGCCGACGCCGACGCCAACGCCAACACCAACACCGACGCCAACGCCAACGCCAACCCCGACGCCAACCCCGACGCCAACGCCAACACCAACACCAACACCGACGCCAACGCCAACTCCAACCCCGACGCCGGAGGCGAGCCCGACGCCGACGCCGACCCCGACGCCGACGCCGGAAGCGACGCCGACACCCACACCGACGCCGACGCCTACTCCAACCCCGACGCCGGAAGCGACCCCGACGCCGACGCCGACTCCGACTCCGACTCCGGAGGACAGCGTTGGTGGCGAGACCCCGACGCCTTCCCCGACGCCGACGCCGACCCCACAGGGCAGCGTTGGTGGCGTGACGGCGACCCCGACGCTGCCACCGACCGACACGCTCGGCGGGCCGAGCTCCCCGAGCTCTGACGGTTGGCGCGTCGCGCTGATCGTGATGGCCGGGATCCTGGCCGCGATCCTCGTGGTCACACCGAAGCGAAGCTCCAGGCCGCGCTAGCCACCTGGCCGAGCCTGGAACTGAAACCGGGGCGCCATGACGGCGCCCCGGTTTTTCTACCGCTGAGCCGCGCACGCGCTTGCCTTCGGGGCCGGATCGGCGTAGACCGTACGGGCCGGGGGTAGGCAGGAGGGTTCGGTGATGGGCGACAACAGCGAAGCGATCCGGCGCTACCGGCAGGCGGTCGAGTCCGGAGACCTTGCGTCGATGGGTGGGCTCATCGACGAGTTCGCGGCCGACGGCTTCTACCAGGAATGGCCGCAGTCGGGCGAGCGAATCAACGCCGAGAACTCGAAGAAGCTGGCCGAGCAGTATTCCGAGCAGACCGGCACCAACCCGACGATACGGCTCAAGGGCATCCGTGAATCGGGCGATCTGGTCGTCATCGAGGGCACGATCGACTACGGCAACGGCGTGCCGGTCAGCTACGTTGGGATCGGCGAGTTCCGGGACGGCAAAGTCCAGCGCATGACGGAGTACTTCGCAGACCCGTTCGAGGCGCCCGCGTGGCGTGCGCCGTTCGTCGAGCGAATGGCTGCTGCCGGGGACGTGACGTAGCGTTCAGGCAGTCGCTGGCGTCCCGCGGGAGGCGGCGACGAGCGTCGTGTCGGCACGGAAGCGGCGGAGGTCTGCGAGCAGCAGTCCCCCAATGACGACTGCGAAGAAGGCACCTGACCAGGTGACCCCGGAGACCGACTGGCCCGGCGCCGTGCCCTGGGCGACGGCGAACACGAAGACCGCGCCGGCCCAGATCGGCAGCAGCCATGCCGTCCACCACGACCACCATTCGGCCCGCCGATAGGGGATGGCCAGCACAATCGTCGTGAGGGTGGTGAACAGCACCAGCGTGATCCCGCCGCCGCGGTAGATGTAGTCGATCACCGTGTAGCCGGCGGCACTCTCGGCGCGGATCTCGTCGATCGTCTTGCCGGTGATGGCCAGTGCCGTCGTGGGCTCGAAAGCGATGCCCCTGAGGACGTCGCCCAGGCCGAGGATCGCGAACAGCCCGCTCAGCGCGACGAGCGCCCACGGAACGGCGCGGCGGATTCGGTTCATGGGCCCCCTTTCAGGTCCAGCCGGCGAGGAGCGCGATCCCGATGAGGATCGTGGGCAGATAGAGGACCGCGGGCACCGAGTCGCCGGTGACGAGGAACGCCGCGATGACGACCACCGCGATGGCCGCGGCGACGAGGGACCAGGGGATCAGGCATCGGCGGTGGTCGCCGTCGGCACGGTCGCCGCGTGCTGCTCCGACGCGGCCGCCTCGGAGCGGGCCTTCAACGAGGTCCATGCCGTGTAGGTCGCGGTCCCGAGAATCAGAAAGCCGTTCAGCGGATGGAGCGCAGCCACGGCGGGCATGTCCTCGCGCAGCGCGACGAACACCGATTGCAGCGCAAACAGCACCAGGATGAGCACGGCCAGCGCGACGTACCGCCGCGGCAGCCGCCCGACCAGCGCGATCACGAGCAGGACGAGGGTCAGCCAGCCGAACAGGTAACCGAAATTGCGGTGGGTGACGAAGGCGTTCGGGTCGTCGAAGACGCCGAGGCCCGCGAGGAAGACCTGGATCACCGCGCAGGCCACGAACAGGCCCGCGACGAGTGGATAAGCGCTTCGCGCGATCGAGCGTCCCATGTCCGTACTCCCAGCGCCAGTCACGTGTTCGTCGAGGGTGGCGCGCGCCGCGTCCCGTCGTCATGGGACCGCCGTCCCGACCTGTGTCCCGTTCCGGGCGCTGGATTCGCTCGATGCTTCCGCTTGGCTGGAACTATCTCGAGAATGGCCCGGGACGGGACTCTCGTCCGGCGGGCTGCGCCGAACCGCCCAGACCGGCTTCGCGGGCGCGCACGATGGCCTCAGCGCGGTCGCGCACCTGGAGCTTCGAGAAGATGTTCGAGACGTGGTTGCGCACCGTCTTCGGTGACAGCACCAGCTGGGCGGTGATATCGGCGTTCGAGCGGCCCTGGGCGACGAGCTCGAGGATCTCGCGCTCGCGCTCGGTCAGTTCCGGGAAGGCGGTCACCGCGCCGCTCGGGCGGGGGCGGGCGAAGTACGCCATCAGCCGGCGCGCGACCGCGGGGCCGAAGATCGCGTCGCCGGCCGCGACGGCCCGGATCGATCGGACCAGCTCGGTTCGCTGGGCACCCTTGAGGACGAAGCCGCGGGCTCCGGCCTGGACCGCCGCGAACACCGAGTCGGCGTCGTCCGACATCGTGAGCACGAGCACCGCCACGTGCGGCGACGCGTCCACGATGCGCCGCGTCGCTTCGATGCCATCCAGTTCCGGCATGGCGAGGTCCATCAGCACCACGTCCGGATGGAGCGCCGCGACCCGGCCCACCGCCTCCTCGCCGGTCGCCGCCTCGCCGACGACGACGAGCCCATCGACCTGCGCAAGGAGCGACCGGAGCCCCGAGCGGAACGACTCGTGGTCGTCGGCGATCACGACGCGCAGCTCGCCGCGCTCCTCGACATCGAGGGTCATTGCGGGCCAGCCCCGATGGGCAGGAGGGCCACGACCCGTGTGCCGCCACCGGTCACACGGTCCAACTCGAGCGAACCGCCCAGCTCCTCGGCCCGTGCCCGGATCGACTCGAGGCCCATGCCCGGCACGACCTCCGCCGGCAGGCCCTGCCCGTCGTCGACGACCTGGACCCGCAACGTGGACCCACCATCGGCCGCGAGCTCCACGCGGCACGCCGAGGCGGCGGCATGACGGACCGCGTTCGTCAGGGCTTCGACCGCGATCCGGTAGGCCGCGACCTCGACCGCGGCGGGCAATTCGGGGAGTGGCGTGGGATCGCCCCGCACCGCGATGGCCGTCGCTCCGTTCACAGCGCCGGTCTCGAGCCTGCGCGCCTGCTGTTCGATGGCGCCAAGCAGGCCGAGCTCGTCGAGCGCCGGTGGTCGGAGACCGTCCACCAGCCTCCGGATGTCGGCCAGCGCAGACCGGACGTCGGTGCCGAGTTCCTCGAGCAGGACACGGGCGCGCTCCGGATCGTCGTCCAGCGAGGCCGCCGACGCCTCCGCCCGCAACCCGATCGCGGCGAGTGACGGCCCCAGCCCATCGTGCAGGTCGCGCCGGAGTCGGCGACGTTCTTCCTCGCGGGCAACCACCAACTGCTCGCGCGAGCGGGCGAGCACGTCCCGCAGGCGAATCGCGTTGATCGCCGTGCCCGCCTGGCGGGCCAGGTCCTCGAGCAGCCTCCGTTCGTCGGTCCGAAAGCCGGACTCACCCGGACGCACGCCGAGCTCGAGCTGACCCACGCGCTCGCGGCCGTGATCCAGCGCCAGGACAACGGTTCGCCCGCGGCGCTCGCCGCGTTCGGCGACGGTTCGGGTGGCCCCATCGGTGTCGACGACCGCGAGCGACACGAAGGGCAGGCGCAGGTCGTCGGCGAGCGTATCGACGATTGCCGGGAAGGCGAGGTCCGGGTCGGCCGCCCATTCGAGCACCTGGCCGAGGCGGCGCATCGCCTGCCACGGCTCGTCGCGCCGGCCGTACATCAACCGGTTGACGGTGCGCTGGAGCACGTCGCGCAGGGGCAGCGCGACCAGCGCGGCAGCCCCGGTCGCGAGCAGTTCGACCCCGAACCCCTGGCCGGGGCCGACGAGCTGCCGAAGTGCCGCAGCCACGAACGCATAGCTCGCCAGCACCCCGACCGTCAGACCGCCGTACACGAGCGTGCGGTTGACCACGACGTCGATCTCGAACAGCCGGTAGCGCAGGATCCCGAAGGCGAGCCCGAACGGGAAGAACAGCGCGACGATCCCGAGCCACGACGACGGCACCACCGGACGGCCGAGCAGAAGTTCCGGGAGCCAGAACAGGGCCAGCGTGGTGACCCCGCTCGACACCGCGCCGAAGGCCGCCCAGCGCATCCGGTTGCGCTCCGCGTCATCACTCGTGCGCCGGTAGCTGCGCACGAACACGGCGAGGGTCAGGGTCAACAGCGGCACCACGATGGCGAGCTGGGTGAGCGGCCACGTTCCGAGCCATTCGGACAACGTGGGGGAGACGAGGTAGCCGGCGACCATCGCCAGGACGTACGCGCCCAAGCCGACAACGTAAGTGGCCGGGACGAGCCAGGGACGGCGCTCGACGAATGCCAGCCGCCGCGGGAAGACGAACGCGAGGTGGAGCGCGGCCGGCCACAGCACCATGTACAGCGGTCCGGTGAGGAAGGAGAACAGCAGGAAGGGCGTTCCGACGACGACGTCGCTCACGGTCGTGCCGAGGAACCACGGCACGCTGCTGCTCGCGGCTGCCGAGGCGATGAGCACGAGCGGAACCGCTGCGGGCTCGTCGGGTTTGCGCCAGAAGACGAGCGCGCCGACCACCCCGAACGCGATCGAGAAGATGATGAACCCCCACCCGGCGATCAGCGTCGAACCGATCGACGGGACTGCCCATCGGACATCGATGGTCAACGGGTTGCCGTCGCGCGCGATGTCGTACGCCTTCGGATCGTCGGGCTGGGGCCGCTCGGCGAACCCGTTGAGGGCCTCAGCCAGCCAGGCGTCGATCGTTCGACCGTCGACCGCCCGGACCTGGTCGCCGTCCTGCAGGCCGGCCGCCGGGGCGTCGATCGGAGCGATGAGGACGCCCTCGGCCGACCACGCGTCCTCGTACCAGGAAACGCGGGCACCATCGGAGGGCGTGTGGTCGCGCACCCAGACGAACACGATGGGGGCCGCGAGCGACGCGCCGAGCAGCAGCCAGAGCGCGGTGCGCCGAATGCGGCTCATTCCGGTCACGCCCACCCTCGATGCGGCCCCGTTGGTTTGGGGCGCCCAAGTCTACGGTCGCGCTCAAGGTGCTTGCGAGCCGGGGAACCGGTTCGTTGAGGCTGCTGGCGTGTCCTTCGGGCGAGTCTTCCGCGATGGCGATCGATGAACAGGCCGTCCGCGACCACGCCCAGGGCCACCTCGACGCGCTCATCGCGGGCGACGTGGATCGGGCGCTGCAGGACCTCAGCAAGGAGTTGCGTTCGCAGCCGGGCGAGCTGATGGCGATGCTGCCGCTGCCGCTGACGTCGGGCGAGATCGAGAGCGTCGACCTGGCCGGTTCGAGCTACACGGCCGTGCTCCATCTGGTGGGCGAGACCGACGAGACGCGCCTGCAGACACGCTGGAAGGAGCGCGACGAGCGTCCCACCATCGTCGAGGTGAGCCACCTGAGCAGTGCCGCCCTGGCTTCCGGAGACGTACCCGAACCTGACACCGAGGCGTCTCCGGCCGAATAGCCCGGAAAGCGCGTCCAGCAGCGCGGCTCCCTCGAGCGCCCTGTTCCAGTCAGGTTCGGTCGGCTACAGTCGTGCCGTGGACAACCTGATCGAACGGCTCGCGGCCGTCCTCCGCATCAACGGCGAGCGCTGGCAGGCCCTGGCGAACGGCCTGGATCGAGACCTTCTAACTCGCCGCCCGGAATCCGGGGAGTGGTCGGCCCTCGAATGCCTCGGCCACACCGTCGACACCGAGGAAGCCATCTTCACGTGGCGGATCCGCGGCTTCCTCGACGGCGTCCCGGTCCTTCCCGGCTACGACCCGGACGTGCAGGGCACGCCGGTCACGGATGCCACTGACCCGCACGAGCTGGCTCGGCAGCTGGCACCCCGCCGTGCGGCCAACGTCGACCTGGTGCGCTCGGTCGCGGAGGCGGACCTCGAGCGCCGCAGCCGCCACTCGGAGCTCGGCCCGGTGACGCTTCGCGAATTCCTCAACGAGTTCTGGGCGCACGACACAATGCATCTTGTCCAGGCCGAACGCGCCCTGATGCAGGGCTTCATCCCCGACACCGGCCCGTGGCGGCACTACTTCGCGGACCACGACGTCGAGGCTAACCGGCGAGCCTGACGATCCCGGGTATCCCGTCGAAGGCCTCATCGAAGCTCATGATCCGACCGATGTCGCGGCCCTGCATCACTGCGACATGCAGCGCCTCCCGTGCCGATAGCCGGGGAGTCGTGAGGACGAGCCGCCTGGCGCGCTCGATGTCCGCCAGCTCGAACGGATAGACGACATCGGTAACGGCGAGCAATGCGTCGAACGCTGGCTCGATCTTGTCGCGCCGATCGATGGAGGGAGGGCGCCCTCGGCAGCCCTCCCGCCCGTGCGCGATTCAGCGTGGCCGGGTGCTCACGTAGATGTCGCCGTCGCGGCCGAAGTGCAGACGCGTGCCGTCCCACGACATCGAGGACCGCGTTTCGTTCCCCGCCGTGTTGACCAGCCCGCCGAGATTGAGCGGGGTGGACCACGGCTCGCTCGTGGAGGTACGCGTTGCCGAGTACACGTCCTGGCCGCCGAACGAGCCCGGGCCGCCGCGATTCGAGTTGAACACGATCTCGAGACCGTCCTTTCGGACGTTCGGCATGAAGTCGTGGAGCCCGGTGTTCAGCTCGGCCACCGGTGTCGCCGGCGCGAAACTGCCATCGGCCAGCTGGCGGCTCATGTAGATGTCCTGATCGCCACCGATGTCGTAGCCCTCGCTCGAGAAGAAGAGGAACGTTCCCTCGTCGGTCTCCGCGAGCGATGGGCCGAACTCGCCGCCCGGGAAGTTCGGACCCGTGCCGTTCGCGTCGCAGCCGAGGTGCTCGATCGACCAGCCGTGTCGAGGGTTGTTGCGGCCGAGGTAGATGTCCCCGGCGCCGCACCCGCCGGTCCGGCTCGATACGAAGAGCAGGGCATTGCCCCGAAGCGGGGTCGGGCAGAAGTCGGCAGCGGTCGAGTTGACCGGCTGCCCGAGGTTCTCGGCCGGGCCCCACGGATCGTCGATGGAGTCGCGGTGGAAGACCCAGATGTCGTTCGGGTCCGGGTTGGCCGTGCCACCACTCCGATTCGAGGCGATGTACAGGCTGAGACCGTCGGGCGACTCGATCGGACAGCCCTCGGCTGCGGCGGTGTTCACGCCGGACTCGGCCACCGCAAGCTCCCAGGCGCCGAAGGACTTCGCCGTGACGGCACCCGGGAACATGACGAGCAGCGCCACGACGACCGGCACGAGCCGGGCGAGTCCGGTCGAGCGCGATCGACGGTGCAGTAGCAGGGTTGCGGACACGTTCCACCCCTCCCGACGCAGCGGAGCACGATTGGACGCGCTCTCTTCTCCTAATGACCGCATCTGCGCCACGTTTGCTCAGTTTTCGTTCCGGCGAACGAAGGCGCTCCGTAGACTCCGGGAATGCCCGAGCCCGTCCTGAGCCGTCGAGCGTTGAACCGCGCGCTCCTCGCCCGCCAGATGCTGCTCGAACGGGTCGACCTGTCGATCGACCGTGCCGTCGAGCACCTGGTCGCCCTCCAGGCCCAGGAACCGTGGGATCCGTACTACCAGCTCTGGTCCCGCCTGCAGCGCTTCGATCCGTTCGAGCTCGCCCAACTCCTCGAGGAGCGCCGGGTGGTCCGTGCCACGTCGATGCTGCGGACGACGATCCACCTCATGACCGCCGAGGACTGGCTGGCGCTGCGGCCGGTCCTCCAGGCGGTCTCGGAGCGGGGGTTCGCGACGGGTTCACCGTTCGGGCGGCAGCTCGCCGGGATGGACATCGAGGAGGTGCTCACGGTGGGTCGCGAGGCGCTCGCAGAAGGTCCCCTGACAGCGGCCCAGCTGCGCACGATCCTCGGGGAGCGCTGGCCGGATCGGGATGCAACGGCGCTCGCCTACGCTGTGCGCTACCTGGTCCCGCTCGTGCAGACCACGCCGCGTGCCGTGTGGGGCAAGCGCGGCCAGCCGGTGCTCGCCACCGCCGGCCTGTGGCTCGGGCGCGAGGTCGGGACCGAGACCGACCCAACGGACCTGATCCTGCGCTACCTGCGCGCGTTCGGACCGGCGAGCGTCATGGACAGCCAGGCGTGGTCGTGGCTGACCAGGCTGACACCGTATGTCGAGGCGCTCCGGCCGATGCTCCGCACGTTCCGCGACGAGAACGGCAAGGAGCTGTTCGACGTCCCTGACGGGTTGCTGCCCGACGCCGAGGCGCCCGCGCCTCCCCGGTTCCTGCCCACGTACGACAACGTCGTGCTGGGGCACAAGGACCGCAGCCGGATCGTCGGCGACCCCGAGCGCGATTGGGTCAAGGGCAAGGCCCAGTGGGACCACGTGTTCCAGCGGGGATCGATCCTCGTCGACGGCTTCGTCGCCGCCGGCTGGCGCCAGGAGCGGGAGGAGAAGAGCGGGACCGCGTCGGTGGTCGTCATGCCGGTGCTGCGGCGATCACTAACGGCAGCAGAACGGGACGCGGTCGACGCCGAAGCGCGCGCCCTCCTGACCATGGCGGCTCCCGACGCCTCGGCCTATGACGTCCGGTTCGAGACCGGCCGCTGAGGCTCAGGATCCGGAAAGCTCGAGCCGGTCTGCGAGGAACGCGATCCGGTCGCTGCGGGCCTCGTCGACCGCCATCTCGTGGTCGGCGTCGTATTGCCGAACGTCGAGCGCGTGCGAGCCGCCCGACGCGCGACGCAGCTCGAAGCCGGCCATCAGCGGCACGAAGTAGTCGCGTTCGGCCAGCTGCAGCAACACGGGCCGTGGTGCAATCGCCGCCATTTGCGACTGCGGGTCGAGCGGTTCGAGCGCCTGCAGGTACGGACCACGCTGTTCCGTGATCTCCCAGAACGGCAGGAACCAGTCACCCCAGCGCGGGGTCGGCGCGACAAGGATCGCCGTTCGAATACGGGCCTCGCGGGCCGCGACGATCGACGCGAGCATGGCCCCGAAGTCGTGGCCGACGACCGCCAGGCGCGAATCGTCGACGTCCGGGCGGCCGGCGACCAGGTCGAGTCCGGCCGAGAAGCGACCGACCTCGTCTTCGATCGCCGCGATGTCGTGGGCACTGCCGGTTGGATCCTCGAACCACGGGAAGCGGCCCTGCGGCAGGAGACTCACGACGCCGCGCTCCGCAAGCTCGCGCGCCTCGTCGAGGAACTGGTTGCGGTCCCCGAGCGGCTCCTGGGAGAACCAGTGCCATGCCACGATCCCGGCGCAGGGCGGGGTGGCGGCGCCCGCCTCGTTGGGGCGCACCAGCCAGGCCGCGACGCCATCCGCGTACGTGATGTTCTCGACGACGGCCGTCATCAGCGCTGGCCGCGTCCCTCGCGAAGGCGCTCGATCGCCTTGACGATGCGCCGCTGGCGCGTTTCGGGAGTCTTCGCGTCCTCGATGCCGAGCACGAACCAGCGCTTCTCGCTGTAGCTGATCCGGTCGAAGGTCGCCTGGGCGGCGGGCTCCGCACTGAGCGCGGCCGCGAAGTCGGCCGGTACCGCCACCTCGCGCGGCGCGCTGTCGAGCGCGATGTCGACGTCCACCTCATCGCCGCCCTGGACCCCGGCGGCGGCACGAACGTCGGCGCTCACCCCGACCATGGAGGAGCCGCCGACCGTCGCGATCGATGTCCGGTACGTGTAGCCCTTGAGCGTCACCGTCACCGCGGGCTTCTTCCCGCCACCGAGCGCGGCCACGATCTCGTCAGGAACGGTGATGCCGGTCGCGGTCTTGCCGCTCTGTTCGATGACAGCCCGGAATTGCATCGGGCGATTGTGACGGTTCGGACCGGGTTACGGGCTCCAGAACCCCACCCAGCCCGTGGCCACCTCGCGGGGGTCGCCGCCGTTGGCGGGAATCACCACGACGCGGTCCAACCCGTCGTCTTCGGCCAGCGGGAGCACGATCGCGCTGCTGTCCGCGGCCCAGAAGCGATGGCTGAGCGCGTACTGGTCGAAGTAGGGGAGCAATTGGAAGGCGAACAGCTCCGAGAGCCGGAGGTTGCGCTCGGATCGAATGTTCCCGTCATCGGAATCGATGAACGAGAGGTGCAGGCCGACACCCGGCATGGTGGCGAGGGGTGGCAGGGCCGAAATCGACCCGCCGCCGAGCACCGCCCCGACCGCGCGGGCCTCGCCCGGACCGGGATCCTCGGCCGGGCGGAGGTCGAGGGCCGCGATGGTCTGGCCGTCCGGCGACCAGAAGAACGCAAGGACGTCGGCGTCGAGCAGCGTCCGGAGCTCGCCCGTGTCCGCGTCGACGATCCGCAGCGCGCCCGCCGGGATCGGTGACGGTGGGTCGGTCGGTTCCTCTGGTGCGATGAAGGCGAGGGTTGATGACGTCGGATCGAAGGCGAATGCGGTCGCGCCACCGACGGGGACATCGTGGCGCACCGTGCCGTCGCGTGCCTCGACGATCATCGTGCCGCCGTCCAGCGGGTTCGCGCCCGCCGGCGTGACGTACGCCCGGGACGAACCGTCGGCGCTGACTGCCGGCGCGCGGAACAGCCCTGAGTCGATCGTGTCGTCCTCGAGCGAGGTGCCCTCGAGATCAACCTCGCCCGTGAAGGCCGTCGGACCGGTGCTGCCCGTGTGCAGGAGCATTCTCGAGGAGTCGACGAAGTCCCAGTAGAGCGGTGCCGCCGCGCGGACGATCTCCGACGGTCCGCTGGCGTCCGCCGGCGCGATTCGCAAAGCGATCCCGTCGGGGTCGGGCTCGGTGGTGAGGAACGTGACGTGGCGGCTGTCCGGCGTCCAGTACAGGTAGAACGCGGGCCGGTCCGTGCTCTCGTAGATCCGCCGCGGCAGACCGATCGCGGCCGGGTCGGCGTCGAACACGTCGACCGTCACGGTGTTGTCAAGGCGGCCGATCGCGGCGATCTGCGTTCCGTCCGGAGACCACGCCGGAAACTGGTAGCGCACGCCCGGCGAATCGAACGTGTGTCGGGCGGTTCCGAACGGATCGGTGGTCGTGACCGCGCCATCGGTTTCCACGACGACCAGCCGCAACGGCGACATCGTCGTCGGCGCCGGTCGCGCGAGGGCGAAGACACCCCACACGGCGGTCAGGCCGACCAGGGTCAGCGCGAGCGACAGGGCGACCAGGCCGATTCGGCGGGGCCGGCGGGGAAGTACGGGCTCGAGGACGGGGACCGGCTGGTCCATCGCTGAACCTTACGTCGAGGCGTCGTCCCCGGTTCGCGCGCTGGGA
>DASTYU010000215.1:0-8757 GCA_035764655.1 Candidatus Limnocylindrales bacterium
CGCCCGCTCCGAGGTCCTCGTCCGACACCACGAGCTCGATCAGGTCGCGCTCGGTGACGGCGGCGACCCAGCCACCAACCACCAGCCACAGGAAGAACGCGACGAAGATCGCCGTGACGAGGGTGGCGAAGCCGAGCGACATGCCGCCCAGCCAGAAGGTCGTGATCGTGGGCCCGAGGACATTCGCCAGTCCCACCGGCGAGGGGACCACCACGATCGGGAGGATGAACAGCACGATCCCGCCACGGACCAGGAACGCGGCAAGCCCGACGATCCACGTGGCGGGCTGGGGCAGGACGACGAGGAGCGATGCCGTCAGGCCCGCGCCCCAGCTCATGGCGCCGGGCTTGCTCCGAGCCTGTCGAGCTCCTCCAGGGCCGCTCCGACGAGCTCGATCTCTTCCCCATACGTCGCGAGGTCGCCGGCGCGCAGGGCCCGCTGGGCGAGCTCGTAGTGCAGGTTGGCGAAGTCGATGAGCTCGTCGACCGTGTCGGGCAAGGCCGGACCGACAGGGGGCGACCCGCCCGGCTCAGCCGTTGGCGAGGGTGTTGGCTCCGGCCCCGGTGATTCGCCCGGACCGGCCGGCGGAGGCGCGCCCGCTTCGGCCGCGAGCAGCAGCCGCAGGCCGTCGCCCAGGGTCCGCGACCAGACCACCTCGCGCGGTGAGGCGACCACGATGCGCTGGAACTCCGGCAGGGCCTGGCCGGTCGACTGCAGGTAGAACGGCTGGAGGTACACCACCGAGTCGCCCACCGGGATCACGATCAGGTTGCCGCGGACGACCGTGCTGCCGGCCTGGCTCCAGAGCGTGATCTGCTCGCTGATCGCCCCGTCGGCGTCGATGCGCGATTCGATCTGGGCCGGTCCGAACACGGTCGTGTCGGCCGGGAAGCGATACACCCGCGTCGTGCCGTACACGCCGGGGTCCATCCGTGCCGCAACCCACGAGATCATGTTCGGCCGGCTGCGCGGGACCATCGGCTGCAGCAGCAGGAACTCCGCCTCCGGCTCGCCGGGCATGCGCATCACCACGTAATACGCCTCGGACGGGAGCGTCTGCTCGGTGGTCTGGCCCTCCGGAACCGTCCACAAGTCATCGCTGCGGAAGAACTGCTGCGGGTCGGTGACGTGGTAGCGGCCGAACATCCGGGTCTGGACGTTGAACAGCTCTTCCGGGTAGCGGAGGTGCGAGCGCAGCGACTCCGGCAGGTCCTCGAGCGGACGGAAGAGCGACGGGAACACCTTCGTGTACGTACGCACGATGGGGTCGCTCGGATCGGCGACATAGAACGTCGTCGTCCCGTCGTACGCGTCGATCGTGATCTTCACGCTGTTGCGGATGTAGTTGAACGGACCGCCGAGGTTCGTCTCCTCCAGCGTTTGCGGCTGGAACCCGTTCGCGTGCGGGAAGCGGTCGGACGCGGTGTACGCGTCCTGGACCCAGACGAGCGCACCGGTCGTCTCGTCGATGACCATGTAGGGATCCTTGTCGTAGCGCAGGAACGGCGCGATCTTCGGCAGGCGCTGTGCGATGGATCGGTCGAACAGCAGTTGGCTCTGGTTCGTGACCTGGTCGCTGATGAGCAGGTTCAGGTCGCGGAAGCGCAGCGCGTAGAGCAGCCGCATCAGGGTCGTGTCCAGCTTGATCCCGCTGGTTCCCGTCCAACGTGTCGACGTGCCCGACTGATCGGACGTGCCGGTGGGATAGTCGAACTCGTCGTCTCGAGCGCCGAGGACGACGTAGTTGCTCGGACGCTCGCCGAAGTAGATGCGCGGCTCGGCGATCTCGGGCACGCCCTCGGTCGAGATGGGCGGCAGGTTGCGGATGATCAGGCGTGGCTGACCTTCGCTCGTAACCTCGTTGACCGGCGACATGACGACGCCGATGCCGTGCGTGAAGTTCACGCGCTCGTTGACCCAGCCGCCGGCCAGCGCGCTCGGGTCGAGCTCGCGTGCTCCCAGCATGACCTGGCGCTGGACGCCGTCGATCGTGTAGCGATCGGTGTCAATGTCGGTGAAGCCGTAGTACGGCCGGAGGGCCTGGAGCTGGCCGTAGGCGTCGTGCAGCGGCCGGTAGTCCCACAGCCGCGCGTTGCGGAACGTGTCCTCGTCCTCGGTGATCGCCTCCTGGGTGAGGACCGCCTCGCCGACGAACGGCCGGTCGTCCTCCCATTGATCCAACCCGAAGGCGAGCCGCGTCATCGCGATGTTGTTCCCGATGTAGGGCTGCTCCTGGGCGAACTGGTTCGGGCGCACCGTGAAGTACTGGATGGCCTCGGGGTAGACCCGCCCGATCACGATCGAGGCAACGAACCAGACCGCCAGGGTCAACCCGAGCGGCCACAGCATCCGGGTGAATGCCGCGCCCACGAGGAACGCTGCGGCCAGCCCCGACAGGACGGTCAGGACGTCATAGGCGAGGAACTGGGCGCGCTGGTCCGTGTAGCTCACACCGATGGTGTCGAGCGCGCTGGTCTCGACGCTGCCGCGCGCGCTGTACACGAGCTCGAGCTTGTCGAGCTGGTAGCCGAACGCGACCGACAGGAGGAACAGCGCCCCGAGGATGGCAAGGTGCATCCGCACCTGGGTCGTGAACACCGCCGCGCCGCGCATTGCCCCGACGAGGTAGCGCGCCAGCGCGATCAGCAGGCCGGTGACGACGAGCCCGTTGAACAGCGCCTGGATGAGGCGGAGGAACGGCAGCTCGAACAGGAAGAAGGAGATGTCGCGGTTGAAGATGGGGTCGGTCACCGATGCGGTTTCCGAGAACGGCACCCGGTTCTGCCACAGCAGCACCGTCTCCCAGGCCGTCGCGAGCGAGCCGGCGACACCGAGCGCGAAGAGCACCGCGAGCCCGGCCAGGACCCACGTGGCGATCGGACCGAGGTCCGGCAGGTCCTCCGCGGTCCACGTGACGCTGGCTGGACGCCGGTCGCGGCCCGGATCGTAACGGCGGGCGCCGCCCATCCGGGCAGACTCGGCCGCCTGTGCCGCCTCGTTGAGCCGGTCGAACAGGCTGCGGAACGTTCCACCACCGCGGATCGGGGGCGGCGTCAGCCGCCCGGCCAGCCACAGGTTGCCCAGTAGCACGACCAGCGCGAGGACGAGGCCGGCCACGAACAGCCAGAACTGTGCGGAGATTCGTGTCCAGTACACGTCCGAGAACCCGACGCTCTGGAACCACAGCGCATCCGTCCAGATCTCGAGTCCGAAGGCGAACAGGGCGATGAGGCCGAGGACGGCCAATCCGGCCAGCACGATGAGCACAGACCGGCCGGCTCGCCGCAGGCGGTCGCGGGTCCCACCGCCGTCGTTCGGCCCACCGCGCGAGGTCCGCCGCAGCGGCGTCGGCGGCTCGTCGTCGGAGCCGCCCTCGTCGCCTCCGTCGGGCTGGTCGCGGTCGGGTTCGCCGCCGTCGTCGTCGGGCGGATCCGGACGTTGCCCTTCCGGGCGCTGTCCTTCCGGGCGCCGGCGACGCGGAGCGACGGTGTCGGGATCCTCCCCCCTGGCCTCGGCCTCGCGGCGACGGAGCTCGTCCATGAAGTCGTCGAAGAGGTCGCGCATGGACGATGAGCATAGCCGGTTGCCGATCAGCGGCGGTGGAGGCCCTCCAGCGCGCGCACGAACGCGGCCTGGACGGTCTCGGCCAGCTCGTTGGCGCGCATGGTCGCGGCGCGGGCCGGCTCGAACCGGAATGCGATGCGAAGGGCCGCCGGGACGCGCCACGGCCGGCTGGCATCGTCCGCGGAGACGACCGTCGCGAGCCGCATCTGCAGGCGACCCGCGTCCTCGAGGATCAGCCCGGACAGCGCCCCGGACACGGCGGGACCGAGGCGGGCGAGCGGCGGCTCGGGTGGCGGGCCTGCATCCGGAGCCAGGTCACGGAAGGGGATGACCGAGTCGCCGTCGGCGACCCACAGGATCGCCAGCCACCAGCCGTCGGGGCCTTCGGTCGGGCGAGCCATGCCGACGGCGTAGGCACGCTCGCCGACCTGGATCTTGCGCTCGCGCAGGAACGATGGGCCGGGGAGTGGAAGTCGCTCGGGCACGAGCGAACGATAGGCGAGGAGTGTGTTGGCCGTGAGTCGTCCGATGTCGATTTGGCTTGCATTCCGAGGGGGACTGGTATGGACGCTGACGCGCCACCAGGGACGTTGACCGGCCTCGGCCCGTGCGAGATCGATCGGCTGTGAAACGCGTCGATTGCCGGCTGCGCGCCGCCTGAGGTGCGTAGCATTCCCGGTGGGACTGCAAGCGAGCTGTGGGGGCAGTGGTGACCTTCAGCCAGGTCGCCGGTGGTCAGGCGCTCGGAGTCGCCGGCTTCTCTTCCTCTGGCTCGTCTGACGAGGCGGCAGCGGCCTGCGTGGCCAGACCGTCGTCGGTTGCCTGAACGTCGGTGGCCGCTTCGTCCTCGACCTCCTCGTTCGGTTCGAGGACGGGGATCGGCCGGCCCTCGACCGCCGCATCGGCCATGATCGAGTCGGCCTCGGCCTGCTTGTCCGCGATCTCGGCTTCGATCTCAAGGCGAAGGATCTCGCGACGGACCGCGATGTCGGGCGGTGCAATGGCGTCCGGCTGGGATGGCACCTCGCCGTCGTCGACGTACTCGCCGCTGAGCCAGGACAGGATCCGGCTGCGCGGCTGGCGGGGCTCGCGGTTCGTCCGCAGGAGCGCCTCGTGGTCGATGGCGGTGACCCCGGGGAGTGCCGCCTCGCCGGAAGACGTCGACGTCAACGTCGCTTTGCAGGACGGGCACGTCTCGAGGTCCGCCGAAGGCAGGGTCGCCGAGCACCATGGGCAGTGGAACGTGGCGGCGCCGGTCGTCAGTTCGTCGGCCATGGCGGGAATGCTACCGCGCGTTTTGCGCCTGGGAATACCCCAACTGGGCTACTCCCATTCGATGGTCGCCGGCGGCTTCGACGAGATGTCGTAGACCACGCGGTTCACGCCGGGCACCTCGTTGACGATCCGCGACGAGATCTTCGCGAGAACGTCGTACGGCAGCTTCGCCCAGTCCGCGGTCATGCCGTCCTCCGAAGTAACCGCCCGGACCGCGACGACATTGGCGTAGGTCCGGCCGTCGCCCATGACCCCGACGCTGCGAACGGGCGTCAGGATCGCGAACGATTGCCACAGGGAGCGATAGAGCCCCGCCGCCTTGATCTCGTCGATGACGATCCAGTCCGCCTCGCGCAGCGTATCGAGGCGTTCGGCGGTGACCTCGCCGATGATCCGGATCGCCAGCCCAGGGCCTGGGAAGGGCTGGCGCAACACCATCGCGTCGGGCAACCCCAGCTCGATGCCCACCTTGCGCACCTCGTCCTTGAACAGGTAGCGCAGTGGCTCGATGAGCTGGAAGCGCAGGTCGGCCGGCAGCCCGCCGACGTTGTGGTGGGTCTTGATCTTCTGCGCGGCCTTGGTCTCCGAGGTCGCGCTCTCGATGACGTCCGGGTAGAGCGTGCCCTGCGTCAGGAAGTCGATACGGCCCAGGTTCGCCGCCTCCTCCTCGAACACCCTGATGAACTCGTCACCGATGATCCGCCGCTTCTCCTCGGGATCCTCGACGCCCTCCAGCCGGGCCAGGAACCGATGGCGGGCATCGACCATCACGAGGTTCATGCCGAGGTCTCGCTCGAAGGTCGCCCGCAGCAGCTCCGACTCCTTCTTGCGCATCAGGCCGTGGTCGACGTAGATGCACGTCAGCCGGTCGCCCACCGCGCGATGGACCAGCGCCGCCGCGACGGCCGAGTCGACGCCGCCCGACAGGGCGCAGATGACCTTCCCGTCCGAGCCGGTCGCGCGGGCGTGGGCGTCGACCCGCTCGCGGATCCCGGCCACCGTCGTCTCGATGAAGTTCGTCGCGGTCCAGGTCTGTGGCACGCCCGCGATGCCGACCACGAAGTTCCGCAGGATGTCACGGCCCTTGGGCGTGTGGACGACCTCGGGGTGGAACTGGATGCCGTACAGCCCGCGCTCCGGGGCGGCCAGGCCGGCGTACGGCGTCGAGTCGGTCTGGGCGGTCGCCTGGAAGCCCTCGGGCAGGCGCGTGATGGAGTCGCCGTGGCTCATCCACACGGGTTGGTCGCGCTCGACGCCACCGAACAAGCCGTCGTCTTCGGTGATGCGCACGTTCGCCGGGCCGTATTCGCGGCGATCGGCCGGGAGGACGTCGCCCCCGAGCTCGTGCGCCATGAGCTGGGCGCCGTAGCAGATCCCGAGGACGGGGATGCGGCCGGTCCAGACCGCCGTGTCGGGCTTCGGCGCCTCGGCGTCATAGACCGAGTTCGGGCTGCCGGACAGGATGATCGCGCGCGTGCCTCGCTGCTCCAGCTCGGCGTAGGGCGTGTCGTACGGGATCAGCTCCGAGTAGACATCCAGCTCGCGGATGCGGCGGGCGATCAGCTGGGCCAGCTGGCTCCCGAAGTCGAGGACGACGACCGGACCCGCTTCGACGGCCGGGGTGGCGGGGACGGCCGAACGATCCGGCGCCGGGGCATTGAGCGCGGTCTCGAGATAGGCCTCGACCTCGGCGTCATCGGGGGCGAGCACGCGGTGCCCTGCATTGGCCGCCTCACCGTGGACGGTCTTGCCCCGCTCCGGCGGGGCCGATGGGGTTTCTGAAGCCTCCGTGCCCTCGTCGATCGGCTCCGCCACGCTCGATCCTCGCCCTCCAGCCGCGCCTGCCTGCAGTCTACCCGGCGCGCTCGACCCGGAAGGCGGCAACCGGTTGCCCGACGTTCTTGAGCTCGAGCTCGCCAACCGGCGCGAATCGTGCATCGGGGTCGTCCGGCCCGACCGCCTCGACGACATCGCGGGTCGCGAGCACGATCCCGGCATCCGCCGCGGCCGACAGGCGCGCCGCAACGTTCACGGTGTGGCCGAAGTAGTCGCCATCGCGGGCGACGACCGGCCCGGCGCTGATCCCGGCATGGCCGGGAGGCAGCCCTGCTTCCCGGATCGCGGCGATGAGGTCGAGCGTCGCCAGGACTGCATCGCGGGGCTCGTGAAAGTGGAGCATCGCCCCATCGCCGAGCAGCTTGACAAGCCGTCCGCCGCGGGGCCGCGCGGCCGCGTCGGCCAGCTCGGCGAGACGCGCTGCCGAGCGCGCCGCAAGCTCGTCGCCCTGCGTCTCCGTCAGCCGCGTGTACCCGGCGAGGTCGACGAACGCGACCGCCGGCGGCCGCGCCGGTCGTTCCGGAAGGAGGCCCTCGCGCGCCAAGCCGGCTTCCATCGAGGCGACGTTCTGCGCGTCCATCCCCGCGTCGAGGTGGCGATGGAACAACCAGGCGAGCAGCTCGGGCGCCTCGCTGATGATCGTTGCGGCCCGGGGCAGCACGATCGGCGCCATCTCGTCGACCGTCCGGGTTCGGTCCTCGAGCGGCCGGGTAACGTGCTCGGCGAATAGCTCGAACCAACCGTCGACGGTGCGGCGCATGGCCTCGCCCACCAGCCGGCCGGCGCGGAGTGCGACATCCGGGTCGTCGCCGAAGTCCCATGCGTCGAGGAATGCGGTCAGGCGCTGCTCGTCGCGTTCGGCCAGCACGTCGTCATCCGCGGGGATTGGCAGGCGGAGCGCCGCCAGGACGGGCGCGAGGAGCTCGCCCCGAGCTCCGAGAGACGCGCGGAACTCGGCGACCGTGCGGGCCGATCGCGGTCCGCTGTCGCGGTACAGGTCGTCGATCCGCTCGAAGGTGACCCAGCGCCGCTTGAGCGCGAGCTCGATCAGGTCGAGGCCGATCCCGGCCCGCTCGTACGCGTCAGCGAGGCGGATCCGCGAGATGTCGGGCGACGTGAACGAGCCGTCGGGACCCGGGCGGAGGATGCCGGCGCGGACCAGCTCATCGACGCGCTCGGGCGTCGTTCGTGCCTCGGACGCGAGGCCGATCCGCGTCAGGCTGGCCATGGGCTCAGTCGCGGTTCCGCATGGCTTCGGCGGCGTTGTCGAAGTAGCGCTCGAAGGCATCGGCGACGTCGGCGGGCGGCGCAAGCTCGGCGAGCGCGGCGCGCATGTGGACGAGCCACCGGTCGCGCTCGCCCGGACCGATGGCGAACGGGAAGTGACGCATCCGCAGCCGCGGATGGCCGCGCTCCCGGTCGTAGGTGCGCGGGCCACCCCAGTACTGGGCGAGGAACAGCGTCAGCCGGTGGCGGGCGCCCGCCAGGTCCTGCTCGGGGTAGACCGGCCGAAGGACCGGGTCCGTTTCGACGCCCACGTAGAACCGGTCGACGAGACGCTCGAAGAACGGCATCCCGCCGACGCGGTCGTACACGGTGAGGGTCGCATCCACGACCCGCAGTCTAGGCGGAGTGCGGGTGCAAGCCGGTGCGCGAGCGCGTGGCGTCGGCGGCAATGACGAGCGGATGCGCGACCAGGACGCGGGTCGGGTCCGCAGCCTCGGCCAGCTCGGGGCGACGCTCGGGCTTGGCCATGCCGCGGGCGGCGAACCGCGCGGCGACGATCCACGAGCCGGCGAGCCACACGAGCAGGCCGACGATCTGGACGCGGCTTTCGAGCGCGCTGTCGCCCCCGGGGCGGCCGAAGGGATCAAGGCCGGTCAGCAGGACGAGGCAGCCGAACGCGGCGAGCCCGAGCCCGACGGCTGCGAGATACAGCGTCAGCGACGCGGACCACGCGCGGCGGCGGATCAGGCCGTACATCGCGACGAAATGGGCGATGGCGAAGACGATGGCCAGCGGGATCAGGATCGTGAGGATGCCTGCTCCGGGCGCGGTCGCCGGCAGGACGAACACGCTGAC
>DASTYU010000216.1:0-4265 GCA_035764655.1 Candidatus Limnocylindrales bacterium
CCGGCTCGAGCTCCGTGCCGCGGATGAACATCAACTTCACATGGCCGACGAAGGCGCCCGACGCGAAGCACCAGCCGCCGCCGACACCGTAGTACGCCATCCCCCATTTCACGGCACGCCGAAGGTCTGGTAGCTGCTTCGCCGCCAGGGCATCGATGCGCTCGGCGATGCCGCGCTGCGGCTGCGGCAGGCTGGCGATGTAGGCGAACACGGGCTCGTCGCCTTCCGCGGTCTTCGCGGAGCTGGCCCTGCCCGTCATGGCGACCAGCAGCGTCGAGGCGGTCTCCGGCGGCGTGTTGGAGGAGTTCACCCTCGTTCGCCGAGTTGCTGGAGCAGCTCGTCCAGCTGGTCGAACGTCTCGGGATTCCAGCTCGTCGCCCCGGACGCCATCGCGGCGTCGAGCGCCTCCTTCGACGGATAGTGGTCGTGGACGACCAGCCGGGTCCCGCCGCCGTGGCTCTCGAACGTCACGGTGGTCACGACCGCATCCTCATCACCTTCCTCGTTCGTCCACACGAGACGCGTCGGCGGGGTGACCTCCAGGTACCGGCCGAAGAACGCCATCGGCTCGGCCGTGCCTGTGTCGAAGGTGAGCCGGTAGCCGCCCCCGACCCGCGCATCGATCTCGCAAGTCAGCAGCTTGACGCCGAGCGACTTCGGGACCCACCACTGCCGGAATAGATCGGCATCGGTCCACGCCTCGAAGACGACGTCCCGCGGACCATCGATCGTCCGGGTGACGACCAACTCCTGTTCGGACGTCCGCTCGATCGTCGTGCGATTCATCGTGGTAGTGGGCTCAGCTGCGCTTCGGATGTCCATCGTTCCGCTCCTTCCATCGTCGCTCCGCGACGACCTGCTCAAGCACGTCGAACCGAGCGTCCCACAGCCGGCGCTGCTGCTCGATCCACGCGGTCTCGTCCTCGAGTCGCCGCGGGCCCAGCCGGCACGTCCGCACCCGCCCGACCTTCTCGGTCGTGACGAGCTCTGCATGCTCCAGCACTCCGACGTGCTTCCGCATACCGGTAAGGGTCATGTGGAATGTCTCGGCCAGAGCCGAGATCGACGCGTCACCGCGTCCGAGCCGCTCCAGGACGCCACGCCGGGTGGCGTCCGAGAGGGCCGCGAACGATGCATCGAGTCGGCCACTCGGATACTGAACCATACGGTTCACTATGAGCCATCGGACCGGCGAATGCAAGGGGCACGAACGGGCGATAGGCGTCCGCGACAATGCCGCTTGGGATGTCGTGCCGTCCGGGGAGGGCCGAGCGCGCCGGCCAGATACGGCCGCTTGTTACGTAAACAGGCCGAATGGCAGGTGACGCCTTGGCAGGGTGCGTAAGATATTACGTTTATGTCGAACGACCCCCGCCCCGATCTGTACTGGGCCTTGTTCGTGCTCGTCCAACATCTCAGCCGGCGCATGGACGAGCGACTCACGATCGTCGGGCTCACGTCGCGCCAGTGGCTCCTGCTCGCCGTGCTTTCACGCTTCTTCCCGGACTCCGCGCCGACGTTGACCGAAGCCGCCGCCCGATACGGGACCTCGCGCCAGAACGTCAAGCAGATCGCGCTCGGGCTAGAGCGGCGGGGCTGGCTGCGGATCGAGCCGGACCCGGCCGACGGACGCGCCAGCCGGCTCGTCCTGACGGACCGGATCGCCGTGTTCGCTACTCCCGCGCTCCTTCAGGCCGGCGACGAGTTCCTCGAAGCTGTCTTCGCAGGGACTCCCGAGCCCGACCTCGAGCGGATGCGCCGGTTCACCCTTGACCTGCTCGCCCGCCTCGACGGGCAGCAGGAGGCGCCAGGAGGTGCCCAATGACCCGTCTCTCCAGCGTCTTCGCCCGGGCAGTCGCCGGGCTCGCCGCACGCGATTGGGCGGCCGGTGCGCGTCGGTCCGGCCATGGCGGCGCAGGCAAGGAGCGTCTGATGCTTCAAATCAGCGCAGCCGTGGTCCTCGCGGTTCACGGCCTGATCCACCTCATCGGCTTCGTCGTGCCCTGGCAGCTCGCCACCGTCGACGGCTTCCCATACCGGACGACCGTCCTCGCCGGCTACCTCGACGTCGGTGAGATCGGCGCCCGCGTCGTCGGCGGTCTGTGGCTCGCCTGTGCCTTGGGCTTCGTGCTCGCTGCTTTCGCGCTCTGGCGCGGGGAGCGGCGGGCGATGCCGCTCGTCGTCGGGCTTGCGATCGCCTCGCTCGTCCTGTGCGTTCTCGGTCTGCCGGGGTCGGAGTTCGGGGTTGTCGTGAACGTCGCGATCCTCGCGGTCGCGGCCTACCTCGTCCTCAGTTGGCAGGCCACCGCAGGCTTCGCGCAGCGCTGATTGAGAGCCCGCAAACCTTTCACCGACCGGACTCGCTCTCGCGGATAGCGGGCCGGTCGCCAACGATCGGTGGGCGCACGAGGAGGGCATGGACCATGGAACGGCGCCACCACAGTAGACCCGGCAAGTGGTACGCCTGCAGCGTCATGACGATGCCGGAGGCAAGCAGGCGGCCCTCCACGGCGCCCACCTCTGGCTCAACAGCCGCGGCCGGGCTGAGGCCCGCCGGAACACGGAATGGAGGTGCTGGGAATGGGCGCGCTCGTCGCTAGGGCGTCCTTGCTCGCGTTGTTGATCGGGGGCGTCGCAGCGGCTGCTGCCGTCGCGGGCACCGGGCGGTTCGCTCGACTGGTTCGCGAAGACCTTGAGTTGCTCCTTGCCGGCGCGGCTCCGTCGCGCGACGGAACTGTCACTGAGGAAATGCTTGGGGGGCTGCCCGAGCCCGCGCGTCGGTTCCTCAGGTACGCGGGCATCGTCGGGCAGCCGTTCGTCCGGAC
This sequence comes from Candidatus Limnocylindrales bacterium, assembly GCA_035764655.1. Lineage (GTDB taxonomy): Bacteria > Chloroflexota > Limnocylindria > Limnocylindrales > CSP1-4 > DASTYU01. The sequence continues at coordinate 2,826 of DASTYU010000216.1, forward strand.
CGTCCGGCTCACGCAGACCGGTCAGATCCAGGTGGCCGCCGGACAACCGTGGTTCCCGCTGCGGGCCGAGCAGCACTACTCCGTCGATCCACCGGGCTTTGTGTGGCAGGCCGTCGTGCCGGCGGATGCTCTGCCGCTCCTCCGCGCGAAGGACACGTTCCTGAACGGCACCGGGCGGATGCTCATCGCGGCCGCAGGCCTGGTTCCGATGGTCGACGCGACGGGACCGGACCTCGACCAGGGTGAAATGCTGCGGTTCCTGAGCGAGATGATGTGGTTCCCGACCGCGTTCCTCGCCGAGAACGTGTCCTTCGAGGAGGTTGACGCGGGCTCCGCCCGCGTGTCGCTCACGCACGCGGGTCAGACGGCGACCGGCACGATCTTCGTCGACCCGGACGGCAAGGTGACCAAGTTCGAGGCTGACCGCCCCTACCCCGGCGACAGCGGCAGGCCGTCCCTCCAGCGATGGTCGACCCCCGTGGACGAGTACGGCGAGTTCAACGGGCTGCGGATACCGGTGCGAGTGCGCGCCATCTGGAACCTTCCGTCCGGTGACCTCGAGTACATCCGGATCAAGATCACGCACATGCTGTACGACGCCTGACGCTCCCCTCCGGTGTGGAGGGGCGTGAGGTGAGCACGGCTGATCCGGCTACCGTGAGCCCCGTTTCCGTCGGGGGGCGGGCCAAGGGGTAGCTGGCCGTTCCGAGCCTCGAGCCTGCTTGACGCGCGGCCCGACGGCCGGTGGCCGCCCCGCTGAGCGTCGTCAGGGGATGCTCACGCTGTTGGATCTTGGGCGGGGGGGCCGGACAGGACCGTGGGCACGTATTCGAGTAGTTGGATGCGGCCGTCAAATGTCCGATTGCCAACCATCTCGAGGGCGACGTCCGGGTAGCCGTCGTAGATCCGGTCGGTCCCCGTTCGCCCGGTGATCACGGGGAACACGACGACCCTGAAGCGGTCTACCAAGCCGGCCTCGAGCAGCGACCGGCACAGGGTGAGGCTGCCGAGCGTGTGGAGCGGCATCGCGTCGTCCCGCTTCATGGCGCGCACGCTCTCGACCGGGTCAGTGCGGACCAGCCGGGTATTGGGCATGGTGAGGGGTTCTTGCAGGGTCGACGAGAACACGACCTTGGGGGCGGTCGCGAACTCCCCGACGCTGGCAGCCTCGTCGCTGTCGGGGTCGATCCCGGATGCCTCCGGCTGCTCCGCGAACCCCGACATCAGTCGGTAGGTCGTCGCCCCCATCAGGGTCGTATAGTCCCGCGGCTCCTCGGCGAGCCAGGCGAGGTACTCGGGACCCTGGAGGCCCCACCATCCCGGCCAGCCCTCTGCCGCGCCGTAGCCGTCAAGCGACGTGATGAAGTCCACCATCAGTTCCTGCACTGGTGTTGCTCCTCGTCTCATGGCTGTGTCATCACGCTGGGTGGCCGGTATCAC
>DASTYU010000217.1:0-3347 GCA_035764655.1 Candidatus Limnocylindrales bacterium
ATCAGGCGCGTGAGCAAGCCCGGCCGGCGCGTCTACGCCGGGCGGGACGACCTGCCCCGGGTCCTCGGTGGGCTCGGGATCGCGATCATCTCGACCTCGCAGGGCGTGATGACGGACCGCGACGCGTCCCGCAAGGGGATCGGCGGCGAGGTCCTGGCGTTCGTCTGGTGACCGGAGAGCAGAGGCCATGAGTCGGATCGGCAAACAGCCCATCGAGATCCCGAGCGGCGTCGACGTCACCGTCGGCGAGGACGCGGTCGTCGTCGTCAAGGGTCCACGCGGCGAGCTGACGCAGCGGGTGCACGCCGAGATGCGCCTCGTCCGCGAGGACGACGTCCTGCGGGTCGAGCGCCCGACCGACGAGGGGTTCCATCGCAGCCTCCACGGGCTCACGCGGTCGTTGATCGCCAACATGGTCGAGGGCGTCACGAAGGGTTACGAGAAGCGGCTCGCGATCGTCGGTGTCGGCTACCGAGCGGCGATGAAGGGCAAGGCGCTGGAGGTCCAGGTGGGGTTCTCGCACCCGGTCACGGTGCCCGCGACCGAGGGGATCGAGTTCGAGACGCCGACGCCGACCCAGATCGTGGTGCGGGGCAACGACAAGCAGCTCGTGGGCGAGGTCGCCGCCAACATCCGGAAGATCCGCAAGCCCGAGCCCTACAAGGGCAAGGGGATCCGCTACGAGAACGAGTACGTCCGCAAGAAGGCCGGCAAGGCCGCGAAGGGTGCGACCGCCTGATGGACGCCAAGACCAGACGCCGAGCGCGGGTCCGCCGCCACGTCCGCGTGCGCAGGAAGATCGCGGGGACCGCGGCGCGGCCGCGCCTTGCCGTGTACCGCTCCAACCGGCACATCTACGCGCAGCTCGTCGACGACGATGCGGCGCGCACGCTGGTCGCCGCCTCGGATCGCGATGTGCGGGTGGGCGGGGCAGGAAAGGCGGGCGGGGCAGGAAAGGCGGGCGGGGCAGGAAAGGCGGGCGGGGCAGGAAAGGCGGGCGGGGCTGGGAAGGCGAAGGCCGGCGAGGGCAAGACGGCCCCCGCAAAGGCCGTGGGCGAGCTGCTGGCCGAGCGCGCGAAGGCGGCCGGGATCGACCGGGTCGTGTTCGACCGCGGCGGCAGGCTGTTCCACGGGCGAGTGGCCGCGCTCGCCGAGGGCGCGAGGGAGAAGGGACTGCAGATCTGATGCGGCGCTACGACTCACAGGGCGAGAAGAGCATCTACGAGGAGCGGGTGATCTCGATCAACCGCGTGGCCAAGGTCGTCAAGGGTGGACGCCGGTTCTCGTTCGCCGCGCTCGTCGTGGTGGGCGACGGCGCCGGGCGCGTCGGTCTGGGCTATGGCAAGGCCAAGGAGGTTCCCGCGGCGATCGCCAAGGGCGTCGAGGAGGCCAAGCGCAAGATGTTCGAGGTGCCGATGATGGGCACGACGATCCCGCACCAGGTGACCGGGCGGGACGGCGCCGGCATCGTGCTCCTCAAGCCCGCGGCGCCGGGGACCGGCGTGATCGCCGGCGGCGCGGTGCGGGCGCTCGTCGAATGCGCCGGGATCAAGGACATCCTGTCCAAGTCGCTCGGCTCCTCGAACGCGATCAACATCGTGAAGGCGGCGATGACGGGGCTGCAGAGCCTGCGGCGCCCCGAGGAGGTCGCCCGTCTGCGCGGTCGCGAGCTCCAGGAGGTGGCCCCCAAGCCGATGCTCGACGCGGTCGCCGCGGCACAGGCGCGGATGTCGGCGACGCGCGCGGCCAAGCTCGAGGAGGTCTACGGCGACCAGGCCCAGGCCTCGCCGGATGCGGGCGGCCGGCGATGACCAAACTCAAGGTCACCCAGGTCCGCAGCGTGATCCACCGGCCGAAGGACCAGAAGCAGACCGTCCGGCGCCTCGGGCTGCACCGGATCCGCGACAGCGTGATCAAGGACGACCGTCCCGAGATCCGCGGCATGATCGCCAAGGTCGGCCACCTGGTCTCGGTCGAGGAGGTCGCCGACAGTGAGGGCGCGAAGGGCACCCAGGCCACGTCCCGGAGGAAGACGTCATGAAGCTGCATCACCTCAAGCCCGCCGAGGGCGCGAAGCGGGACCGCACCCGCGTGGGCCGCGGCCGCGCCGGCACGCGGGGCAAGACCGCCGGCCGCGGCACCAAGGGCTGGGGCGCCCGCCACAACCCGAAGCCGGGGTTCGAGGGCGGTCAGATGCCGCTCCAGCGCCGCGTGCCCAAGCTCAAGGGCTTCACGAACCCGAACCGCGTCCCGTACGCCGTCGTGAACGTGGGCTCGCTCGGCGAGGTGTTCGACGGCGAGGTCGACCCGAAGGCGCTGCTCGAGCACGGCCTCGTCCGCAAGGGCCGGCCCGTCAAGATCCTGGCGCGCGGCGAGATTGGCAAGGCGCTCACCGTCCGCGCGCACGCGTTCAGCGAGGCGGCCAGGGCGAAGATCGAAGGAGCCGGCGGCAGCGCCGAGGTCCTGGGCGACCGGGGGTAGGATAGGGACCCGTGCTCCGCGCCTTCGTCAACGCCTTCAAGGTCCCGGACCTTCGGAACAAGATCCTGTTCACCCTGGCCATCATCGCCATCTACCGGCTCGGGTCGCACGTTCCGGTGCCGGTGGTCGACATCAACATCCTGACCGACGCGCTGCACGCCCAGGGGAGCACCGGGTTCCTTTCGTTCATCGACTTGTTCTCGGGCGGCGCGCTGACGCGCATGGCGATCTTCGGGCTCGGGATCATGCCGTACATCACGGCCTCGATCATCATGCAGCTGCTCACCGTCGTGATCCCCAAGCTCGAGGCCTGGCACAAGGAGGGCGAGTCCGGTACCAAGAAGATCAACCAGTGGACCCGCTACGTGACCGTGGTGCTCGCGTTGCTGCAGTCCACGGGCCTCGTGTTCCTGTTCCACTCGCGTTCGAGCCAGCTGGGGGGCGTCGACATCTTCCCGGTGGGGACCTTCACCGCGCCGAACATCGCACTCATCGTGCTGGTCATGACGGCCGGCACCGCCATGATCATGTGGATGGGCGAGCTGATCACCCAGCGCGGGATCGGCAACGGGATGTCGATCCTGATCTTCTCGAGCGTGATCTCGCGCCTGCCGCAGGAGGGACGTGCGATCCTCCTGCAGGCCGGCAACGCGAAGTTCGTCGTCGTCCTGATCATCGGGCTCGCGATCGTCGTCGGGGTCATCTTCATCGAGCAGGGCCAGCGACGGATCCCCGTCCAGTACGCGAAGCGCGTGGTCGGCCGCCGGATGACCACCGGCGGGAGCACGTACATCCCGCTCAAGGTCAACCAGGCCGGCGTGATCCCGATCATCTTCGCGAGCTCGGTCCTGTACTTCCCGACGCTG
>DASTYU010000218.1:0-2452 GCA_035764655.1 Candidatus Limnocylindrales bacterium
GAAGACGATGTTCTCCTTCGGGTAGCCGAAGTCGGGCATCACCTTCTGGGTCTGGGCGAGGATCGAGTAGTCGCCGCACCCCGGGCACCAGCGCACCTCCTGGTCGGACACGAAGTCCTTCCGGGAGAGCTGGATGACCGCTTCGTTCTCCGGCGAGAGCGGCGGTTGGGTGGCGGCGTCGTGGCCGTTGGTCTCGGTCATGTCAGTCCACCCCCTGGGTGGTATTGGGGCTGTGGTCACCGGCCACGTCGTCACCGCGTTCGCGCCCGACCCCGAGGATTCGCTCGGCCTCCGCGACGATCTCGGCGATGCGGAAGGGCTTGCCGCGGACGCGGTCGTAGCCGATCGCATCGATCAGGAACCTGGCGCGCACGAGCAGCAGGAGCTGGCCCAGGTTGACCTCTGGGATGAGCACCTTGCGGTAACTGCGGAGCACGGTCTCCGTGTTCTTCGGGAACGGGTTGAGGTGGCGCAGGTGCGCGTGCGCGACCGATCGCCCGTCGGCGTGCAGCCGTTCGACCGCCGAGCGGATCGCGCCGTAGGTCGAACCCCAGCCGAGGATCAACAGGTCGCCCTCGGATGGCCCGAAGACCTCGAGCAGCGGGATGTCATCGGCGATGCCGGCCACTTTTGCCTGGCGGAGCACCTGCATGCGGTGGTGGTTGTCCGGGTCGTAGCTGACGTTGCCCGTGATGTCGGCCTTTTCGAGGCCGCCGATCCGGTGCTCGAGACCGGGCGTGCCGGGAACCGCCCACTGGCGCGCCAGCGTGTTGGCGTCGCGGGCGTACGGCCGGAAGGTTGCAGGATCGGTGACGTTCTCGACCCGAATGTCGGGCAGCTCGGTGACGTTCGGGATGCGCCACGGCTCGGCGCCGGTGGCAAGGAACGCGTCCGACAGGTAGACGACCGGGGTGACGTAGCGGAGCGCGATGCGGGAGGCCTCGATCGCCATGTCGAAGCACTCGGCCGGGGTCGCCGGCGCGACCACCGGCAGCGGCGAGTCCGAGTTGCGCCCGAACATGACCTGGAGCAGGTCTGCCTGCTCGTTCTTCGTTGGCATGCCCGTCGACGGGCCGGCGCGCTGGACGTCCACGACCACAAGCGGCAACTCGACCATCACGGCGAGGCCCATCGCCTCGCTCTTGAGCGCGATGCCCGGGCCGGATGACGCGGTCAGGCCGAGCGCGCCGCCGTACGCCGCGCCGATCGCCGCGCCGATGGCCGCGATTTCGTCCTCCGCCTGGAAGGTCTTCACGCCGTACGCCTTGTAGCCCGACAGCTGGTGGAGGATGTCCGACGCCGGCGTGATCGGGTAGCTGCCGTAGAACAGCGGCCGGTCGGCCAGCTGCGAGGCGGCCAGGAAGCCGAGCGCGGTGGCCTCGTTGCCGGTGATGTTGCGGTAGGTGCCGGGCGCGAGCTTGGCAGGCTTGACCCGGAAGTGGGTATGGAACAGCTCGGTCGTCTCGCCGAAGGCATAGCCCGCCTTGAGCGCGCGCTTGTTCGCCTCCGCGATGACGGGTCGGGCCGAGAACTTCTGGTCGATCCACGCGAGCGTGGGATCCATGCTCCGCTCGTACAGCCAGAACATGATCCCGAGGGCGAAGAAGTTCTTCGTCAGGTCCTTCTGCTTGCTCGTCATGTCGAGCCCATCGAGCGAGCGCTCGTTGAGCGTGCTGATCGGGATCTCGAAGACGGTGAAGCCCTTCAGCGAGCCGTCCGTGAGCGGGTTGCTGGCGTAGGCCGCCTTGTTCAGGTTCTGCTGGGTGAACGCGTCGCTGTTGACGATGAGGGCCCCGCCGGGCGGCAGGTCCATCACGTTCGTCTTGAGCGCGGCCGGGTTCATGGCGACGAGCACGTCCGGCTGGTCGCCGGGCGTGTGGATATCCGCGGACGAGAAGCTGATCTGGAAGCCCGACACGCCGGGTAGCGAACCGGCCGGGGCGCGAATCTCGGCCGGGAAGTCGGGCAGCGTGCTGATGTCGTTGCCGAACACCGCCGCCGTGCGCGTGAACGGGGTTCCGGTGAGCTGCATTCCGTCGCCGGAGTCGCCGGCGAACCGGATGGTGACCCGCTCGAGCTCCTGGACATCGGGCTCGGGAGAGCGGCTGGTGGTGGTCGTGGTCACGCCCCTTCAGGCTCCTTCATCGATTGGTGCGGTCGCGGTGGCAGGTTGAGCAGCTCCTCGGGGAACGACTCGGCGAGGTAGCGGATGATGTCGTTCTGGCGGACCACGCCGATCAGGCGGCCGGCGTCGTCGACGAGCGGGATGTTCCGGTAGCGGCCGGTCTGCATCAGGTCGATCGCGTCGAGGATCGTCTGCTCGAGCCGGAGCGTCTTCGGCTGGGTATTGAGCAACGTCTCGACGGGCTGGGCCAGATCGACGTTCCCGGTGACGAGCCGGGCGAAGATGTCCCGTTCCGTAAGGATCCCGACGAGTCGGCCGCTGTCATCG
>DASTYU010000219.1:0-8124 GCA_035764655.1 Candidatus Limnocylindrales bacterium
CGGGTGCGAACCGCTCGACCTGGGCAAGGATCGGCTCCGTCTGGTCTTCGCTCGATCCGTTGGGAACGTGGCAATAGGCCCAGACCGTGTGCTGGCCGGTAGGGGCCCGTGTCGTGTCGAACAGGCTCTGCTGCGCCAGCAGCACGAACGGGCGATCCGGATGGCGGCCGGCGGCCACCGCAGCCTCGGCCCGGGCGATCTCCTCGAGCGTGCCGCCCAGATGGACCGTGCCGGCGCGGTCGACGCCGTCGGCTCGCCACGGGATCGGTCCGTCGATGGCGATGTCGACCTTGAAGACGCCGGGGCCATGTCGGAACCCTTCGAGGCGGCGGCGATAGCCGCGCGGGAGCCGATCTCCGGTGATGGCAACGAGCGCCTGCGGCGAGGTGTCGAACAGGGCCACCCGGTGCGGCGGCAGGTCATCCATGTGCTCGACCGGGCGGCCGGTCTCGATCCGGCCGCCATCCAGCAGCAGCTCGGCGACGAGTGCCTCGGCGAGCCGCCCGGAACCGCCGCGGGGGAACGGCCAGCCGTCGGCATGGGCGGACCCGAGCATGACCAGTGCGGCGGCCGCGCTGATGGGCTCGGTCAGCGACAGGATCGAGTGGGCGGCGGCGCCGGCCACCAGGGCCCGAGCCCGCTCCCCGTCGAACCGGCGCGCGAGCCGCGTCGCCGACTGGATCGCCGGCCAGCCGAACCGTGCCAGCCGGATCGCGCGCGGCGGCCACAGCGGCACGTGGAACGGCGCAAGGATGTCGGCCTGCAGATCGAGCCACGAGCGGACGAGCGGACCGAACGTGCTCCGGTACGCATCCGCGTCCTCGCCGAGCCGGGAGGCGGTCGCGTCCACGTCGCGCTCCACCACAACGGCAGTCCCATCGTCGAGCGGGTGGGCCAGGCTGTACGGCGGCTCGACCCAATCGAGACCGTGCCGAGCGAGGTCGAGGCTCGCGAAGAACGGGGAGATGCGGCCGAACGGGTGGATCGCGCTGCACACGTCATGGACGAACCCGGGCAGCGTCCGTTCGGCCGAACGAACGCCACCCCCGATCGCGTCCAACCGCTCGAGGAGCACGACGGGATGTCCGGCTCGCGCGATGGTGATTGCCGCGGCCAGGCCGTTGGGTCCGCTGCCGACGACGACGGCTTCGGGGGCGTTCATCGGCCGTCGCGAAGCCGCACGGGACCCAGGAAGTCGCCCACCAGCTCGCGATTCCACCAGCGCCCGGAGGCGCGCAGCTCGCGCCAGGACGTGTATCGATAGCGGTACAGCCGAGCGCGCACGTGCGTCGGCGGCCCATCGGCGAACGGGTTGTGCCGGAGGAGCCCGAGCACCGCCCGGTCACCCCGGAGCAGACCTGTCAGGAACGGCAAGAACCAGCCCTCGCCATACGCCCGCGACAGCGGGAGGAACCACATCAGCCAGTCGAGGCGCAGATGGTACGGCGCGAACTGCCGCGGAATGCGGCGTGGATCGCCGGGCTTGCCCTTGAACTCGTACTCGAGCCACGCGGCGTCCGGGCCGGGATCGGCCGTGGCGGTCCCCTCGACGACGACCTCGTAGCGTTCACGGCTGACGGACCCGAACGCGCCATACGTGTTGACCAGGCGGAACGGGTCGAACGAGGCGTTCATCTTCTGGTCCGGGCTCAGCAGGTTGCGTACCGGGAACCAGCTCAGGACGACGACGACCGCGGTCAGCACGAGCACTGCAACGATGAACCAGGCCGGTGCCGGACCGAGCGTCGCGGCCGCCCCGGGCACGAAGCCGAGAACGGCTTCGACCGTCGTGTCGTCGATCGCGGCGGCGAGGGCGACGATCGTGACCCAGTTGAGCCAGGCGTAGTTGCCACTGACGACGAGGTATAGCTGCGTGCCGATCATCAGCACGGCGGCGATCGACGCGCCCGGCTGCGGCAGGAACAGCCCGAACGGCAGGACGAGCTGCGCGGCGAAGTTGCCGAGGACCTCGATCCGGTGGATCGGGCGGGGCAGGTGGTGGAAGAACCAGGACAGCGGGTTCGGCATCGGCTGCGTCTCGTGGTGCCAGGTCATGCAGGTGAGGTCGCGCCAGCACGGGTCTCCGCGCAGCTTGATCAGGCCTGCGCCGAACTCCACCCTGAACGCGAGCCAACGGAACAGGACCAGCACCGGTAAGAGCGGCGGCGTATGCGCGTTGCCAAGGAAGACGGCCAGAAAGCCGGCCTCCAGCAGGAGCGTCTCCCAGCCGAACGAGTAGAACGTCCCGCCGACGTTGACGATCGAGCTGTAGAGCGCCCAGAGCGCGAGCCACGCGAGCATCGTGAGGGGCAGCGGGAGCTCCTGGACGAACCCGAAGAGCAGGCCGGTGGCGACCACCATGCCGGCCACGGACACGGCGCGCAGGAGGCGGTCCGAGTACGCAAGGTGGAACAGGCTCGGGGCCCTGCGCAACGTCGTCAGCGCGAGGGTCCGGCGCGCCGGTTCGAGGCCGCGCTCCCCGGCGAGGGCCGGGAACTGGACGAACGCGACGAGGAACGCGATGGCGTATAGCGCGGCCAGCCCGCGCTCGAGCACGAAGCGCGCGAACTGGTAGTCGGGTGCGGCCAGGTCGGGCATCGGGATCACCTTACGCGCGTGCCATGACCTTCGGCCCACATCGACTCGTGCGGATCGCTCGTAACGTTGACCGTCCGGGGGCGTCAAGAGGGAGACATGGACGAGCAGCCGCTTCCGCCGCCGGGCGACCCCGCGCCCAAACCGGTGGCCCCGCCCGAGCCGCCGGCGCCGAGCGGCTGGATCCAGCCCCCGCCCGGCCAGAAGCCGAGCCGTGTGCTGCCGGCCCTGCTGGCCGTCGTTGCGCTCGGCGTGCTGGGTGTGCTCGGCGTCCTCGTCTTCATCGGTGCCAACGCCGACCCCCGCGACGCCGCTGCCAGCGACTTCGGACGGCGCCTCATGGAGATGCCCGAGTTCGAGGCCCGCTACGGCGACGTCGACTCGCCCGAAGAGGCGTACCAGCTCGGTCAGCAGGTCGGCCTGACGGCCTTCGCCCGACTCGACGACGCCAGCCTGCTGCGCTACTGGCAGCTCATGGACCAGGTGATCCAGAGCGCCGACGATCGCGCGTGCGCCGGGCTCATTCGCCAGACGCTGGACGCTTCGGAAGCGACGGAGCTGACCAGGCTCCTTGACCAGGATCAGTTCGAGGAGCTGCTGGAAATCTCGTTCCGCGCCTTCGAGGCCGATCTGAAGGGCATCGCCGGCCCGCCCGCGCCCTCGGACGCGGACGTGCAGGATGCGTCGGCCGCTCTCGCCAGTGCCATGGGCATTGATCAGTTGAACCAGGCGGCGAGCGCCCTGCAGGACCCGACCGCCGACGATGCCACCGTCTGCCGCGCGACGAAGTCGTTCATCGGCGGCGTGCTGGCCCTCGAGGACCCGCACCGAGCGACGTTCCTGCGCTACATGGCCAGCCCGTAGCTCGCCCAACTGCAAAGAAACAGTTGCAAAGAAGTCTTTGCAGTGCTACGGTAGGCGCATGCCTGCTGAAAGCACCAAGCATGTCACCGACGTCCGCACCCTCCGGGCCATCGTCCACCCGCTGCGGATCCGGCTGCTGACCCTGCTCCGGCTGGACGGTCCCGCCACGGCGACCGAACTGGCACGGCGGACCGGCGAGTCGAGCGGGGCCACCAGCTATCACCTCCGTCAGCTCGAGCGGTTCGGTTACGTCGAGGATGACGGTCCGCAATCCGGTCGGGAGCGTCGCTGGCGCGCCAGCAGCCGCACCACGAGCTGGGACGCGGGAGACTTTCCCGCCGACTCCGAGGGGCGGGCCGTCAGCGACGCGCTCGAGCGCCGCCAGGTCCAGCGCGCCGTGGACCAGTTCGAGAACTGGGTTGTCCGCCGTGACCGGATGGACCCCGCGTGGCTCCACGCCGCAACGCTCGGGGACGACGTCCTGCGGCTGACCCCATCGCAGACCCGGGCACTGACCGACGAGCTGTACGCCGTCCTCCGTCGCTTCCGGACCGACCCGCCTCCGGCCCAGCCCGGCGAAGCTCCCGAGCTGCTGGCGGCATATCTCCAGGTGTTCCCGTTCGACCGGGTCGAGGAGCTGGAGCGATGATGGCTCGCAAGCCTGCTGTCCTGACCGCCCCGCAGGCCGAGTGGCGCTACGTCGCCCTCAGCGGCCTGCAGTGGCTGCCGGTCGGGCTCGTCGTCCCGATCCTCGTGCTGCTGCTCCGCGCCCGCGGGCTCGAGCTGCCGGTCATCGGCGGCCTGTTCGCGGTCTACACGGTGGTCGTGATCCTCCTCGAGCTCCCGACCGGCGGCCTCGCCGACGTCCTCGGGCGGCGGAGGACGCTGGCGCTGTCCCGGGTGCTGGCGATCGCGTCGATGCTGGGCATGGCGGTGGCCACGGACGTCGTCCAGTTCGGGATCGTCATGGCGCTGAGTGGCGTCGCGCGGGCCCTCCAGAGTGGCCCGCTCGAGGCGTGGTACGTCGACGCCGTCCGTGCAGGCGATCCCGAGGCGGATGTGCGGCGCGGCATCTCGCGGGCATGGGCCGTCGAGGCCGCGGCCCTCGCCGTCGGTGCCATCGTGGGCGGCCTGATCCCGTCGTTCGTCGACGGACTGCCGGCCGACGGGCTGCTGATCCCGCTGTCGGTCCCCTACCTTGCGGCCGGTGCATTGCACGTCGTCGGTCTCGTCGCGGTGCTGCTGCTGATGATCGACCCGCCGAACGTTATGCATGCCCCGCTCGACCGCCTCGTGCGCGACGTCCCAGCGAACGTTGTGGCCGGTCTGCGACTTGCCGGCGGCGATCGGACGATCCGCCTCGTCCTGGGGGCGATGGCCACCGTGGGCTTCGCGATCGGTGCGCTCGAGACCGTCGCGCCCGTCCAGTTCGCGAGCCTGCTCGGCGGCGAGGAACGCGCCAGCGGCGCCTACGGCGTGCTCGTCACGCTGGCCTTCTTCGGGACGTCGCTCGGTTCGGCGGCCGCACCGCGGGCCGCGGCCCGGATCGGGTCGGGGCCACGGACCGCGGCGCTGGTCACCGCTCTGATGGCGGTGGCACTCGCCGGGATGGCGACCGGCGCCGCATTCCTGCTGGTGGCGGCGCTGTACGTCGGGTTCTACCTGTTCGCGGGGCTCGCCGGCCCCCTCAACAACGAAACCCTCCACCAGCGGGTGGAGGCTGATCAGCGAGCAACGCTGCTGTCCGTCGTGTCGCTCGCCCAGATGTCCGGCGGCCTCGTCAGCAACCTGCTCGTGCCGGCGATCGCCGCCGTGAGTTTCGGCCTCGGGTGGGCCGTCGCCGCCGTGGTCGTGCTCGCTGGAGCAGTCCTCCTCGGGTTGCTGCCCCGCGCGATCGCCCGCCGCCGGCCGGTGAACGGATCACCGGCCGAGCTGGCGGCGGGTTGAGATCAGGCGGTCAGGAACCCGCGGGGGTTTCGACCGCGGAGGCCGGGGCGCCACGGAGGACGAAGGCCGATCGCCAGTCGCCTCCGGTCAGCATCTGGAGGCGGATGTTGAGGAACGCCAGCGCCTCGAGCTCGCGCGCCGCGGCGAGGCCACCGACATTGACGGGGCGGAAGCCGATCGACGAAAGCAGCTCGGCGATGCGGGTCCGCGCGGTGGGGTCGTCCGTCGCGTAGAACGCGTCGACCGTGGTGCCGAGCGCGTCCGGGTCGGCCTGGACCGAGCCGAACAACGTGTTGAGCGCCTTGACCACCCGCGCGCGAGGAAGCCGGTCGGCGACCCGCTCCGCTGCGGACAAGCCGCCGCTCGTGGCCAGCCCGGAGTAATCGGGCGTCAGCGGGTTCGTGACATCGACCACGACCGTGTCGTCCAGCGACTCCCGGATCTCGTCCGTGACGTCCTCCACGGCGCCCCACGGGACGGCGAGGATCGCCACGTCCGCTCCGGCGACCGCGTCGGCCGGAGAGTCCGCGGCCGTCGCGCCCAGGCCCTCGGCGACCTGCCGGACCTCGTCCTGGTCCCTGGCTGCGAAGACGACCTCGTGGCCCGCACGGGCGAGCGTGCCCCCGATTGCCGAGCCGACATTGCCCGTTCCGATGACTGCGACCTTCATGTGAACCTGTACCTTCCGCGCTGATGTCGCCGCGACGGCGGCGGCTTGACGACTTTGTCGTTGGCAAATCATTATTGCCACCGGCTACAGTATGCCACACGACTTGGTCGGAGGACAAGTACTTTGACTGGCGAAAAAGTCACGAGCGCGCAACGGCCCCCGGTCGGCCGCGAGACGCGACGCTGGCGTCAGTCGCGCGGGCTCACGCTCTTGGAGGTCAGCAAACGGAGCGGCCTCAACATCGGCTACCTGTCGCAGATCGAGAACGACAAGGCGGTGCCTTCGCTTGACGCCCTGGCGGCGATCGCCGCGGCGCTCGACGTTCCCGTGGCATGGCTGCTCCTGGACTCCAGCCCCGCCCCGCGGGTGGTCCGCAGCGGCGACCGACCGCGGATGCCGGTCGTCGAGGGCACGCTGCTCACGGAAGTCGATGCGGGCACGTCGCGTGACATGTGCATCCTCGAGGCCGTCGCCGAACCGGGTTCCAGCACCGGTGTCCACGCCCACCGCGGCGATGAGCACCACGTCGTGCTGTCGAGCCGCTGGCGGTTCACCCAGGGGGACCACGTGGTCGAGCTGGGACCGGGCGACTACATCGCGTGGGATCCGACCGTGCCCCACGACGTCGAGAACGTGGGCGACGAGCAAGGCCGCCTGCTGATCATCTACCCGCGCGCACCGCGCCCCGCGGTAGGCGAGGAGGGCGGTCGCTAGGTCGATGGCACCTCGAGAGCCGGCGGCGCGCCCACGAGACCGGGCCCTGCGCCGGGACCGGACGCCGGCAGCCTGTAGCGTCGGAGCCGGAGCGCGTTCGACACCACGGTCACCGAGCTGAGCGCCATCGCGGCGGCGGCCAGGATCGGGTCGAGCAGGATCCCGAACGCCGGATACAACACGCCCATGGCGACCGGGATGAGGACCGTGTTGTAGGCGAAGGCCCAGAACAGGTTCTCGCGGACATTGCGCATCGTCGCCCGCGACAGGCCGATCGCGGCGGGGATCGCGCGCAGGTCGCCCCGCATCAGTGTCACCCCGGCCGATTCGATGGCCACATCGGTGCCATGCCCCATCGCGATCCCCACGTCCGAGGCCGCGAGCGCGGGGGCATCGTTGATGCCGTCACCGACCATCGCCACCGCGCGACCCTCGGCCTGCAGGCCACGGATCGCGGCGGCCTTGCCGTCCGGTCGCACGCCGGCGATGACGGTTCCGATGCCGGCGGCACGGGCGATGGCGGCGGCGGTTCGCTCGTGGTCCCCGGTGAGCATCACCACGTCGAGACCAAGCCCGCGCAGCTCCGCGAGGGCTTCGACGGAGCCTGGCTTGAGCGTGTCCGCAATGCCCAGGACCGCTGCGGCGCTGCCCCCGATCGCGACGAATACCGGCGTGCGGCCGTCGCTGGCGAGCCCTTCGGCGGCGGCGTCGAGCTCGCGCGTGTCGATCTCCTGCTCATGGAGGAACCCCGCGCGGCCCACGATGACGGATGTCCCGCCGACGTCCGCGACGACGCCGTCGCCCGGGGTGGCCTCGAAGGCATCCACGATGGGCAGTTCCGTCCCGAGCGCATCGCGGACGTGGCGGACGATGGCGTCGGCGAGGGCGTGCTCGGACCCGAGCTCCGCGGCCGCGGTGAGGGCGAGGAGGCTGGCCTCGTCCGGCGCGCCACTCGCACGGATGACATCGGTGACGCGCGGCCGGCCTTCGGTGAGCGTGCCCGTCTTGTCGAGCACGACCGTACGCACGCTGCCGAGTCGTTCGAGCGCCTCCGCGTTGCGGAACAAAATGCCGGCCTCCGCCCCCTTCCCCGTTCCGACCATGATCGAGGTCGGCGTGGCCAGCCCCAGGGCGCAGGGGCAGGCGATGATCAGGACTGCCACGGTGTTGAGGAGCGCCAGGTTGAACGCGGGCTCGGGCCCGGCGACCAGCCACACGACGAAGGTCAGCGCGGCGAGCCCGATGACCACCGGCACGAACACGCCGGTGACCGCGTCGGCAAGCCGCTGGATGGGTGCCCGCGAACCCTGCGCCTCGGACACGAGCCGGACGAC
>DASTYU010000220.1:0-30523 GCA_035764655.1 Candidatus Limnocylindrales bacterium
CGCGCCGGCGGGCGGTCATCCTCGTGGGCAACCCCGCGAACCCGTACTCGCGCGCCATCCGCATCGGCCGGACGCTCCACGCCAACGGCTACGACGTCGAGATCGCGGCGCCGATCGCTGAAGGCGCTGCGCCATCCGAGCAGGACGGTCCGCTGACCATCCGCCGCTACCGGCCCAGCGGGCCATTCGCTGCGCTCGCCGCGACGTATCGGGCGCCACTGCCGAAGCCGGCGCGAGTCCACGGAGCCGCGCGGCCGCCTCTGTCGCGCCGGATCGTGCGCCGGCTGCGGGCCGTGCCCACCCGCATGCTCCGCACGCTGCGGAATCGCTCGATCACCTGGTTCCTGTGGCCGCACACGGTCCGCGGCTGGTGGCACACGCTCGAACGCGAGCTGGAGCCGGCCGACCTGTACCACGCCTGCGGTGTGCTCGCGATCGCGCCCGCACTGGCCGCACAGAAGCGCGACCGGCGAGCGGGCCGGCGCTCGCGGGTGATCCACGACGTCATCGACCTCCAGCTCGAGTCGAACAACGTCCTGGGCATGCCGGCCACCATCCGTCGCTTCCTGACGCGGCGGGAGCGAGGCTGGGCGCGCGCGGCCGACGCGCACATTTCGGTCAACGAGCCATTCGCCTCGCGCGCCGCGGCGCTGTGGGGCCTGCCGCTCGTACCGACCGTCGTCCCGAACTATCCGGAGCCCTGGTCGCCGCCACCCGGCGCGCCGCCCGACCGCATCCGCGACGTCCTCGGGCTGCAGCCGGCCACCCCGATCTGCCTGTTCTGGGGCCGTCTCGGACCGTACGTCGGGCTCGACGAGATGGCCGAAGCCGTGCTGCTCGAGCCCGACGCCGTGCTCGTGGTGATGGGCTTCGGGCGCGGCTGGGACGCGAGCGTTGCGCGCGATGCGAACCCGCGCTACGCCGGCCGCCACTTCACGATCCCCGCGGTCCACCCCGACGAGCTGGTGACGTGGGTCGCCTCGGCGGACATCGCGATGGTCACGTTGCCGCCGCTCTCGTTCAACCAGCGGTTCACGACGCCCAACAAGTTCCTCGAGGCGCTGGCCGCCGGGACGCCGATCGTGCTCGGACCGGACCTGCCGACGATGGCGGGCATCCTCGAACAGGAGGAGGCGGGCCGGGTGGTCGTCTCCATGGCGCCGGCCGACATCGCGGCCGCCATCCGATCGATCCTCGAGCTGCCCATCGCCGAACGCCGCGCGTGGCGCGATCGGCTGTCCGCCATCGCCCGCGAACGCTACAGCTGGCCGATCGCCGCGAAGGCGTACGAGTCGGTGCTGGAATCGCTCGATCAGAGCGCCCCGAGCCGCTCGTAGAGGGCCCGGTAGCGAGCGCCGTTCTGCGCCCAGGTGCGCTCCGCGACGACCCAGTCGCGGGCCTGCCGGCCGAGCCGCGCGCGGAGCGCTTCGTCATCGAGGAGGCCATCCAGGACGGCGGCGAGGTCCGCGGCATCCTCCGGCCGGAACAGCCGCCCGGCCTCACCGGGGGTGACGATCTCGCGCAGCGGCGGCACGTCGCTTACCACGAGAGCGCGCTCCATGGCCATCGCCTCGAACGGCTTGAGGGGGGTCACCAGCGTCGACACGCGGTCGGCCGTGCGCGGCACGACGAAGATGTCGATGACCGAGTAGTAGCGCCTGATCTCATCGTTCGGCACGCGACCGGGCATGACCAGGGTGCCGTCATCCAGACCGAGCCGGTGCCCCTGCTCGACGAGCGCATTGCGGTCTCGGCCGTCACCGACGAGGAGGAGCCGGAACCTGCGTCCACGGCTGCGCAGCGCGGCCGCCGCGTCGAGCAGGTAGCGGATTCCCTCGTACGCGGTGAAGGTCGAGATGTAGCCGATGACCGGCTCGTCGCCGATCCCGAGGCGGGCCGCCAGGGCATCGTCGCGGGGCATTGGCCGGAACTGCTCGACGTCAACGGCATTCGGGATGACCACCACGGCATCGGGCGCGCAGCCCCTCGCGATGATCTCCAGGCGCATGGTCTCGGACAGCGTCACCACGGCGTCGCTGGCGGCCATGACCCGGGTCTCGGTGTCGCGCACCGCCTGGAAGCGCTCGGACGCGCGGGCGGCGTCCTCGTCGCGTTCGGGGTGCGAGGCCCACGTTTCCTCGATGAACCCGCGGACCTCGTACACCACCGGGATCCCGAGCGGGCGCGCGACGGCGAGCGCCACCTGTGCCTGGAGATGGTTCGAGGCCGGGTGCAGGACGGCGGGACGGATCCGTTCCACGAGCTCGGCCAGGCATCGGGCGCTGGTGGTCACGACCCGGTCGTGGAAGCCGTTGTCGCTGAATTCCGGCGCCAGCCGGTGGTATGGCACGCCGCGGACCTCCCAGTCGCGGGGCGCATCGGGCACGCCGACGTTGGCGGGGAAGTTGCCGATCGTGGCGAATCGCGCATCGAGCCCCGCTGCCAACTGCGCCTCGCCGATGGACTGGCTGCGCATCGTGTAGCCGACCTGGTGGTACGGCAGCGCTCGGGACACGACGTGCAGGATGCGGCCGCGAATGGCGCTGCCTCGCAGCCCCGTGAGGGCAGCGCCGGCCGCGCCGAGGTCGGGCGTCCAGCCGGGCTCGAGGACGGCGACGCGCGACGCGATCATCTCGAGGTAGCGGGCGGCATCCGGGTGACCGCCACGCAGCGCCGTGTCCGCGTGGCCGCGCGCGTCGTCGTAGCGGCCGTCGTCGACCGCCTGGCTCGCCCGCACCATCTCGAACTCGGGCTGACGCGACTCGGGGATCATCGCGAGGATCGCCACGGCGGTATCGGTCAGGCCATAGCGCAGCGACAGGCGGGCGAGCTGGCGCCGGGCGTGCGCCGCCGTCCGCGGCGACGTCCCCAGCTGCCGTGCCAACCTCGCCGCTCGGTCCGGGGGGCCAGCCGCCCGGCGCAACGAGACCGCCAGTTGCGGCATCCACGGGTTCGTCGGAAAGCGGCGTACCGCGCGTTCGAACCCGCCAGCGGTCGGTCGGGCGATGGCCAGCTGCAGGGCACGGGGCAGCGCTTCGAAGGCGCCGAGCAAGGCGAGATCGACCCGCCGGGGGAACGACGCCACCGGCGTCAGCCGGGCCCCATACTCAGAATCGCCGCGGGCAGCCCAAAACCCGCGTCGCGAACCGAGGGACCATGGCAGGAACCGTAGCACACGTCGTCGGCGCCAGACCGAACTTCATGAAGGCCGCGCCCGTGCTCCGCGCCCTGGCGGCGCGGGACGTGGAGCAGCGTCTCGTCCACACCGGTCAGCACTACGACGACGCGCTGTCCGCGGTCTTCTTCCGCGACCTCGACCTTCCCCAGCCGGACCTCGATCTTGGCGTGGGTTCCGGCTCGCACGCCACCCAGACGGCTGCGATCATGGTCGCCCTCGAGCGTGCGTTCAGCGACCTTCGGCCGGCCCTCGCGGTTGTGTATGGCGACGTCAATTCGACCGTGGCCGCCGCACTCGTCGCGGCGAAGCTCGGGGTGCCGATGGCCCACGTCGAAGCCGGCCTGCGCAGCTTCGACGACTCGATGCCCGAAGAGATCAACCGGCGCGTCACGGACCTGCTGTCCGAGCTGCTGTTCGTCACCAGCCCCGAAGGCGTCGACAACCTGGTCGCCATGGGCACGCCGGCGAGGAACATCCACTTCGTCGGCAACCCGATGATCGACACGCTGCTCGGCCACCTCGACCGATTCGACGCGGCGCGGATGCGCGCGGCGCTCGGCCTTCCCGAGCGCTACGCGGTGGCGACGCTGCATCGCCCGGCGAACGTCGACGCGCCGGCGCAGGCAGGACGGATCGTCGACATGCTGCGCGGCGTTGCCGAGCTGCTGCCGCTCATCGTTCCGCTGCACCCGCGCGGGCGGCCGACGCTCGAGGCCGCCGGACTCCGTTCGGACCAGCGCCTCCGCGTCATCGACCCGCTGGGCTACGTCGATTTCCTGTCGCTCGTCCGCGGCGCAGCGCTGGTCATCACCGACTCCGGCGGCATCCAGGAGGAGACGACGATCCTGCGAGTGCCGTGCCTGACCGTCCGGCCGAACACCGAACGCCCGATCACCGTCAGCCAGGGCACGAACCGACTCGTCGAACCGTCGACGGTCGTCCCGTCGGCGGCGGCGATCCTGGACGGCGGGGTGAGCTTCCCCGATGAGCCGCCGCCGCTGTGGGACGGCCGCGCCGGCGAGCGGATCGGCGACGTCATTGCAGGCTGGCTCGAGCGCGAAGGCGCCGTTGCGCCAGCGCAGGTCGGTCGGTCCGTGCCGTGACCAGCGGCGTCGTCGGGGCTATCCTTCCCGACGACCACCCAGCTCGGGACCGCACCCCCGGGCGACCCGTCCTGGAGGATCCGTGACCCAAGATCGTCGCGTGGCCGTGATCGGCCTCGGCTATGTCGGCCTGCCGCTCGCCATCGCCTTCGCCGAGGCCGGCCTCGACGTGGAGGGCATCGACGCCTCCCCGCACCGCGTGGCGGAGCTCCTCGCCAGGACGTCCCCGATCGACGACGTATCCGACGAGCGCCTCGCGGCGGCGCTCGACGGCAGCCTGCGCGTCGTGGCCCCGGTCGACGCATCGATGTCGGAGGCCAACGCGATCTTCGTGTGCGTCCCGACCCCGATCACCGCGACCAAGGATCCCGATCTCGCGCCGGTCCTCTCGGCTGCCGAGCTCATCTGCGGCAACGTGCGCCGTGGTCACCTGATCGTCCTCCAGTCGACGACGTTCCCGGGGACGACCACCGGTCCATTCGCCGAGGTCGTCGAGCGTAGCGGCCTCAAGGCCGGCGTCGACTTCGACCTCGCCTTCGCGCCCGAGCGAGTCAACCCGGGCGACCCGGCGAGTGCATCGAAAGGCGTACCACGGCTGGTCGGCGCCACCACGCCCCACGCCACGAAGCGAGCCGCCGCGCTCCTGCGCAACATCAACGACGAGGTCATCGAGCTCTCGTCGCCTGACGCCGCCGAGCTCGCGAAGCTGCTCGAGAACGTCTTCCGCAACATCAACATCGCGTTCGTGAACCAGCTCGCCCTGCTCTGCGAGCGGATGGGCCTCGACGTCTGGGAGGTCATCAACGCGGCGGCCACCAAGCCGTTCGGGTTCATGAAGTTCACGCCGGGTCCCGGCGTCGGCGGGCACTGCATCCCGGTCGACCCGTACTACCTGTCGTGGCGTGCCCGCGAGTTCGACTTCATCGACCGCTTCATCGAGGCGGCCGGCGACATCAACTTCGCCATGCCGCGCCACGTCGTCGACCTCGTCGCCGAGGCGCTCAACGACCGCGAGCGCTCACTCAAGAACGCCAAGGTGGGGGTCCTCGGGGTCGCCTTCAAGCCGAACGTCCAGGACGCCCGCAATTCGCCGGCGGCGGACGTCCTGGCCGGGATCGCCGGCCGCGGCGCCGAGGTGCGCTATCACGACCCGCACGTGCCCTCGTTCCGCGACACGGACGGCGTCATCCGCGCGGACACGCCGCTCGACCAGCTGATCGACTGGGCGGACGCGATCGTGGTCGTGACCGCGCACCGCGCGATCGACTGGAAGCGCGTCTACGAGCGTGCCGATCTCGTCGTCGACACGGTCGATTCGTCGGCCGGGCAGCAGACCCGTCAGCGCCAGGTGCTGCGCCTGGGCGCCGGCTGGTCCGCACGACCCTGACCGCCGCCGCGGACCGGCCGCCTCGGCCGGTCCTGATGATCGTCCACGCGTACTACGAGGAGGACCCGCGCGTCCGGCGTGAGGCCGAGTCCCTGGCAGCCGCCGGCCGGCCAGTGCTGGTGCTGAGCCTGAAGCGGCCCGAGCTGCCCGCCGAAGAGGTGTTGCAGGGCGTCCACGTGCGCCGGCTCGACGAGCAGCGCCACCAGGGCGCCGGGCTCGGCACGTACCTCCGGGAGTACGTGTCGTTCGTCGTTCGCTCCGGCTGGGCGGCGGTCAAGCTGCACCGTCGCCACCGGTTCGGCCTTGTCCAGGTCCACTCGCTGCCCGACTTCCTCGTGTTCGCCGCGCTGCCGCTGAAGCTCGTCGGCGTCCCAGTGGTGCTCGACCTGCACGAGGCCATGCCCGAGTTCTTCGTGACCCGCTTCCCGCGTGCGGCGAACCCGATCTCGCACCGCCTGCTGCTCCTCCAGGAACGGCTGTCGATGGCGTTCGCGACCCATGTGGTCACGGTGAACGAGGCGTTCGGCGACCGCCTCCGCAAGCTGGGCCTTCGGGACGACAAGCTGTCCATCGTCATCAACAGCCCGTCGCTGGAGCGGTTCGACGCAGCGGCGCATCAGCAGCGCGTCTTCCGCGAGGACGGGATGCTCAAGCTGGTGTACACCGGCGCACTCACGCCGACGTACGAGCTCGACGTGACGATCCGCGCGATCGCCCGGATCGCAACCGAGCGGCCCGACCTCGACGTCCGCCTCGAGCTGTACGGTCGCGGAGATTCCGAGGAGGAGTTGCGAGCACTCGCTGCCGAGCTCGGAGTGCGCGGCCGGGTGACGTTCCACGGCCGCATCCCGATCGACGCCGTCCCGGCCGCAGTCGCCGCCGCGGACATGGGTATCGCGCCGACCCGTCTCGATCGGTTCACGGCGATGACGATTTCCGGGAAGATCTACGAGTACGGGGCAATGGGCAAGCCCGTCGTCGCGTCGCGCCTTCCGCTCGTGGAGCGCACATTCCCGGACGGCACGGTGGTCACGTACGAACCGGGTGACGCCGCGGGGATGGCCGAGGCGATCGTCGCCCTCGCTGACCACCCGATCCGCCGCGCGGAGGCCGTGGACGGCAGCCGCGACGTGGTTCGCGCCGCGGCCTGGGAACGCGAGGCCGAACGCTACGTCGCGCTGGTGGACCGCCTCAGCCGACGCTAGCGCGCGAGCGGGCCCGCTGCCGCGGCGATCGAACCGAGCTGTGCCGCCTTCTCGGCCTTGCGACGCGCGGAGTGCTCCTCGTGGATCCGCACCACCTCAGCCGGCTCGCCCTCGATCACGAGGTTGCCCCGCTCGAGGAGCAGTGCCCGGTTGCAGTACTCGGTCACCCAGTTCATGTCGTGGGTCACGAGCACGATGCCCTTGGCTGCCTTCACCAGGTCGAGGACCCTCGCCTTGGACTTCGTCCGGAAGTCGGCATCACCGGTGGCGAGCACTTCGTCGAGCAGCAGGATGTCGGGGTCGACGGACGTGGCAATCGCAAAGCCGAGCCGCGCGCGCATGCCCGACGAGTACGTCTTGATCGGCGCGTCGATGAACTGGCCGAGATCGGCATAGGCCACGATCGACGGCGTCAGCTCGCGAACCAGCGTGTCGTCCAGGCCGAGGAACGCGCCCGCGAGGAGGATGTTCTCCAAACCGGTCAGCTCCGCATCGAACCCCGCGCCGAGCGTGAGCAGGCTCGACACATGGCCGCGTACGTCGACCGCACCCTCGGACGGCGTGATGATGCCGGCGAGCACCTGCAGGAGCGTGCTCTTGCCCGCGCCATTCGGCCCGATCACGCCGAGGGACTCGCCGCGGACGAGCGTGAAGGACACGTGGCGGAGGGCCCAGAACTCCTCGACCCGCTGGCGCGACACCACCTGCGCGACCTGTTGGCGCAGCGTCGACTTGCGGTTGAAGCGGAGGTTGTAGCGGACGCCGAGGTCGGCAACGTCGATGGCGCGCTCGGTCCCTGCCTCCATCGTCGGTGGGGAGGCGGCCATCACAGCACCTTCGCGAACGACGGCTCGAGCCGCTTGAACAGGACCGTCGTGAGACCGAGCAGCACGATGCTTCCGACGAGGAGCGCGAACAGCGGCCCCCACTGCGGGTGGGTTGGCGCACCGTCCGGCGTCCCGTAGATCACCGCCCGGTACGATTCGAAGAGGATGGCGAACGGATTCGCCTTCGCCAGTTCGAGGACGATCGGTCTGCTCTGCACGAAGTGGGTCTCTTCGAGCCGCGACAGGCTGTACAGGGCGGGCGACAGGTAGAACCACAGCCGAAGCACGTGGCGCATCACGTTCCCGAGATCGCGGAAGAACACGTTGACCGATGCGACCGCCAGCGCGAACGCCAGCGTGAACACGTACTGCACGACGGCGATCGCCGGGATGAGCAGCAGGTTGAGGGACACCCGATCCACGTAGAACAACATGATCACGGCAAGCGCGATCAGCCCGAACCCGAACCCGACGACCCCCGCGGTGGTGGCCGCGACCGGCAGCACGATCTTGGGGAACTGGATCTGCTTGATCAGCCGCTCCTGCGAGACAACCGACCCAGTGGCATCGCTGACGCTCGCCGTGAACCATTTCCAGGGCAGGATCGCGGACAGGATGAACAGCGGGTAATCGGGCGTGGCGGACTGCAGGATGACCGCCACGAAGACGACGTACACGACCATCTGCAGGAGCGGGTCGAGCACCCACCAGATGTTGCCGAGAAGGGTATCCGCGCCCTTCTTCTTGAGGTCGGCCTGGACCAGGTAGCGAACCAGCCTGCGGCGAGAAAGGATCTCGTCGATGCCCTCGCGAATGAGCGCGAGAGGCCCCGGCCTGGCCGCAGAGTGACGGAATGCGGCAGGCGCCTCACTGGTTGCGGACATCGCGGCGAAGGGTAACACCGGACCCGGCCGACCCACCGGCTGTGACGAGGCTTTGCGGTACGATGTCGGCCCCGTCCATCCCCGGCGCATGCCGGACCATGCCAGCAGGAATCACTGTCAACCCATGACCTTCCGAGCCAAGCCGGTCGTCAAGCGGTCGCGAAACCCGCTCGACTCCCAGGATCGGCGCACCCTCCTCACGAACGTCGCGTTCGCGCTCGTCATCGTTGCCGCGGTCGCCATCCTCGCCTTCGCGGTCATCTTCAACTGGTACTCGGAGCACCTCGCGCCCGTGGGCAGCGTTGCGGGCCAGTCGATCACCAAGGACCAGCTCAACGACCGCATCGAGATCGAGGGCTGGCGCCTCCGCGAGCAGGAACGGCGAATCCAGAACCTCGTCGCGTCCGGCCGCATGACGCAAGCGCAGGCCGAGAGTGCGGGCCAGATCCTCCAGCAACAGGCACAGAATCTGAACGGCCTTGCCCTCGAGCGGATCATCGACAACCGGATCCAGGCGAACCTCGCGACGGAGGAGGGGATCACCGTCACGGACGCCGACATCGACGCAAAGCTCGTCGAAGAGGCGACGACGCCCGCGGGTCGCCACGTGTGGGTCATCGAGGTCCAGCCGGCCGTCGCCGACGGTGAGACCGATTCGACGCCGGCCCAGGTCGCGGCGGCGCGCGCGAAAGCCAACGACGCCCGCGCTGATATCGAGGCCGGCCAGAACTGGGAGGACGTCGCCAAGGCCGTTTCGACTGACGTCGCGACCCGCGACCAAGGTGGCGACCTCGGCTGGGTCGCCGAGGACGACCGGTCACTCGACGAGGCCTTCGTCAAGGCGGCCTACCAGCTGGAGGCCAACGGCATGACGCCCGTCATCGAAGGCGAGGACGGGATCTTCCGGATCGGGCGGGTCACCGAGATCCAGGACGAGAACGTGGACGAGCTGTTCCAGACCAAACTGCAGAACGAAGGCGTCGACCTCGCGAAATATCGCGAGGTCGTCCGGGGCGACGTGATCCGGACCAGGCTCGAAGAGAAGATCGTCGCCGAAGTCAGCAAGCCTGGTCCGCAGCGGCGCAGCGCGGAGATCTTCATTCCGAGCGGGGACATCGAGGTGCCACAGACGGCGGTCAAGGTCCGCCACATCCTCTATTCGCCCGACGACACCGTGCCGGACAGTGCCAGCAGCCCGCTGCCGACCGACGACCCTGCGTGGACGAAGGCGCAGGAGGAGGCGCAGGCTGCGTTCGAGAAGCTGACGGCGAACCCGGAGCTGTTCGACGCGATGGCCCGTGCAGAGAGCGACGAGACCGCAGCGCTCGGGACGACGGGCTCGGGCGGCAAGCTCCCGGGCTACATCGCTCCCGATGACACGAACTACGTGCCGGAGTTCGTCGAGGCCGTCAGCAAGCCCGGGCTGAAGGACGGCCAGGTGCTCGAACCATTCCGCACGGACTTCGGCTGGCACGTGGTGCAGATCATGTACCACGCCCCCGACCGAGCCCAGATGGACAAGCTCAAGGCCGAGGCCGATTCGGGGGCGGATTTCGCACAGCTCGCCCGTGACTACTCGGAGGATCGCCAGACCTCGGGGTCGGGCGGCGATCTCGGCTGGATCGCGCGCGGCCAGCTCGACAAGCGCTTCGTCGACGCGATCTTCGCGGCGCCCGTCGGCAAGACCAGCGACGTCGTGTTCATCGCGGACGGCGGCGAGGCCGACGGGCTCCACCTGTTCAAGGTCTTCGAGGAGGAAGAGCGAACGCCAGAAGGCCGCCAGCTCGATGACCTGAAGGCGAACGCGTTCGGTGACTGGTATGCCGAGAAGAAGGACGCGCTCGCCTCGTCGATCGACCGAGGCGAAGGAGGCTAGTCGGGGCGGTGCTCGATGCCCTGGTCGCCGAGGCGCGGCTGCGCTGGGGGCTCGACCTTGCCGCCGGTCTCCAGGTCGTCGCCGCCGAGCGGCTAATCGCGACGCCGATCGAGGCCTCGCGGCCGCTCCTGGTGGTGCCCCTCGCGACCCTGCGTGCCGGGGCTGACGGCGCGGACGGCGAGCCGCTGCCGGGGCGCCACGGACCAGCGGGCCGCGATCCACTGGCGGTGCTGGGGCGCCTGTACCCGGCCGATCATCCCGTTGGCCGCTTCGGCGTCGCCGAGGAGACGACCGTCGCCGCGCTGACCGGCGAGACGCTCACCGCTCCGCTCTACCTCGGGCCGGTAGCGCCCGAGCTGGCGCTGGCCGGGCCATGGGCGATGCCCTGGATCTCCGACCGCCTGCGGCGGCCCGATGGCTGCCCGTGGGACCGCGAACAGACGCATGCGTCGCTGCGCAAGCACCTCCTCGAGGAAACATACGAGGTATACGACGCCCTCGAAGCCGGCGCCACCCCGGCCCTGGCCGAGGAGCTCGGCGACCTGCTGCTGCAGGTCGTCCTCCACGCCCAGCTCGCGGCCGAAGCCGGCGTGTTCGATCTTGCCGACGTCCAGGCGGCCATCGCCGCGAAGATCGTCCGGCGCCATCCTCACGTGTTCGGGGATGCGGAGGCACGGACCGCCTCGGACGTGAACCGCCAGTGGGAGCGGATCAAGGCCGCCGAGCGCGCTGCCGCCGCGGCCGAGTCGACTGACGGGGACGGGGTGGTCGCGGACCTCAAGAGCGCGCTCGACGGGATCAGTGCGTCGATGCCGGCCCTCGCGTCGAGCCAGGAAATGCAGGAACGGGCAGCCAACCTCGGCTACGACTGGCCGTCGATCGAGGGCGTGCTCGACAAGGTCACCGAGGAGCTCGCCGAGCTGCGGGCGGCAGGCACGGACGCGGAATGGGCAGAGGAGTTCGGGGACCTGCTGTTCGTGCTGGTCAACGTGGCTCGCCGCCACGGCATCGAATCGGAGGCCGCACTGCGCGCGGCAAACGACAAGTTTCGGCGCCGGTTCCGGAGCGTCGAGCGGCAGGCCGCCGAGCAGGGTGTCGCGCTGCGGGATCTCGACTTCGACGCCCTGGACGAGCTGTGGCACGCGGCCAAGGCCGAGGAGCAGCGGGAGCAGGCCACCTGACTCGCCGGCGCTGAGGTCACACCCTCGGGCCCACTCCCGCGAGACGTGCCAGCAGCGGCTCGACGTGTCGCGTCTGCTCGCGCATGGCCGTCACGCCGGCGCGCGTGCGGTCGACGACGTTGGGGTCGGCGAGGGTGCGACGGACCGCTGCCTCGATCTCATCGGCGGTCGCCTCGAGGCGCAGCGCCTGGTCGGCCAGGCCAAGGTCCGCCAGGAAGCCGGTCGTCTTGGCGTCGTAGGCAATGCCGACGATGGGCCGGCCGGCACCGGCACCGAGGACGGCGCCATGCAGACGGACGGCGATGATCAGGTCCAGCCCCGCCGCCAGTCCGGCGAAGGCCGTCGCGGACGCCGGGCGCCGGTGGCGAACCCAGTCGACGCCGGAAGCGGCGCGTCGGGCCAGCGCTTCGCCGGCCCGGGCGTCATCGTCGGGTCGCGGCCTGGAATCCCGCGTGCGGAAGGGGATCAACTCGATCTGCGCGTCGAACCCCGATGCGAGGCGGTCGAGCGCCACGGCCAGCTCCGTCCGGAGCGTGTCGTTGGCGGTCTCCGGCACGTCGCGCCCGCGCCCCAGGATCTCGCGGAAGACCACCCCGATTCGCGGGCGCTCGTTGGCGGGTGGGACGATGGACGGCGGGGCATCGAACGCCTCCAGCGCGAGGTCCCCGATCGTCACGACCTGGCCTGCACCAAGCTCGGTCAACCGTGTCGCACTCGCACGGTCCCGTGCGGCGACGAGCGGGATCCGCCGCAGGTAGTCGGAGACGCGGTCGATCACGGGCGGGCTGAACAGGTCTCCCACGCTGACTCCGATCAGCGCGACCGGACGGTGCAAGCGGAGCGCGAGGCGCACGCGGTGGAGCCAGTTCAGGGCAGGAACGACACCGTCTGCCTGTTCCCGGATCAGGTCTCCGCCGCCCAGCGTGACCAGGTCGGAACGCAGGGTGGCCCACAAGTGCTCCCGGTTCGTGAAGCCGGAATCCTCCGGCGAAGCGCGGCGAATGGTCCGCGTCCCGAATGCGGCTGCCGTCTTCGCCGAGTCTCGAGTCGCCACCGTGACGTCCGCGCCCTCGAGCGAGCGATCGAGCAGGCGCAGGAGCCCGGAGAGCATCGCGTCGTCGCCCAGGTTGTCCTCGCCGAACCATCCGATCGCGAGGACGCGTCGACGGCGTGTCACACGCACGAGGGTACAAGGGCCGGCGTCTACACTGCGCGCGTGACGAGCGCGGCGCCGCTCCCGAGACAGCTTCGCGGCGCCGCCGTGCGACGCGAGCTCGCCGCGGCCCTGGCGGACCGCCGACCCCGCCGTGCGTTCCGTGCCATTGCGTCGTGGCTGTCAGCGGGACGCTGGCCGGTGCCGAGTGCCACGCGCAATGCCGTGCTGGACTCCGCCGTCGCGCGCGGCGACGCGGAGGCCGCCCGAATCGTCCGCGCGGAAACGGCGGGTGCGTCGCGACCGGGATCCCCCGAGGCCGTGCGACGTGCCGCCGCGGTGGACGTCGAAGCCCGCGACCTGATCGGCCGAGAGCGCGAGACCGAGCACACGGTCGCCCGCTACCTGCGGGGCGAGCTTCCCAGGGCGGCACCGCCTGGCCCCCGAGCGCCGGGCGAGGCGGCTCGGGCGGCCGCTGCCGCGGCAGACGCGCTCCGGGCGAACGGCCACGCGCGGCCGATCGTGGTCGCGACGTTCCCGGGCTTCCATGCCAATCCCTTCTCCACGCTGATGGAGCTGGCATACCCGCGCCACGGACTCGCCGCCGTCGACGTTGCATCCGTGGACGAAGTCGCCGAGATCGTCGAGGGCCGGGAGGCGGGACGCTACGACGTCGTGCTCCACGTCAACGGCCCGGATCGCTTCCTCCACGACGTCCGGACCGGGAGCGAGGCCGAGGCACTCGCCGGGGCCGATCGCGTCGTTGCCCAGTTGGACTCCTGGCTGGCCGGCGGCGTGTCGCTCGTCATGACCGTTCACAACGGCCCGATGCTCCGTGACCGGCGTGCTGTCGCCGAGCAGCGCCTCGCCCAGGCCGTCGCGGACCGCGCGAACCTCGTCCACCTGCTGACCGCCTCCACGCCGGACGCGTTGGCGGGCTGGCTCGACCTGTCGACGGCGCGGACCGTCCACGTGCCGCACCCGAACTACGACGAGGTCCTTGGCGCGCCCGCCGACCGCACGCTGGCGCGGCGCAGCCTCGATGTCGCCGCCAAGGTGGACGAGGAAGGCGGCGAGGTGCTCCTGGGGCTGGTGGGTTCGCTGTACGGCCGGAAGGGCGCGATCGCGCTGATCGAGGCGTTCGAGGCCGTTCCCGACCCCTTGCCGGACGGCCGCCGGCTTCGCCTGCTGCTGGCAGGCTCCCTGGCGGCCAACGGCGAAGCCCTCATCCGTGCGGCGTGCGACGACGAGCGGATCATCACCCGATTCGGGTACGTGCCGGACGACGACCTCCGTACGCTGCTCGCCGCGATCGACGTCGCCGTCGTGCCGTACGGCCAGTACCTCAACTCGGGCTGGCTCACCCTCGCGCTGACGGCCGGGATCCCCGCCATCGCGCCGGCGTCCGCAACGACTGCCGAGGTCGTCCGCCCGGACGCGCTCCTTGCGTTTGATCCAGGCCAACCCGGTTCCCTGACGCGAGCGCTTGCGGGCGCTCCGCGGCTCGCGACGGCCGCGGCGCGCTCCGCGGCCCGTGCGTCGGTGGCAGCGCTGGACGCGCCGACGATCTCCGAGCGCTTCGTCGAAGCGCTGCTCGCCGCGACGTCGAGTACTGTTCGAGCATGACCATCGGAAATCGCCCGACGACCGTGCGCGCCGACGGACGCGCCCCGCGCGACCTTCGCCCGATCTCGTTCACGCTGGGGGTGCAGAAGTGGGCCGAAGGCTCGTGCCTCATCAAGGTTGGCGACACGCAGGTGCTGTGCGCCGCCACGATCGCCGATCGGGTGCCACCGCACCTCCGCGGCAAGGGCACCGGCTGGGTCACCGCGGAGTACTCGATGCTGCCGCGAGCCACCGCCGAACGAACCGACCGCGAGTCGGCCAAGGGCCGGATCGGTGGCCGGACCCATGAGATCCAGCGGCTGATCGGCCGCTCCCTGCGTGGCGTGGTGGACCTGGGCCGGCTCGGCGAGCGCACGATCACCGTCGATTGCGATGTCCTGCAGGCCGACGGCGGGACGCGCACGGCGTCGATCACCGGTGGCTACGTCGCACTCGCCGCTGCCCTCATCACCTATGGCATGGAGCGGCTGCTCGTCGGCAAGGTCGCGGCGGTGTCCGTCGGGATCGTGGAAGGTGCGCCATACCTCGATCTCGACTACTCGGAGGATTCGCACGCCGAGGTCGACTTCAACGTCGTTGGCACGGATGCCGGCACGTACGTCGAATGGCAGGGTACGGCTGAGGGCAAGGCGTTCGACCGCGCCGGCGCCAATGAGCTGATCGATCTCGCGGACAGCGGGCTCGCTCGACTGTTCGAGGCACAGAGCACGATCCTCGCGACCGTCCGGAGGTGAGCGGCGGTCCTCCGCGCGACCGTCCGGGAGCCCCGCCTCGAATCGTCCTCGCCACGCGCTCGGTGCACAAGCTGCGCGAGCTGCGCGAGCTCCTGGCGCTCCAGCACGCCGAGCTCGTTTCGCTCGAGGAGTTCGGCATCGACGCCGATCCCGTCGAGGACGGCCAGACCTTCGAGACCAATGCCCGGATCAAGGCCCGCTTCGCAGCCAATGCCACGGGGCTGCCTGCCCTCGCCGACGACTCCGGGATCGAGGTCGACGCCCTCGGCGGCGGCCCGGGTGTGAGGACGCGGCGCTACGCGGGCGAGCGGGCCACGGACGAGCAGAACAACGCGAAGCTCCTGGCCTCGCTCGCCGGGCTGCCGCCCGAACGGCGCGGTGCGCGCTACGTGTGCGTACTCGCCTTCGCCCGGTTCGGGCCAGGGAGCGGCGCGCCGGCGATCGTGACCGCCCGCGGGACGTGTCGCGGGCGCATCGCTGCCGCACCCAGGGGGACCGGCGGGTTCGGCTACGACCCGATCTTCGAGCCCGAAACCGAACCGCCCGGCGGACGCACGCTCGGGCAGTGGAGCGCGGCCGAGAAGAACGAGATCTCGCATCGGGCGCGTGCCGCACGGCGGATGGCGCCGAAGCTCGCCGCACTCGGGTATTGAGCGGATGGAGCTGCGACGCATCTGCGTGTTCTGCGGCTCCTCACCCGGTAACGACCCGGCGTACGCCGAGCTGGCCCACGCGGTCGGAGAGGGGCTCGCTCGACGTGGGATCGGCCTCGTCTACGGCGGCGGTCGGGTCGGGCTGATGGGCGTCGTGGCCGATGCCGCGCTCGCGGAGGGCGGCGAGGTGATCGGCGTCATCCCGCGAGCGATGGTCGATCGCGAGCTCGCCCACAGCGGCGCAACAGAGCTGCGCATCGTGACGACCCTCCACGAACGCAAGGCCGTGATGGCGGAGCTGTCCGATGCGTTCATCGCGCTCCCCGGGGGGCTGGGCACGCTCGAGGAGCTGGCCGAAGTCGTGTCGTGGGCGCAGCTCGAGCTGCACGCCAAGCCGATCGGCGTGCTCGGCGTGCGCGACTACTGGGCGGACCTGCTGCGCTGGCTCGACGGCGCGGTCAGCGCGGGCTTCGTGGCGCCTGCGTACCGGGGCCTGATCCTCGAAGCGGCGAGTCTCGACTCACTGCTCGAGCGGTTCGAGCGCGCCTAGCACCGCTATTCCGCGCGTGCATGGGATTCCACCATGCACGCTCGCCGGCACGTCGGGATCGTCCGTTTCGACGTACCGGCGCGCACGAATGGTGGAGATCCATGCGCACCCGGAATGACGACGGCAGGGACCCCTACTCGGCAGGCGTCGTCGAGGGCGCCACGGAGGGCGCTGGCGACTCCACGCCGACCGGCAGCTCGCCCGGCTCGGGGAACAGCTCGGCTGCATAGGCGCGGATCTCGTCCAGCTTCGGCACCAGGCCGTCGCCGTAGCGCGTGCTCTCGGTGCGGACCAGCGGATGGCGGATCACGCCGCGGGCGATCCGGTCACTGTCCACGGATTCGAAGGTCACGATCAGATCGGGCAGCGCGGAGACCGGGATGTCGGTTCGCAGCGTCTTCCCGACAGCCGTGAGCAGGTCCGGGAGGTCGAACAGCAGCGTCGTCCCGCTCGACACGCGCTGGCGCATCGCGATGAGGATCTCCTGCTGCCGGGCGGCGCGGGTGAAGTCGCTCTCACCGGCTGCCTTGCGGATACGGGCGTACGCCAGCGCGTTGACGCCATCGAGACGATGGCGGCCCTTCGTGATCGACCAGCCGCGCTCGCCGATCCCGTAGCCGTCGTACGAGGGGTCCTCCAGGTCCTTCCGGACCCGGATGTCGACGCCGCCGACCGCGTCGACCATGTCGATGAAGCCCTCGAAGTCGATCCGCGCGTAGTAGTGGATCGGGATGCCCAGCAGCGCCCCGATCGCGTCCTGCAGCGTGCGCATGGGCCCATTCGGAAAGTCGTCCGGGTTGCGCTCGACGTAGCCCAGCAACGAGTTGATCTTCGGACCGTAGTCGTCGCCGTTGCCGAGCGGGACGGAGACCATGTCACGGGGGATCGACAGCATCGAGGCGGTCTTGCCGACCGGGTCGAGCGAGACGACCATCATGGTGTCCGTGAGCGTCGCCGAGCGCTCCTTCGTGGCATCCACGCCGACCAGCAGGATGTTGATCCGCTCGCCGGATCCCGGCACCGGACCGACGGCCTCGCCTCCGTCACCCAGCGAGCCGCCCTGGAAGACGCTGGCGAACGCCTTGTCCGCGGCCGACCCGACCTGCCACGCGTAGGCATGCGGAGCCAGCACCAGGATCGACAGCACGACCAGCCCCGCAAAGCCCAGGCGCCCCGGCACGGCCGGATAGCGTGAATCGAAGAACGCCTGGCCCACGGCGATGAGCCGCCAGACCAGCACGAGCACGTTCAGCACGAGCAGCGTCTGCAGCACGGCAGGGTGGATCGCCCACGCGGCGAGCCGCACCGGCGAGAACAGCTGCGCCACGAGCAGCACGATCGGAACCAGCACCAGGGCGGGAACGATCAGCCAGCGCGCGAGGCGATAGCGCCGGTTGAAGGCCTGGCCCACGCCAGGAATCACGGCGGACAGCAGCCCGGCGATCATGCGCCGGATGTCGGTGGGGCGCGTATCGGGGGTGGTGCGGCGAGCGACGGGTTCGCGAGCGGCCGGGCGGGCCGCCGGTTGCATGCGTCGGGCGTGCGGGGTCATCGTCTCCTGATCATTTGGGGCTCCGCGGCAGTCTGCCACGAACGTGGGGACGCCGGACGATCGATCAGCCTGCCAGTGATCGCCCGGCGTCTGGTTCCTGAGACGGGCCGCGATTCCGCACCGTGACGCGCCATCCCCGAACGTTGCGCAAACGCAACCAAGCGATGCTGCTGCAAGGCCCGCGCTGCGAACGGGGAGGTATGCTGCCCGCCAGTCGAGGGGAGACCACCGCGAAATGTCACTGCTGAAACGCGTCGAATCGGCGAAGAGGGGACCTGGCGACCCCAACGACCGGGCCGTGGTGCCCGTCGCGCCCGCGCAGCCCGCACAGACTCGCGGACCGGGGCGCGGCGAACAGATCGGCGACATCCGGCTGCGGCTCCAGCGCGAGGTCATCGCCTCCTTCACCGACCTGATCGACGCGAAGCCCGAAGAGGTCACCGCGAAGATCGAGGGGATCGTCGACCGCGTGATCACCGAGGGCGACCTGGCGGTCACCCGCGAGGAGCGCCAGAGGCTCGTGGACCAGATGCTCCACGACGTCACGGGCTTCGGTCCGATCGAGCCGTTCCTCAAGGACGAGACCATCACCGAGGTCATGGTCAACGGACCCAACCAGATCTACATCGAACGGGCCGGCAAGCTGGAGCGGGTCGACGCGTCGTTCCTCAACGACCAGCACGTCCACCAGGTGATCGACCGGATCATTACGCCGATGGGCCGGCGCATCGACGAGATGAGCCCGCGCGTCGACGCGCGCCTCCCGGACGGCTCGCGCGTGAACGCCATCATCCCGCCGTTGTCGTTGGTGGGACCGGTCATCACGGTCCGGAAGTTCTCGCACACGCCGTTCACGGTGAAGGACCTCATCCGCTTCGGCACGGCCACCCCGCAGATGTTCCAGTTCCTGAAGGCGTGCATCGAGGCACGCCTCAACCTCTTCGTCTCCGGCGGGACCGGCTCGGGCAAGACCACGACCCTCAACGTGTTGTCGTCCTTCATCCCGAACGACGAGCGGATCGTCACGATCGAGGACGCGGCCGAGCTCCAGCTCCGCCAGGAGCACGTCCTCACGCTCGAGTCACGCCCACCGAACCTTGAGGGCGAGGGCGAGATCACGATCCGCGGCCTGCTGCGCAACGCGATGCACATGCGGCCCGACCGGATCATCGTCGGCGAGTGCCGCGCGGGCGAGGCGCTCGACATGCTCCAGGCGATGACCACCGGCCACGACGGCTCGCTGTCGACCGGCCACGCCAACAGCCCGAAGGACATGCTTCGCCGCCTCGAGACCATGGTCCTCATGACGGGCTACGAGCTGCCGCTGCGCGCGATCCGCGAGCAGATCGCGTCCGCCGTCGACCTGATCGTGCATACCGCCCGCCTCAAGGACGGTACCCGCAAGATCGTCAACATCACCGAGGTCTACGGCATCGAGGACGAGGAGATCCTGACCCAGGACATCTTCGTGTTCGAGCAGACGGGCGTGAACGACGGGAAGATCGAGGGCAAGCTGGTCCCGACGGGCATCCGCCCAACGTTCATGGAGCAGTTCAAGAAGGCCGGCGTCGAACTCCCGAAGAAGGAGTACGGCATCCCGCCGGAGGACCCGAAGAACCCGATTCGACCGCGCAAGGGTCGCTGGGGCGGGGCCGACGCCGCGGTCATCCCCGACCACATGATCATGGCCCTCGGCCAGGGCCGGGCGGTGAAGGCCGGCGGCATGGTCTACGTCTCGTCGGTGGGTCCCGTGGATCGCGAGACCGGCCAGATGGCCTCCGGCAACATCACCGACCACACCCGCCAGGCCATCGCGAACCTCAAGGCCCTGCTCGAGCAATGCGGCAGCTCACTGGAGAAGGTCGTCTGGGCGAACTGGTCGCTCAAGGACCCGACCGAGTTCGAGCAGTTCAACGAGGAGTGGTCGAACTGGTTCGACACCGAGCAGCCGGTCGGCCAGGGCACGCTCATGCTGCCCGCGCAGCGGCGAGCCGGGTTCCGCATCACGCTCGGGGTGATTGCGGAGGCCTGACCCGGCGCGCTGACGCGTGCGCCGGGCGACGCGGGTTCCTGGGCCCGCAGATTCTCGTGGGGCGGCAGCAGTGACGCGCCGCGCAGTCTCCAGGTGGGATCTTTCGCGTCCCACGAGAAGTCCCGGCGTTCTGCGCCCGGTTCTTTCGTGGGACGGCAGGAAATGACAATGGAGGCCCGCACGTTCGTCTCTGCTCTCGTGGGGCGAGAATCCCGGTGCGATGGTCCAGTCGGAGCACGTATGCGATAGTCAGCTCCGGCCCGGGGAGTGGCGTAGTTGGCAACGCACGTGCTTTGGGAGCACGAGATCGCGGGTTCGAGTCCCGCCTCCCCGACCACACCGGCAGAGACTCGATCAGCTGGGCACATCCGATCCGCACGACGTGAGGGTCGGTCATGCCGAATGGCGATTCGGCGCGTGGCTGAGGAGGCACGCCGCGCGGACGTCACGTCGAAGGGGCAGCGATGACCGTTCCCCGCCGCTACCGGACGAACCGTCTCGAGGCGTTCAGCGACGGGGTGTTCGCGATTGCGATCACGCTGCTCGTCCTCGAGATCGGCGTGCCGCTCGGCTCCGAGGACGACCTGCTCGAGGCGATCATCCGACTGTGGCCGTCGTATCTCGCCTACCTCGTCAGCTTCGCGACGATCGGCGCCGTGTGGGTTGCCCACAGCGTGATCACCGAGCACGTCGAGGGCGCCGACCCGGTATTCCTCCGCTTGAACCTGCTGCTGCTCTTCTTCGTGTCGTTCCTGCCGTTCCCGACCAAGCTTCTCGGCGAGTACCTTGGAACGGAGGAAGAGGCGGTCCGCGTAGCCGTGACCTTCTACGGCCTCGCCCTGCTGCTGACCTCCGTCACCACGTCGGCGTTGTGGGGCTGGGCGCGCCACGTCCAGCTGATCCATGAGACGGCGCGCGGGAGCGACCCGGCGGTCTGACTCCGGCTCCGCCCTCATGTCGAGCGGCTGCCGCCGGCACCCGCAGAGGGTGACCCGAGTAGCGTCCGAATGGCGCGCGTTCATTGCGGTGCCGGAGGACGCCTTGTATCGTTGTGATATCATTCTGATCGCGTCCGGCACAACAAGGAGTGTCGATCCGAATGAACAAGGAACGCTCAGCCCGGAGTCTCCCGGGCATCCCCGTTGTCATCGCGCTCATCGTGGCCACGGCCCTGACGACGCTGGCGACCATCTGGTACGTCGCCGCCGTCATCGTCCCGGTCATCGAGGACGCCGACCTGGCGACAGTCGTCCCCTTGATCGTGTTGCTGCTCCTGCTGGCGGCGGAGATCGCCGGTTTCTTCGGGCTGACGCCGGTCAACCCGAACGAGGCACGCGCGCTCGTCCTGTTCGGCCGGTACAACGGCACGATCCGCTCGCAGGGATTCCACTGGGTCAATCCGTTCTCGCTGCGCCGCCGGATCTCCATCCGCGTCCGCAACTTCGAGACTTCGAAGCTCAAGGTCAACGACAACACCGGCAACCCGATCGAGATTGCGGCGGTCGTCGTCTGGAAGGTGACCGACACCGCCGAGGCGCTGTTCGAGGTCGACGACTACGAGAACTTCGTCCACGTGCAGGCCGAGGCGGCGCTGCGCAACCTCGCGACCACACATCCCTACGACTCCCACGTCGACGGTGAGTTGGCCCTGCGTTCGAATCCGCTCGAGATCGCCGAGCAGCTGCGCGGCGAAATCCAGGATCGGCTCGAGCAGGCCGGCGTGCAGGTCATCGAGGCGCGCATCAGCCATCTGGCATACGCGCCCGAGATCGCGAATGCGATGCTCCGCCGCCAGCAGGCCAACGCGGTCATCGCGGCTCGTTCTCGGATCGTGGAGGGCGCCGTAGGGATGGTCGAGATGGCGCTCGAGCAGCTGTCCGCCAAGCAGGTCGTCGAGCTCGACGAGGAGCGCAAGGCCCAGATGGTCAGCAACCTGTTGGTGGTGCTCTGCTCGGAGCACGAGACGCAGCCGGTCGTGAACACGGGGACGCTGTACGCCTGACCGACGTGCGGGCCGCGACCTGAATCGACCGATGGTCGATCGAAAGCCGTTCCTCCTCCGCCTCGACCCCGAGACGTTCGCGGCCCTCCAGCGCTGGGCCGCGGATGACCTGCGGTCCGTCAATGCGCAGGTGGAGTTCGTGCTCCGTCGGGCTCTCGTCGACGCGGGCCGCCTGCCAGCGCGCGGGAGAAGTGCCGGGAAACCGGCGAGGGAGTAGGCTTCGCCCATCGTGACCACACTGCTCACCAGGCGTCCCGAGGCCGCCTGGTTCTCCCGGATCTCCGCCCAGAACGGCTGATCCGCCCCTTCCGACATCCAGCGTCGAAGGAAGGGGCGGGACGGACGCACATGCTGCGCGTTCGGTCCCGCGGGATCGAAGGAGAACTGGTCATGCCGATGCCGCACCGCACGTTCGCCCAGGTGGCGAAGCGGCGGCTCACGGGAACCGAAGGTCGCGAGCGCATTCGCGTGGTGCGCGAGCTGCTCGCGGAGCTGCCCGACTACCGGAACGGTCCGTACGCGGATTTGCGCAAGTCGCTGCTCGCTGAGATCGAGGAGACGCGTGTCCGCTCGAACGCGGTCCATCGTGATTCGATCGCGGTCCGCCGGGAAGGCGCGGCCCAGATCTGCCTGGTCGGACCGCCAAACGTCGGCAAGTCCTC
This sequence comes from Candidatus Limnocylindrales bacterium, assembly GCA_035764655.1. Lineage (GTDB taxonomy): Bacteria > Chloroflexota > Limnocylindria > Limnocylindrales > CSP1-4 > DASTYU01. The sequence goes on from DASTYU010000220.1 coordinate 22,606, forward strand.
GCTGCTCCAGGCCCTGTCCGAGATCCAGATCAAGACGGGCGATTACGCGTTCACCACGCTCCGACCGGTGCCGGCGCTGACCCGGATCGGCGGGGTGCTGGTGCAGCTCGTCGAAATCCCGGGCCTCATCGAGGGGGCATCCGCCGATCGCGGCGGTGGGCGTGCGTTGCTGGGCGTGCTGCGCAGCGCCGATGCGATCGTGTATTGCACGCGGGCGAATGCCGATCCAGCCGAGCTGGTCGTGGTCCGCGATGAGGTCCTCGCCGCGGGGATCGACAAGCCGTCGATCCTGGCCGCGACCCAGGCCGACGAGGCCCCGAGGGCCGCCGTGGGCCGCCTGGCAGCAGTCTTTCCCGACCTCGCGGTCGTCTCCGTCTCGATCCTTGACGAGGAATCGCTGGAGGCGTTCCGTCAGGCGGTGTGGTCGCTCACGGGGTTGATCCGCGTTCGCCTGCGCAAGAACGGCGTCGTTGAGGAGGAGCCGATCGCCCTGGAACCGAGCGCCACCGTCGCCGAGGTGGCCGACGCGATCCATCACGATCTCGGCGGGTCGTTAAGCGGGGCACGGGTGTGGGGACCGTCCGCACGATTCGAGGGTCAGCGCGTCGGTCGCGACCACGTCGTGATGGACGGCGACACGGTGGAAATCCTTGTTTGAGCCGCGCGGCTTGCCGAGATGGGCGACACTTGGGTGGTGATTTCTGTCACCACCGATCGTGACTTCGAGCCGCTCCTCGCCGGCATCCGCGAGGCGCCGCGTGGCGTGGGACGTCTCGAGTTGATCGTCCGGCGGCCGGCCGTCGACAAGCGCGAGGTCCTCACAGCCGCGTTGCTCGATCCGACGGTCGGCCTGGTCGGCGACGGCTGGTTCGAGCGCGGGAGCACGCGCACGTCCGATGGCCGAGCCAACCCCGAAAGCCAGGTGACGCTCATCAGTACACGCGTGCTGCGCGCGATCGAGCCGAATGAGGCACGATGGCCCCTGGCGGGCGACCAGCTGTACGTCGATTTCGACCTCGGTCAGGAGGCGCTGCCGGCGGGCAGCGGGCTTGCCGTCGGTTCGGCGGTGCTCGTGGTCAGCGAGCAACCGCACACCGGCTGTGCCAAGTTCAGCGCACGCTTCGGAAGCGATGCATTGCGCTGGATCAACTCGCCCGATGGGCGAGAATTGCGAATGCGGGGTCTGAACGCCCGCGTGGTCGAAGGGGGCACGGTCCGGACCGGTGATGCGGTCCGGCGGGTCTGAACTGGAGCAAACCAAGCACGTGCCTTCGTCCAAGCGGCCACGCGCCGCGCAGACGCCACCTGACCCCCCGGCCGACATCGACGAACCGCAAGTGACGTCGACGCCTGCCTCGAAACGGCGATCCGCGGCGACCTCGCGGAAAACCTCGAAGGCCGCGGCTCCGAAGCCGAAGGCCGCCGCTGCCACGAAACCGAAGGCCGCTGCGGCGACGAAGCCGAAGCCCACCGCTGCCCGGAAGCCGAAGGCCGCGGATCCCGCGAAGCCGAAGGCGGCCGCTGCCACGAAACCGAAGGCCGCTGCGGCGACGAAGCCGAAGGCCGCGGCTCCGCCGAAGCCGAAGGCCGCTGCGGCGACGAAGCCGAAGGCCGCGGCTCCGCCGAAGCCGAAGGCCGCGGCTCCCCCGAAGCCGAAGGCCGCCACGCCGACAACATCCCGCACCAGGAAACCGCGGACCCCGTCCCTCCCGGTCGACGCAGCCACGCGGACGGTCATCGAACCAGACGTCCCGGTAGCCCAACCGCTCGCACTCGATCGCGGGCCGCAAACCGGCGGTTTCCGCCCCGATCTCGAAGGCCTGCGTGGCGTCGCCGTGGCGCTGGTGCTGCTCTTCCATGCCGGCGTGCCCTTCGTGACCGGCGGTTACGTCGGCGTCGACGTTTTCTTTGTCCTCTCGGGTTTCCTGATCACGGGACTCCTCGTTCGGGAGCTTGAGCGGACCGGTACCGTCTCCTTGGTCTCGTTCTATGCACGACGCGCGCGCCGCTTGCTGCCCGCTGCCGCGTTGTGCCTGTTCGTGACCGTTGCCGTCTCGGCGCTGGTGCTTCCGCCGTTGAGCGTCCCGGACGTCAGCACCGACGGAATTGCGGCCGCTCTGTACGTGTCGAACCTGCACTTCGCGTTCCAGGCGACCGATTACCTTGCCAGCGAAGGCCCCCCGTCGCCGCTGCTGCACTACTGGTCGCTCGGCGTCGAGGAGCAGTTCTACCTCGTCTGGCCGGCACTGCTGCTGCTCGTCGCCAGGGGCGGCGGGGCCGTTGTCCGACGCGTGGCGATCGCAGCCGCCGTCGTGGGAGCCGCGTCGCTGCTGCTCTCGCTGTGGCTGACCACCGCCAACGCCCCGTGGGCGTTCTACTCGCTGCCGACGCGGGCGTGGGAGCTCGGGATCGGCGCGTTGCTCGCCGTCGGGGCCGCCCGCTTCGTCCGCATGCCCGCGCGGTTCGCGGCCGCCGCCCTGTGGGCCGGCCTCGCGCTCATCGCCGTATCGGCTGTCGTCATCGGGACGTCGACGCCCTTCCCGGGCGTCGCCGCCCTGATCCCCACGGCCGGCGCGGCACTCGTGATCGTGGCCGGATTCGTGCCCACGGGCGTTGGCGCCCGCTCGCCGCTGGATGTACCCCCGTTGCGCTTCCTGGGGCGCATCTCGTACTCGCTCTACCTGTGGCACTGGCCGCTGCTCGTCCTGCCGGCGATGGCCCTGGGCACGGCCCTGCCGCTCCAGGCCAACCTTGCGCTTGCGGCGCTGACGATCCCAGTCGCCGCCGCCAGCCAACGTTTCGTCGAAGACCCCATCCGCCGTGGCACGTTCGTCGGTGTGCTGCCGCGCCGCAACCTGGCCATGGCCGGAGCGATGACGGTGGCCCTTGTCGTCACCGTCGCGTCATTCGGCCAGTCGGCCGTCGATCGCCTTGCCGGCTCGACGGCCAGCGGTGTGCAGGGAGAGGCGGACGTGGAAGACCTCATCGAGGAGGTCTCTGTCGCGGCACAGCATTCGGGCAGCGAAACCGATGCGCCGATCCGCGCGACAGCGAGTCCGGCTTCGAGCGCGAGCCCGCAACGGTTCGCCGGTCCGGTGCCGGCGAACCTCGCACCGGCACTGATCGAGGCGCGATCCGATCGCCCGTTGATCTACGACGACGGCTGCCACGTGGACTCGCTCGCCCGGGAGCCGGGCGAATGCGTCTTCGGCGACGTCGACGCCCCCGCAACGGTGGTCCTCATGGGCGACTCGCACGCCGCCCAGTGGTTCCCGGCGCTCGACGCCCTGGGGCGCGAGCAGCACTGGCGGCTCGTGTCCATGACCAAGAGCGGCTGCCCGCCCGCGGAGGCCACGATCTGGGTCGACATCTTCGACCGCGCCTACAAGGAGTGCGACGCGTGGCGTGAGGCGGTCTTCGAACGCATCGCGCAGCTGCGGCCCGATCTCGTCGTCGTGTCGATGACGTACGGACAGATCCCCATCGTGAACGGCAAGACGCTCGACGGCGCGTCGGCGCGAAACGTCATGGTGAAGGCGCTGGAGCATACCCTCGAGCGTCTCGACGCCATCGCCCTCGACGTCGCGCTGATCGGCGACACGCCTCGGGCGCCCGACAATCCCCCGGTGTGCCTGTCGAGCAATCTCGACGACACGCTGTCGTGTGCCACCGCACGCGATACGGCGGTCGCGAGCGACTATCTCGAGGAGCAGGCCGACGTTGCCCGTGAGGCGGGCGTGACCTTCATCGATCCGACGCCATGGGTTTGCCCGACTGACCCGTGTCCGGCGGTGATCGGGCGATACCTCGTGTACCGCGACACGCACCACCTGACCACTGCATATACGGTGGCCGTGCGGGGCCGGTTGGGCGCGGCCCTGCCCGTTCCCGCCGTTCGTCGGGTCACCGGCGAATAGGGCGACCGTAGCGCGTCGTCGGTTCGGTCGGCTGCTAGGCTCGCCGCCATGCGTCCATTGAAGGTCGGGATCCAGCTGCCCGAGGTCGAGCGAGAGGTGCGTTGGCCCGAGCTCCTCGACATGATCCGGGCGATCGAGGACCTGGGCTTCGATTCGATCTGGCTCGGCGAGCACCTGCTCTACCGCTGGCCGGATCGGCCGCCGCGCGGACCGTGGGAGGCGTGGACCGAGCTGGCCGCGATTGCCGCGGTCACCAGCCGGGTCGAGTTCGGACCGCTCGTCGCCTGCACGAACTTCCACAACCCGGCATTGCTCGCCAAGCAGGCGGCCACGATCGACGAAATCAGCGGCGGCCGGTTCATTCTCGGGCTTGGCGCCGGCTGGAACGAGCCCGAATTTCGCGCGTTCGGGTTGCCGTTCGACCACCGCGTTGACCGCTTCGAGGAGGCGTACGCGATCATCCGCGGCCTGTTGCAGGACGGCGCGGTCGACTTCGACGGCCGCTTCTACCAGGCCCGCGACTGCGAGCTGCTGCCGCGTGGGCCGCAACCTGGCGGGCCGCCACTGCTCATCGGCTCGAACGGGCCGCGCATGCTGCGCATCACGATGCCCACCGCCCAGGCCTGGAACAGCTGGTTCAGCGACTTCGGCAACCGGCCGGACGGGATCGGGCGGCTGCGCGAGGTCGTCGATACGGCCTGCCGCGACGTCGGGCGGGATCCCGCCGAGGTCGCCCGAACCGTGGCCGTCATGGTCCGACTCCCGGGCGGCGGCGGGCGCATCCAGGGTGGCTACGTCGCGAACCCACCCTCCCCGCTCGAAGGCTCGCCGGACGTGATGGCGGAGAGGTTGCGGGCGTTCGCCGGGGAAGGGATCAGCCACGTCCAGCTCGTGCTCGACCCGATCACGGGCGACTCCATCCGAACCGTGGGCGCCGTCCTTACCGAACTGGATCGCGCCTGACGGATGGACGGTTGCCGGTGACGCGAAGCGGTTGCTAGGATGCCGCGACGAAACGGGAGGCGTGGATGGGCCTGAACGGACGGAACGGCCGCCGCACCGCCTCGGGACGAGGCGCCGACGAGGTCTCGCCCCTCGACAAGCGGATCATCGAGCATCTCCAGCAGGACGGACGTCGGCCGTTCACGCAGATCGCCGCGGACCTCGGCGTGTCGGAGGCGGCGGTCCGCGCGCGCACCAATCGCCTCGTCGAACGCGGTGTGCTCCAGGTGGTCGGCGTGACGGACCCGCTTCGTCTCGGCTTCCAGCAGATGGCGATGATCGGGATCCGCTGCGAGCGCGACAAGCTCGTCGAGGTGTCCGAGCGGATCGCCGACATGCCCGAGGTCGATTATGTGGTGATCACCGCGGGCACGTATGACCTCCTGATCGAGACGGTCTGCGAGGACAATGAGGCGCTGCTGCGCTTCCTTGCCGAGAAGCTTCGCCAGATCGACGGCGTGCGCGACACCGAGACGTTCGTGTACCTGCGGATGGTCAAGCAGACCTACCAGTGGGGCACCCGCTAGCCCGACCGCCAGCGCGGTGCTGCGGGGCACCGCCGGTGTTCTCGTTCGCGACGGAGCGCGCCCGACGAGGGCGTAAGATGGCGCCCGGACCGTGACGGCCCGCGGGCGCTGCGTACGGGGGTGCTGCGGTCCATGCTGGGGAGCACCCGTTGCCGGCCGATCCGGTCCTCGTCATCGCTCTCGCTGCAGCCGTCGCGAACCTCGTCGTCATGGCCGCGCTGATCGTGCCGCGCGTGCTGGGCCGGCCGGGTCCATTCGGCTCGGGACGTCGCCCGCGCGATTCGGAGCGTGAGCTGCGAGTGGCACAGCAGGCCGCGGTCGTCGGCACGGCCGGCGAGTCGCCGGACGGCGTACCGCCGCAGGCCTACGACCGCGTCGTGCGGATCGTGGCGTGGAGCTTCCTGCTGGCGGTGACCGTGATGGTCGCCGTGACGGGCCTCTGGCCCCAGACCCAGACGACGATCTTCGCGCTCGTGGCGCTGGCCGGACTGTTCGTGCTGGTCGTCCACGACCTGCTGCCGAGCGACGCGTTGGGGCCTGCCAAGTACGTGCTCGAAGGCTCGGTGTCGGTCACGTTCGCCACGCTGCTCGTGCTCCTGACCGGCGGCATCGACAGCCCGTTCTTCTTCAGCTTCCCGCTCATCGTGGGCGGTGCCGCGCTCGTCGTTCCACCCACCGTCACCGGGCTCCTGACGGTCGTCGCCGGGATCGGCTATTCGCTTGCCGTCGTCGCGGCGGCCCCGCCCGGCCCCCTCAGTCCGATCACCGTCACGACGCTCGCGGTGAACATCACCGCGCTCGTGCTGCTCGCGTTCGTGGGCATGGTCATCGCCCGCGAGCAGCGGCGGGCGCGTGACGCGGCCGTCAGGCTGTCGACGATCGACCCGCTCACCGGTCTGTTCAATCGGTCGTTCTTCTTCGCTGCCGTCGAGCGCGAGATCGCCCGCTCGGCGCGATCGGGCCGCGGGTTCTGCCTGCTGATGATGGACCTCGACGAGCTCAAGCTGATCAACGATCGACACGGCCATTTCCACGGTGACCGCGTCCTGCGCGCGGTTGGCGAGATCATCCGCGCCGGCGTGCGGCGCATTGACACCGCGGCGCGCTATGGCGGCGACGAGTTCGTCGTAGTGCTGCCGGAGACGGACCCGACCGGCGCCTACGTCCTGGCCGAGAAGATCCGCCTCGGCGTCGCCGATCTCGATCTGGCCATCCCGAACTCGAACGCTCGGCCGTCGCTGTCGATCGGGGTGGTTGCCTATCCGGGCGACGGGCGGACGTCCGACGAGCTGATGATCGCTGCGGACGCGGCCATGTACCGCTCCAAGCGCTCGGGCAAGAACCGGGTGACCGGCGTGGAAACGCCGGCACCTGCCGTGGCAGGGAGTCCGAACCGGGGTCGGGTGTAGCATCCCGTCCGTGACCGGCTTTTCCACCCGCGCAATCCGTGCCTCGGCGCGCGCGCCGCGCGTCGAGCAGCATCCGACCAGCGTCCCGATCTACCAGACCGCGACGTTTGCCGCAGAGGATGCCGACGAGCTGGACGCCGTCCTGCTGGGATCCCGGGCGGGCTACGCCTACAGCCGGCTCGACAACCCCACAACGACGGCCCTCGCCGACGCGATCGCCGAGCTGGAAGGCGCCGAGGCGGCACACGTCTTCGGCTCGGGCATGGCCGCCATCCACGCGTCGCTCGTGTCGCTGGCGAAGACGGGCGACCGGATCGTCGCGAGCAACGCTGTCTACGGTTCCACCCAGTCGCTGCTCGTCAACGTCCTCGGCCGGCTCGGGATCCGAACCGACTTCGTGGACGCGACCGATCACGACGCCGTCGCCGCCGCGCTCGCCGCAAGCCCCGCTCGCATCCTCTATGCGGAGACCCTGTCGAACCCGACCATGGTCGTTGCCGACCACGCGGCCCTGGCCGGCCTCGCCCATCGCCACGGGGCGGCCTACGTGGTTGACAACACGTTCGCCTCGCCGTACGTCTGTCGCCCCCTGGAGCACGGCGCCGATCTCGTGGTCGAATCGGCGACGAAGTACATCGGCGGGCATTCGGACGTGCTGGCTGGCACGGTCGCAGGTGATCCCAGGCTGATCGCCGAGGTGCGCCGCGTGCAGATCGATACAGGCGCGGCCCTCGCGCCGCTCGCCGCCTTCCTCGTACTTCGTGGCCTCGCCACGCTCGGCGTCCGACTCGATCGGCACGCCGCCACGTCCACGGCACTCGCGGGCTGGCTGGAGCGTCAGGACGGCGTGCACCAGGTCCGCCATCCGCAACTGCCGAGCCATCCCGGGCGCGACATCGTCGAGCGCCAGTTCCACGCTGCGAGCGGCATGTTCGAGTTCGAGCTGGAAGGCGGCCGAGTGGCCGCTCGCGCGTTCATGGATGCGCTCCGGATCCCGACACGGACCGCCTCGCTGGGGAGCATCCACACGATGGTCGTCCACCCGCCATCGACCACCCATCGT
>DASTYU010000221.1:0-19540 GCA_035764655.1 Candidatus Limnocylindrales bacterium
TCCTGGGGCATGGTCAGGTGGGACGCGGCGTGGTCCGCTCCCGGCACGGTCCAATGCTCCGCGCCCGGCCCCGCCGCGGCGGCCAGCCTCCGTCCGTCGTCCAGCGGCACCGTGCGGTCCTCCTCGCCGTGGATCAGCAGCAGCGACACAGGCTCCACGAGCCCGACCATCCGCACCGGCTCGGTCTCGCGCGGATCGCGACCCAGGTCACGCGCCGCAGCCGCGAACAGGCGCTCGGCGACGACCCGGCCGAACGGGCCAGGAAGCCGCGCGCCCACACCGACCGCCAGCTCCGGCGGGACGGAGTCGGCAATGACGGCCACGATCCGTGGTCGCGGAGGGGGCACGACCCCCGCCGGCGCATCGAGCTCCATGTCCGCGGCCGCCAGCGTGCCGTCACCGAGCACGCCCACCGAGGCGATGGCGGTCATGCCGCCCATCGACGTCCCGAACAACGCGACGCGCTCGACGCCGCGCTCGCCCAGCCAGGCCAGCGCCCCGGCCACGTCCTCGACCTCGTCCATGCCCCAGGTGGTGAGAGCGTGATCGGACTCACCGTGCCCGCGGAAGTCGAGCGCGAGGACGCCGGCGGTTCGGCGCAGGAACGGCGCGTACTCGACGATGTCCGGCGCGACCGAACCCGACCAGCCGTGGAGCAGCACGATCGCCTCGTGTGGGTCCCGCTGCCAGGCGGACTTGGTCTTGCGGCCTTTCGAGGGTTCGGCGGGCAGCCAGCGCCCGGCGAGCCGGACGCCGTCGCGTGACCGGAGCCGGACCACCTCGCCGCCCATCGCGTCGATCTGCGGTCCGAGCTCCTCCTCGCCCGGCATCGTCCGCGGAGCGGCCAGCAGTCGGCGGCCGCCACGGCGCGTGAGCACGCGGTACCCGGCGACGGGCAACGTGACGGCCGTCAGCGCGGCCGCCACGGCGATCCGTTGGCGGTTCACGCCCCGGGCGGCTCCGCGGGAGGCGGCGCGATCGTCCGCCGCTGCGAGCCCTGGCCGTCGCCGCCCGTGCCGTCGGCCGGATTGAGGAACTCCTGGACCGGCTCGAGCAGGCGGGTGAACTCGATCGGGATCACGTACTTCGTGGACGGGCTCTGTCCAATCGACTTGAGGGCCTCGAGGTACTGCAGCGTCATCGTCTTCTGATCGACGCCGGTCGCCGCGTTGAAGATGCGGGTCAGCGCCTCGCTGAAGCCCTCGGCGCGCAGGATCGCGGCCTGTCGCTCGCCCTCGGCCTTGAGGATCTCGGACTGCTTCTGGCCCTCGGCGACGTTGATGGCCGACTGCCGGGCGCCCTCCGACTCGGTGATGACGGCGCGCCGCGTCCGCTCGGCGGAGAGCATCCGGTTCATCGACTCGAGGATGTCGCGCGGCGGGGTGATCTCGCGGATCTCGACGCGGGTGATCTTGCCGCCCCAGTTCTCGGTGATCTCGTCAAGCTTGGTCCGGAGCACTTCGTTGATCTGGTCGCGCTTCGAAAGCACATCGTCGAGGAGGAAGTCGCCGACGACCGCGCGCAGGTTCGTCGTTGCCACGCCAGCCAGCGCGCCAACGAAGTCCTGGACGTTCACCACGCTCTTGAGGGGATCGACGATCCGCCAGTAGATCAGGAAGTCGATCGGGATCGTCACGTTGTCTTTCGTGATGGCGGTCTGGCTGGGCACCTCCACGTACTGCTCGCGCAGGTTCACCCTCTGCGGCCGGTCGATGAACGGAATCAGGAGCACGAGGCCCGGGCCCTTGACCAGCGAGTCGTCGGTGTTGCCGAGCCGGTAGACCACGAGCTTGTCGCCGCGGTTCACGATCCGGATCGACAGCCACAGGATCAGGAGCAGCAACAGGCCGACGCCGAGCGCGGTGATCAGGACGGTGAGTTCGGGCATGAAGTCCTCCACGGTCAACCGGGATCAGCCCGGCGCTTCGATGGGTTCGACGATGAGCGTAAGGCCCTCCTGGCCCACGACGCGCACGGGCGTGCCGGGCGCAAGCGGTCGTTCGTCGTTGGACCGGGCCGTCCATTCCTCGCCGGCCGCGTAGACGACGCCGGTCGGCGCCAGGATCGAGCGCACGGAGCCGGTCGCGCCGTCGGCGAGCACGAGCGCCGTCGAGGCGACCCCCATCCGCTGCTGCCGACGTCGCCAGCGCACGACGATCAACAGGACGAACGCCATGTACGCGGCCGTCAGGCCGGTCAGCACGAAGATGAGCCGCGGATCGACCTGGATGTCGGGCGCCGTCGGCGTTCCGGGCTCCGTGTACAGGGCGGACGCACCCAGCGCGAAGCACACCACCCCCGCGACGGTGAGCAGCCCGTGGCTGACGACGTGGAACTCGAGCACGAACATCACGACGCCGAGCGCGATCAGCAGGAGACCCGCGATGTTCAGCGGCAGGCTGCCGAAGCCGATGAACGCGAGGATGATCGCGATCGCGCCCAGGATGCCGGTCACGAAATTCGGGCTGATGACCTCGTACAGAAGCCCGTAGAAGCCGATCGTGATGAGGATGAAGGCGATGTTCGGGTCCGACAGGAGATGGAGGAATGACTGCAACGGGTTCATCGCCAGCTCGTACGTCTCGGCCCCGGCCGTCTCGACGGCGACGTCCTCGCCCGCCACGCTGACCGTTCGTCCGTCCGATACCTGGAGCGCCTCGTCCATCGTGCTGGCGATCCCGTCGATGACCCCGAGCGCGAGCGCCTCCGCCGCCGTCGCCGCCTCTGCGTCGGTGACCGTCGACTCGGCCCACTCGGCGTTCCGGCCGCGAGCGTCGGTGATCGAGCGCATCAGGGCGGTCGTGTCCTCGATGACTTTGCGCTCCATCGTCTCGGGGATGTCCTCGCCGCTTCCGGTCACCGGTGATGCGGCCCCGATGTTCGTCCCCGGTGCCATGAGGGCGACGTGCCCGGCGAGCGTGATGAACGTGCCCGCGCTGGCTGCATGGGCGCCCTGCGGGCTCACCCAGACGATGACCGGCAGCGGCGCCCCGAGGATCGACTGCACGATCCGACGCGTCTGGCTCAGGTCGCCGCCCGGCGTGTCGAGGGTGATGACGACGGCGCTGGCCCCGTCGCGCTGCGCCTTGGCGATCCCGTCCTCGAGATAGCCCGCCATGATCGCGTCGACGATGCCGCTGGTGGGCAGGACGGCCACGCGCGGAGTGTCCTCGGCGGCGCGGGCCGGCGAGCCGGCGGCGAGCAGCAGGACCATGCCGAGGACAAGCGGAACCGCGAAGAGGATGCGACCGATCTGCTCGATGGAACGGGACACCGTTGACCTCCGGCGTCGCTATCGTACCGCGGCTCGATCGAGGAACTCGAAGCAGAGGCGGCTCCACGTCTCCATCCGGTCGACGACGGCTGCCACCTCGTGAGGCTCGGCGAACGCGCCGCTCAGCTTGTCCGTCTCCCGGATCGCGACGGCACGGCCCTCGGCGTCCGCGACGTACACCGCACCGAGATGGACCGAACCGACCTCCGTCGTGTCGTCATTGAGCAGACCGACCAGCCGGAACTCGGGTTCGAAACCGGCGACGAGCTCCTCGTGCCACTCGCGGCGCAGACCCCCCAGCACACCGCCGTCCCCCGGGTTGAGGTGGCCGCCGACGCCGATCGAATAGCGGTCGTGCAACCGCGCGTCGACGCCGGCCCGGGTCCGGCGCATCAGGAAGAAGCGCTCGCCGTCGCGCAGCACGAGGTACGGGATGACCTGCTTGAACGACGGGTCCACCTCCATCGCCGGCCGAGGCTCGTAGCGGCCGTCGCGTTCGAGCGCGTCGAGGAAGGCGTCGAGGTCGTCCGTCCGGACCCCGTACCAGCCGGCCTCGTCGGGGATCGACGGACGCGGTACGACGAAGACCAGTTCGTCGATCACGGCGGATCGCCCAACGCGTCGCGGGCAGCGGCGAGTCGACCGGCGAGTGCCGCCTCGTCCGGGCCGCCCGGTCGTTCCAGTTCGGCCAGCCAGGCGTCGATCACCGTGCGGAAATGGTGCAGGCGCGCCGCGATCGCCGGCGCATTGGTTGCAGCGATCCCCGAACCCATGGCCACGTCCCCTCGGGCGAGGCGGGTCATGTCGCGCCAGCCGGAAGCGGCCAGGCGGCGGGCGGAGGGCCAGTCACCGTCGGCGGCGACCGACTCGGCCAGGGCCGCGGCCACGACCAGGGGCAGGTGGCTGATCGCTGCGACAGCGGCGTCGTGCTCTGCGGGCTCCATGCGCACGGGGCGGGCGCCTGCGGCCACCGCGAGCGTCTCGACGGCCAGGATGGCCGCCTGGTCGTCCGGCTCGGTCGGCACGACGACCCAAGGGCGGCCAGCGAACAGGTCCGCTGTCGCCGCCACGTAGCCGGCCGTGTCCCGACCGGCCATCGGGTGGCCACCGACGAACCGCAGTCCCCGCTCCCCGGCCGCCGACACGATCGCTCCTTTCGTGCTGGCCACGTCGGTGATGACGGCGCCAGGCTCGAGCGCCACGTTCAGCCCATCGCCCAGCCGTTCAATGAGCGTGAGCGTGGCCGTCGGCGGCGCGGCAAGGACGACCAGCTCGCGGCCCTCCAGCGCCTCGGCGGCGCTGGAGGCGGCCAGCGCGACGACGCCATCGGCGGCGGCCTGCCGCGTCCCCTGACCGGTCGGACTCCAGGCCGCGACCGACCACGACTCGTGATCCGCCGCGACCGCCAGGGCTCGCGCGAGCGACCCGCCGATCAGTCCGAAGCCGAGCAGGGCCACGCGCATGACCCGAGTATCGCAGTCCCGACCCGGACGAAGGGCCCTGACCCGGTGCTAGTATCGGGCCACGGGTCGGGGGTCCGGGCCCGCCAGCTCGAAGAAGTCGGAGCCAGCAGATCGAGGTCCGACGGCCGCGTGAGTCCAGACGCCAAGCCAATCCGGGTCCTGCTCGTCGATGATCACCAGCTCCTGACCGGTTCACTCGCCCAGATCCTCGACCGGGAGCCAGACATCGAGGTGGGCGGGATCGCCGCAACGGTCGAGGAGGCGAAGGATCTCGCCCGCGAGCGGATGGACGTCGTCCTGATGGACTACAAGCTGCCCGACGGGACCGGTGCCGACGCGACGCGGGCCATCAAGGCGCGCTGGCCGACCGCCCGAGTGGTCATGCTCACCGCGCTGAACGACGACGAGACCGTCCTCGAATCGATCCAGGCCGGGGCCGACGGGTACATGACGAAGGATCGGGTCGTCGAGGACGTCGTGTCCGCGGTCCGTGCCGCGCATGCCGGGGAGACCCTGCTCCCCCGCTCCGTGATCATGGGCATCGCCCAGCGCGTCGCCGCTGCACGCGACCGAACCGCGGAGCGCCAGCCAATCGAGCCGCTCACCCCGCGCGAGCTGGAGGTCCTGCGCGCCCTCACGGAGGGCCTGTCGACGCCGGAGATCTGCGACCAGCTGTTCATCGCCCCGAACACGCTCCGGACCCACGTCCAGAACATCATGGGCAAGCTGCGGGTGCATTCGAAGCTGGAGGCCGTGGCGTTCGCCCTGCGCCACCGGCTGGTCGAACCACCGCGGGCCGACGACCGCCTCTACTGACGGCTACGCGTCGTCCGCGTCGACCATCCAGTCGTCGTCTTCGGTCGGGCCCTGCGACCCGCGCCGTTTCACCTTTCGGCGGTCATCCACGCGGCGCTCCTTGCCGGCCGTCGGCGGACCGGGCTCGCTCGGCGGGTTCTGGCGGCGGTTGTGCACCCGGCGCTCCCCTTCGCGGCGCTCGACATTGAGGAACGCCCCGCAGCGCGGGCAGCGCCGCTCCTCGGAGAACAGCGAATCGACCGGCGACGGGGTGTAGATCTGGCGGCCACAGGACCAGCAGGCAAGTCTCGGCATGCTCCAAATCCTACGAAGCGAACGCGATTACGTTCGATGCATGATGCGCGGCCACCCTCGTGGCGGCGAAGATCTGCCCCGGGTCCGCCCTTGTGGCGGCCGGGCGGCTACTCGGGCAGGTGGTCGCGCCAGCGGGTCGCTTCACTCCCCCTGAGGCGACCCGCTCACTGTTTCCGGGCACTCAGCCAGCCGGAATGGCGGGCAGCCGTTCGAGCGCGGCCTCCACTTTCTCACGCGGATACTCGTAGTCCTCGAGCTGTCCGGTGAGGAAGCGCTCGTAGGCGCTCAGGTCGAAGTGGCCGTGGCCGCACAGGTTGAACAGGATGACGCGGGCTTCGCCTGCCTCCCTGGCCGCGAGCGCCTCGTCGATCGCGACGCGGATCGCGTGCGTCGGCTCGGGCGCCGGAAGGATGCCCTCGGCCCGGGCGAACTGCACGCCTGCCTCGAACGTCGAGCGCTGGTGGACGCTGCGCGCCTCGATGTGGCCGTGCTCCTTGAGCAGGCTGACCAGCGGCGACATGCCGTGATAGCGGAGGCCGCCCGCGTGGATCGGCTCGGGCACGAAGTCGTGGCCGAGCGTATGCATCTTGGCAATCGGCGCCATCTTGGCCGTGTCCCCGAAGTCGTACGCGTACACGCCGCGCGTCAGCGACGGCGCAGCCTCGGGTTCGACCGCGATGATCCGGTGGCTCGCACCTTCCCGGAAGTTGCGCCCGAGGAACGGGAACGTCAGGCCGGCAAAGTTCGAACCGCCGCCCGTGCAGCCGATGATGATGTCGGGCGACTCGCCGGCCATGCCCATCTGCTCGAGCGCCTCCTGGCCGATGACCGTCTGGTGCAGGAGGACGTGGTTGAGCACCGAGCCGAGCGAGTACTTGGTGTCCTCCCGTCCGGCCGCGTCCTCGACCGCCTCGCTGATGGCGATGCCGAGCGAGCCTGGGCTGTCGGGGCTCTCGGACAGCACGTGGCGACCGTAGTTGGTCTCCTTCGATGGGCTCGCCACGACCTCCGCGCCATAGGTCTCCATGAGGATCCGACGGTATGGCTTCTGGTCGTAGCTGGCGCGGACCATGTAGACCTTGACTTCGAGGCCGAAGTAGGCGCCGGCGAAGGCCAGCGCGCTCCCCCACTGGCCCGCCCCGGTCTCGGTTGCCAGCCGGCGAACCCCCTGCTCCTTGTTGTAGAAGGCCTGCGCGAGCGCCGTGTTCGGCTTGTGGCTGCCGGCAGGGCTCACGCCCTCGTACTTGTAGTAGATGTGCGCCGGCGTATCGAGGACGCGCTCGAGCCGGTGGGCCCGATACAGCGGGCTCGGCCGGAAGAGGCGGTACGCGTCCCGAACCGGTTCGGGAATCTCGATCTCGCGATCGGTGCTGACTTCCTGGCCGATGAGGGCCATCGGGAACAGCGGCGCGAGGTCGTCGGGCCCGAGTGGTCCGAGGGTGCCTGGGTGGAGGTACGGCGACGGCGCCACCGGCAGGTCCGCGGCGATGTTGTACCAGGACCGCGGGATCCGCGATTCGTCGAGCACGAATTTGGTCTGCCGCGGATCGGACGGCGCCATCGGGAACCTCCTCTTCCTGGATGCGGGCCGGGGAGCGCGAGCCTACTGCGCGGGTGCGGAAGGGCGCAACCGGAGGGGCACCGTCTCGAGCGCCTCGTAGCGTGCCGCTCCCCGACCGGTGATGCTTTCGAACAGGACGACACGGTCCGCCGTCGAACGCTGGTCGAGGTCCGCCGCGGCCTCGGCCAGCCGGCGTGCGACGTCCGCGCCCGCCGGAATCCCGTCGGAGCGGGCGACCGTGAGGTGCGCCCGGAACGGACGCTCGTTGGCCGGCCAGCCGGCCGCGACCAGCTCACGATCCACTGCCGCGGCGAGGCTCGCGAGCTCCTCCGTTCCGCGCGTCACCCCAAGCCACAGCGCGCGCGGGCGATGCGGGTTCGGGAATGCACCGCCGCCGGCGATCCCGATCTCGAAGGCGTCGTGCCCGCCCGCCGCTCGCCTGACGGCCTCGGCGACCGCCCGAACGTCATCTTCCGGCGTCGGACCGAGGAAGCGCAGCGTCAGGTGCAGGCCGTCCATGCGGACCCAGCGCACGTCGCGCTGGTTCGGGGCCGCCCGCTCGCGATCGGCGCGGATCCGCTCCACGATGCCGGTCACCGTCCGGAACGCCGGCTCGTCCAAGGGGACGGCCACGAACAGCCGGCGCGTAGTCACGTGCTCCGCGCTCCGACCTCCCGCTCCCACCTCGCTCGGTCGTCGCGCAGGATCTCGAGGGCTCGCGCGTGATCGCGCCAGCCCAGCACCTCGACCGTCTTGTCCTCGAGCACCTTGTACGTGTCGAAGAAGTGCTGGATCTCGACGAGGCGGTGCGGCCGCATCTGCTCGAGCCGCTCGATGTGCTGCTGGTGCGGGTCGCCGAGGGCGACGCACAGCACCTTGAAGTCGAAGCCCTTCTCGTCGCGCATCTCGAGGCCGCCGATGGGGCGTGCCCAGACGCGGCAACCGGTGAATGTCGGCTCGTCGATGACCAGGAGCGCGTCGGTGTGGTCGCCGTCGTCCGCACGCGTCCCCTCGATGAACCCGTAATCGAAGTTGTAGAAGACCGCCGACGACAGGACGCGGTCCAGCCGAAACACGCCAACCTCCTCGTCGAACTCGTACTTGTTGCGGCTGCCACGCGGGATCTCGACGACGATCTCGACGACTTCGGGAAACGTGCCGGGCGACTGCATCCCCGCACGATAGCCGGTCAGGGTTCCGGTTCGCCTCGCCGCAGGAGCGGGAGGACGACCCACACGAGGCCGTAGACCACGGCCGTCGCGCCGGTGGCGAGGATGGCAGCTGTCGGGCCGTACACAACGTCCACCACGAGGAACACCGCGCACACGACGCCGACGCCGGTGAGCCCGATGCCGGCCACCATCAGCTTGTTCGTGTCGAACAGCATCTGCTCCTTGACCTTCCGTCGGAAGTTGAGCCGGTGGTACATCGAGGGCGCGATGAGCAATGCCGCTGCGAGGGCGCTTGCGAGCAGCGCCGTGATGAAGAGCAGTCGGTCCGAATCGCTGATCTCGGCGAAACCCTGCTGGAACGGCAGGATCAGCAGGAAGGCAAACAGGACCTGCACGCCGGGCAGCGCGACGCGAAGCTCGTTGAGCTGCTCGATCAGCTCGCGGTTGACCCGCTCCTTGCGGTCCTCGTCGGTCATCGCGCGTGAAGCCTACGGGCGACCGGACCGTGTGCGGGTTTCGTCGAACGCCACGGCGTTACCGCTGTATCTCGGCTCGCAGGGCGGCGACCTCGGCACGCAGGGCGGCCAGCTCTTCGGCGATCCGGTCCGCGTCCGGGGTCGCAGCGGCGCCGGCGGGCGTCGGTTCGGGCTCTGCGGGAGGCGTCGGCACCAGCAGGCTCGCGAGGATGCTTGCCAGGGCACCGATGATCCCGACGCCCGCGAACATCACGAACAGGCCGACGATCCGACCGAGCGCCGTGGTCGGATAGAAGTCGCCGTAGCCCACGGTCGTGATCGTGACGAACCCCCACCACAGGGCATCGCCACCGGTCGCGATGTTGGCATCGGGCGAGCGGCTCTCGACCTGCAGCACCAGGAAGCTCGCGATGCTCAGGACCATGCCAGCCGACAGGAGCGTGATGAAGACCGCGTACTGCCCACGGTTCACGACCATGTCGCGCACGAGCTCGCGGCGACTGTTGCCGCCCAGCAGGCGGGTGATCCGCGCCAGCCGGCTCAAGCGGGCAAGTCGCAGCAGCGCCGTGAACTGGAAGAAGCCGAGACTCGGCACGGAGCCCAGCAGATCCAGCCAGCCGCGCTGGTGGATGAAGTACTCGCGCTTCGGCTTGGAGCGAGCCAGGTTGAACGCGAAGTCGGCGAGGAAGATCAGGCAGATGACGTTGTCATAGGTGGTCAGCAGGATTTCGGACTGGGGGCTGAGCGGCAACAGCAGCAGCACCATGACCGCCAACGAGAACAGCGTCAGGACGAGGATGAACAGGTTGTAGGCGTTGCCGTGCTCGCGCGGCACGGTCCGTTCCTGCGTCAACCGATTCCCTCCTCCGAGCGCCCGGAACCCTCCCTCTGGATCCCCGGGTCAGAGGTCAATCGTTGTAGAGCCGCTCCTCGATCAGCTTCTCCTGCACCGTCCGACCGTTCGGGTCGAAGCAGGAGAACTCGAAGTGCTTCTCGAACTCGAGGTCCACGTTGTCCTGACCGCCGCGGTTCTTCTCGACCGACACGACCACCCAGTCGCGGAAGCGCTGCGCCTGGTACGGGTTGAACTCGATATTGACCTTCGCGACGATGTGGTACTTCTCGTTCAGGATCAGGATGATGTCGGCCTCGTAGTTGATCGCCGAGCTGCCGCGCAGGTGGAAGTTGCGCAGGCGTGAGGCCTTGAGGCCCTCCTTGTCGGCGGCGACGATCGAGATCATCGGCACGTCCTCGGCGAGGGCGATGTCCTTGAGCCCGTTGACGATGTAGGTGACCTTCTCGGACTCGTTCTCGGGCTCGGGGTGCTGCGGGACCTTCTGCATGTAGTCGACGAACACGACCAGTCGGCGATCGCCCGACAGGGCGCGGTGCTGGCGGACCAGCTCGCGGATGTTCTCGATGGTGCTCGCCGTCTGCGAGCCGCGCATGAGGAACAGGTTCTGGCCGTAGCGCGCGATTCGGTCGAGCGACGGGCGGAGACGCGGGTTGTTTGCAAGCTGGGGTCCGGCCGCGCCTTCGGCCATCCAGCTGCCGAGAATCTCCTTGCGAACGTCCTGGATCTTGATCGCGCCCGTCTTGTGGGGCAGGTGCGCGAGCGCCGATTCCATGGCGATCAGGCGGTTGAGCAGATACAGCTCGTCGTGCTCGAAGCAGATGTACAGGACATTGGCCTGACCACCGGACGCGATGTTGCGCGCCATCTGCAGCGCCATCGTGGTCTTGCCGGTGCCCTGCGCGCCACCGATCAGAAGGAGCTCGCCCGCACGCAGCCCGGTGCCGATGGTCTTGTCCATCGGGGTGAAGCCGAGGGGAACGGGCTGGTACTCGCCGACGTTGCCGGTGGTCACCTTGTCGTTGAGATCGACGAGCACGTCCAGCGCCGAGCGCGGGACCATGCTGCCATTGGCGGTATCCAGGCGCCAGCCCGTCGATGCCTCGGCGGTCTGAGGCTTCAGGTCGGCGGCTTCTGTGCTCACGCGGTCAGGTCCCTCCCCGGGTGTGGCGGTCGAGGCATCGTAGCACCGGTGTTGACCGCGGACACCCCTCTAACGGGTCCCTCCGGGGCTGGTACCGTCGGCGGTCAGCGCCGTCGCCAGTTCGTCCCAATAGCGGGCGATGCAGCGGATGCCGCGCTCGTAGTTGTCGAGTTCCATCGACTCGTTCGGGGCGTGGGCATTGTCGTCCGGCGGGGTGAACCCGAGAAGCACGACCGGCAGGCCGAGGGTTTCTTCGAACTCCGCGGCGACCGGGATGGAGCCGCCCTCGCGGATGTACAGCGGGTCCCGCCCGAACGTCGCCTTGAGCGCGCGAGCCGCCGCTTGGGTGGCGGGATGGTCGATGGGCGTCAGCGAAGGGTGTCCGCCGCTCAGGTCACGGACCGTGACGCGCACGCCGGGCGGAGCAATCTCCGCGATGTACGCCTTCACGAGCTCGAAGATGCGATGCGGGTGCTGGTTCGGGACGAGGCGCGTGCTGACCTTGGCGTGGGCGTGGGCCGGGATGATCGTCTTGCGGCCTTCGCCTTCGAAGCCGCCCCAGATGCCGTTGACATCGAGCGTCGGCCGGGCGCCGCGGCGTTCGAGCGTCGTGAACCCGGCTTCGCCCGTGAGCGCCGGCACGCCGATCATGTCGCGGTACGCGTCGTCGTCGAACGGCATGGCCGCGAACGCGGCGCGGTCTCCACTCGTCAGGGCCACGACGTCGTCGTAGAAGCCCGGCACGCGGATGCGGCCGTCCGGGCCCTTGAGCGCGGCGATGATCTGGGCCAGCGCATTCGCCGGGTTCTCGACGGTGCCTCCGTACATCCCCGAGTGGAGGTCGACGGGCGGGCCTTCGACGTCGATCTGCATGTACGCGTTCCCGCGCAGCCCGATCGTGATCGCCGGCAGGTTGCCGTCGAAGAAGCCGGTATCGCTGATGACCGCGACATCGGCGGCCAGGCGCGCGACGTTGTGCGTCAACCAGCCGGCAACGTGGACCGGGTCTTCTTCCTCGTTGCCCTCGAACAGGTAGCGCACGTTGACCGGCAGGCTGTCGCGCGTGCGGAGGAGCGCGGCGAGCGTGACCACGTGCATGTGGATCTGGCCCTTGTCGTCGGAGGCGCCGCGCCCGACCATGCGCCCGCGCGTGATCACCGGCTCGAACGGCGGCGAGTGCCAGAGATCGATCGGATCGACCGGCTGGACGTCGTAGTGGCCGTATACCAGCACGGTCGGCGCATCCGGTCCGGCATGGAGCCAGTCGGCGTAGACAACGGGGTTGCCGGTTGTCTCGCGGAGGGCGACGTTCTCGGCGCCGGCCTCCCGGAGCGAGTCGGCCAGCCAGGTCGCGGCCGCGCGGCAGTCGTCGCTATGCCCGGGCTGGCCCGAGATGCTCGGGATTCGGAGGAAGGCCTTGTACCTCTCGAGGCGCTCGTCGCGCGTCGCGTCGAGGTGTGCCTCGAGAGTCGTGTCGGTCAACGTCATGGACGGATGGTAGCCGCGCGATAGATCGGCCGATAAGCGCCGAGAGTCACGATGCGCGGATGCCCGAATCGCTCGCCTCTCGCGGCACCCGGCGCGGCCGGCGGCTCCTTGCCGAGCTAGGCCTCGAATTGCGGAATGCCCGAGTGTCGGCGGGACTTCCCCTTGCCCTCGTTGCCACGGCGGCCGACATCTCGCCGTCCGAGCTGAGTCGTGTCGAACGCGGCCTCGCACCGTGGCTTGACATTCTGGTCGCAGCCCGGCTTTGCGCGATCGTGGGACTCGATCTATCCGCTCGCGCGTATCCAGGCGGCGATCCGCTCCGTGACGCGGGCCACGCGCGGCTGACCGCCGCCTTTGGTGCCCGGGTGAGTGCTCCACTCTGCGTCCGAAGCGAGGTCCCGATCGGCGATCGACGTGACCAGCGGGCCTGGGATCAGACGGTTGCCGACGGCGATGGCATCGCGGCCGCCGAGTTCGAAACACGGCTCATCGACGCGCAAGCACTTGTTCGTCGGATCACGCTCAAGTCGCGGGATAGTGGAATCGACCGAGTGATCCTTGTCCTCGCGGACACCAGGCTCAATCGCCGTGCGGTCGCGGCGGCAGAGGCCATGCTCCGACCAACGTTTCCCACCGACAGCGCCAGCGTGCTCAGTGCGCTGCGCCGTGGACGGCTTCCAGCGCGTGGAGGGATCGTATTCCTGCGGATTCCTGCCGTGGGGCGGCAGCAGGGACGAAGCAGCGCGTCCTGACGCGTCAAGCCTGCCGTCGGGCGGCACATCTGAACGACCCACGTCGGGCCGTGCCGTGGGGCGGCGGTTCGCGACGTCATCGCGGCTCCCGTGTGCCACTGGTGCCGTGGGGCGGCAAACCGCCCTCGCCGCGCGCCCGGACCCCGGAATCGAACGAGCGGGCGGCTTGGCCGCCCGCTCGTGCCGGGGGATCGTGGTGGAACGCCGGGTCAGGCCGGCTGGGGCTTCGGCTCGGGGATCGGCTGGCCCGGGCCGACGATGCTCGGCGTCCCGTGCAGGTCCTCCTTGGGCGGCAGGTCGGAGAACATCTTCTCGAACTCGTCCGAGTCGACCGTCTCTTCGGCCACCAGGCGCTCGGCGAGGGCCACCAGCTTGTCCCGGTGGGTCGTCAGGACCTCGAGGGCCCGGTCGTAGGCCCGGTCGATGATCGCCCGGACCTCCTCGTCGATCTGCTTCGCGACCTCGTCCGAGTAGTTGCGCTGCTCGCCGATCTCGCGGCCGAGGAACACGAGCTCGTCACGCTTCCCGAACGCCAGCGGGCCGAGCTTGTCGCTCATCCCGAACTCGGTGACCATGCGCCGGGCCAGGTCGGTGGCCTTCTCGATGTCGTTCGAGGCACCGGTCGTGGTGTCGCCGAAGATCAACCGCTCCGAGGCCGTCCCGCCGAGCAGGCCGGCGATCTTGTCCTCGAACTCGGACTTCGACTGCAGGTAGCGGTCCTCGGTCGGCAGGGCCATCGTGTAGCCGAGCGCCATGCCGCGGCTGATGATCGTCACCTTGGCCACCGGGTCGCACTTGGGCAGGACCCGCTGGACAACCGCGTGGCCGCCCTCGTGGTAGGCGATGATCGCCTTCTCGGCATCCGAGATGATGCGCGACTTGCGCTCCGGGCCGGCGACGATCCGCTCGAGCGCCTCCTGGAACTCGGACATGCCGATGACCTTCTTGTTCCGGCGGGCGGACAGGATCGCGGCCTCGTTGACGAGGTTCGCGAGGTCGGCACCGGAGAAGCCCGGGGACTGGCGTGCGACGCCTTCGACGTCGACGCCCTTGTCGAGCGGCTTGCCCTTCGTGTGGACCTTGAGGATCGCCGTCCGGCCGCGCATGTCGGGCCGGTCGAGGATGACCTGGCGGTCGAAACGGCCCGGGCGCAGCAGCGCCGGGTCGAGCACGTCGGGGCGGTTCGTGGCCGCGACCACGATCACGTTCGTGTTCGTGTCGAAGCCGTCCATCTCGACGAGGATCTGGTTGAGCGTCTGCTCGCGCTCGTCGTGCGACCCGCCGAGGCCCGCACCGCGCTGACGGCCGACCGCGTCGATCTCGTCGACGAACACGATGCATGGCGAGTTGCGCTTGGCCTGATCGAACAGGTCGCGGACGCGGGACGCACCCACGCCGACGAACATCTCCACGAACTCTGAGCCAGAGATCGAGAAGAACGGCACGCCGGCCTCGCCTGCGACCGCGCGGGCCATCAGCGTCTTGCCCGTGCCCGGGGGTCCGACCAGCAGCACGCCACGCGGGATGCGCGCGCCGAGCGAGTTGAACTTCTCCGGGTACTTCAGGAACTCGACGACTTCCTGGAGCTCGGTCTTGGCCTCATCGACACCCGCCACATCGGCGAAGGTCACGACCGTCTTGTTGCCGAGAAACATGCGGGCACGGCTCTTGCCGAAGCTCAGGGCCTGGTTATTGGTGCCCTGCGCCTGGCGCATCATGAAGAAGATGAACCCGCCGATGATGAGCAGCGGCAACAGCCCGGTCAGCAGCAGCCCGAACCACGAGTTGTCGGCAACGGGCTTGACCGAGTAGATCCCCGGGTCGAGCGTGACGTTGCCTGCATCGGCGGCGGTCCGCATGTCGGCGAACA
Source organism: Candidatus Limnocylindrales bacterium (assembly GCA_035764655.1). Classification (GTDB taxonomy): domain Bacteria; phylum Chloroflexota; class Limnocylindria; order Limnocylindrales; family CSP1-4; genus DASTYU01. The sequence goes on from DASTYU010000221.1 coordinate 15,164, forward strand.
CATCGGCGTTCGGCAGACCGGGCACGCCGGGCGCGAACACGATGTACGTGACGGCCGAGCCCTTCGGCGTCACCGTCAGCTTGTTGTCCTCCTGGACAACCTGGGCGACCTTGTTCTCTCTGACGTTGGTGAGGAACTCGGAATAGGAGATGTCGTCCGTCTGGGTGGACGACGTCAACCATGTGAACAGCAGTGCCGCGGTGCCGACGACCAGCACCAGCATCACGATGCCGTTCCGGAAGAACTTGGGGTTCAACGAGGAGGCCTCCGGATGGAACGGGCGACGCCGCGCGTCACCGTGGGTCGAGTATAACGTCGGCCTCCATTTCGTCCGGGTGACCCGTTCGGGCCCCTACCGGCAGGAGGCGCTTGCATGTCGGATGGTGAGACGCGCCGAACGCCGGATGCGCGACGACGCGGAGGTGATTGTCGGGGAATTGGTAGCGGAGGGCGGATTCGAACCACCGACCAAGGGCTTATGAGTCCCCTGCTCTACCACTGAGCTACTCCGCCACGGAGCGCGGCGATTCTAGCCCGCTTCCGAGGAGGCCGCCACCGGCGTCCTCAGCAGGCTGTACTCGCCGTGGTAGCGGACGTGGAGCAGGTTGTTGAAGAGGTTGAGCATGTTGATGTAGCCGATGAGGAACGACAGCTCGACCAGCTCCGGGTCGCTGAAGTGGTCGGCCATCTCGACCATCAGCGCGTCCGGGACCGCGTTCGAATCGGTCATGGCTGCGCGGGTGTATTCGATCGCCAGGCGCTCCCGCGGCGGCAGCGCCGCCGGCCGGGCGATGACGGCGAGTGGCTCGGCCACGATGCGGCCGATGTCGACCAGGTCGCAATGCGAGTTCGTGCAGAACTGGCAGTCGTTGCGCTGCGAGGCGGTGATGATCACCAGCTCCTTGACCCGGCGCTCGAGGATGCCGCCTGGGTAGACGGCCCCACCGAACCCCGCGAACGCCCGCAGGATCTCCGGCCGAAGGCACATCGCCTGGATCATCTCGACGGGCGGCTGGCCACGCTCCCAGAGGCCGCGACTCTCGTCGAACGATGGATCGTCCTTGACGGCTTCGAAGGCGGCCTCGACCTCGGCGGCGGTGACGGTCACGCGCATCGCGTCCTCCTTGAGCGGTGGTGCAGCGTAGCAGCCGGGGGCTTGACGCGGAATTCACCACTTGTAGAATTCAACACCTGATGAATGATGTGGATGCGCCCCCGGCCGTCGTCACGCGGGGTCTGACGAAGCGCTTCGGTGGCCTGACCGCGATCGACAGCTTCGACGTGGCGCTGTCCCCGGGTCGCATCTACGGCCTGCTCGGACCGAATGGCTCCGGCAAGACCACGCTCATCCGCCTGCTGGCCGGCCTCGCCCGACCGTCCGCCGGGTCCGCCCAGGTGCTCGGGGTCGCGATGCCGTCCCGGCCGAACCTCGAGCGCATCGGTTACATGACGCAGGCCGACGGGATCTATGCCGAGTTGTCCGTCTGGGAGAACGTTCGCTTCTTCGCGGCCCTCTTCGGCGTGCACGACGACGACGCACTCAGGAACGTCATCGAGGTCGTCGACCTGGCGGATCGCCGCGACACTCCCGTGTTCGAGTTGTCGGGCGGCATGCGCCGGCGGCTGTCGCTGGCCTGCGCCCTTGTCCACAAGCCGGCAATCCTGTTCCTCGACGAGCCGACGGTCGGGATCGATCCGGCGCTGCGGGTCCAGTTCTGGGGCTACTTCCGCGACCTCGCTGCGGCCGGCACGACGTTGCTCGTGGCCAGCCACGTCATGGACGAGGCGGACCGCTGTGACGAGCTGCTGCTGATCCTGCACGGGCGGCTGCTCGCCCGCGGCTCGGGCGCCGACATCCGCGCTCGGGCCGGAGTCGAGGACCTCGAAGGTGCGTTCCTCAAGCTGGGCGAGGCAGGTCCGCTCTCATGAACCTGCGCCGGACCTTCGCGATCAGCCGCCGGATCGCCAACGCCTTCAAGCGCGACGAGCGATCGCTGGCGCTCATGTTCGTCGCGCCGATCATCGTCCTCGGCCTCCTCGGCTGGGTCATCCGGGGGCAGGGCGAACCACAGACGCGGTTCGCCATCGTCAACCTCGCGGGCGCCGCCGGGGAGCGCATTCAGCTCGGCGTCGAGCAGGCGGTGGCCGATGCCGGAGTCGCCGTCGTGCAGGTCGACGACGAAACGGCAGCGCGCGCGGCGCTCCGAGACGGCGACCTGGATGTCGTGCTCGTGCTTCCGGAGGGGTTGATCGGCAATCCGGGCGGGCCGCCGACGCTTCGCTTCATCACGCCGGGGATCAACCCGGCCGACGATTCGGGCCGCATCGCCAGGTTGCAGGGCGCCATCCTGCCGGCGCTTGCCGGCGGCGCCTTCCCGACCGTCGAACCGGAGACGATCTACGGCTCGCCCGGCGGCGACCAGCTCGACGCCTTCGCTCCAGCGCTGGTGGCCTTCTTCGCGTACTTCCTCGTGTTCGTCCTGACCGGGATCAGCTTCCTGCGGGAACGGGTCGGCGGGACGCTCGAGCGCCTGCTGGCATCGCCGGTCCGCCGTTCGGAGATCGTCACCGGGTACAGCGCGGGGTTCGGCTTCTTCGCGACGCTCCAGGTCATCCTGATCATGGCCTTCGCGCTCGGGACGATCCACGTGCCGGCGTTCGGCCCGGTACCGGCCTTCTCCGTCGGCCTCGGGATCGCCAACGCCGGCTCGCCCGCCCTGGCGTTCCTCGTCGCGCTGCTGCTGGCACTCGGCGCGGTCAACCTCGGCATCTTCCTGTCGACGTTCGCCCGGACCGAGCTGCAGGTCGTTCAGTTCATTCCCATCGTGATCGTGCCGCAGGCACTCCTGTGCGGCCTGCTGTGGCCGATCTCCTCGCTGCCGGAGCTGCTCCAGCCCGTTGCCAGGGTGTTGCCCCTGACGTATGCAATCGACGGGCTTCGCGAGGTGCTGGTGAAGGGCAGCGACCTGTCGAGCGCCGCGTTGCGCTTCGACCTGGCGATCCTCGCCGCGATCGCCGTCTTCCTGGCGATCCTCGCCAGCCTGACGATCCGGCGCGAGGTGGCGTAATGCCGCGGACCGGACGCCGTCCCGGCGAGCCGGCGACGCGGGAGCGGATCGCAGAGGCTGCCCGGCGGCTGTTCGCGGAACGTGGCTTCGACCGGACGTCGGTCCGCGCGGTCGCCGCAGAAGCGGGCGTCGATCCGGCCCTCATCCACCACTACTTCGGCACCAAGCAGCGCCTGTTCCTCGAGGCCGTCGACTTTCCCATCGACGCGGTGCGGTCGATCGAGACGCTCGGGATCGAGAACGTCGATCGCGTCGGCGAGCGGCTCGTCCGGTTCGCCCTGCGGCTGTGGGACGATCCGGCGGTCCTGCCCCGCCTCCTCGGTGTGCTGCGCTCCGCCGTCACCGATCCGGAGGCGGGTCGGATGCTGGGTGTGCTGTTCACTCGCCAGGGACCGGTCCAGCTCGTCCGGGCGATCGGCACCGATCATCCCGATCTCCGCGCGGAGCTCGTGGGCACCCAGCTCGTCGGCCTGGCGATCGCCCGGCACGTCCTGCGCGTGGAGCCGCTGGCCAGTGCCGACCACGAGACGATCGTGGCCGCCGTTGGGCCGACGATGCAGCGCTACCTGGTGGGTGATCTCGGGAGCGCAGGCTCGGGCTAGGTCGCGGTTGTCTCAGCCAGGTCCGAAGAGCAGGTCCATCCAGCGTCCGAAGGGCGTCGTCGGCTCGCTCCCCGCCCCGACGCGGAGCGCCGCCGAGCCGGGCGCATCTGCCGGCAGGGGCGGCGCGTCCGGGGCCAGGGAGAACGTGATCTCTCGACCCTTGCCCAGGCCGTAGCCCCGGGCCTGGAGAAGGATGTACTCCTGGCGCTGGATGAGCTGGAGTTCGCGTCGCGAGGCCTCGATGTCGTCGCGCAGCGTCTCGTTGGCTGCCGCCAGGTCCTCGGCCCGGGTGCTTGCCGCGGACGCATCCCCGATCTGTCGGGCGAACATGAAGATGACCCACGCCGCGACCAGGCTGCCGATGATCATCGCAACCTGGCGACGGCCGATGCCCGCGATCGGCAAGGCCGACAGATCGGGCGTGATGCGGGGCGGAGCCTCGGGCTCGGGCGCGTCGGCTTGGCCGTCGGGCGGTGACGGCTGGGGTTCGGCGAGCGGTTTCTTCGGCGGGCGCGCGCCCCGGCTCGGCATTCCGGCGAGGGTAGCTGCGCGCAGCTGACATGTCAAACCGGGTCGGCGTCCCGTCGCAGCGGCCCCTTGTGACAGCCAAGCTGTCGCAACGCGGCCCGACGGTTCCGCTATCCTGCCGATGTTTCGCACGTTTGTTCGAAATCAGCGGAGCCGTCGATGCGTACCTATGCCCCCGC
>DASTYU010000222.1:0-4415 GCA_035764655.1 Candidatus Limnocylindrales bacterium
GGTGGCGCATTGACAGCTCCGCGAGGACCCGCCCCGGGTCCAGTCGCTCGTCCGGGTTGACCGAGACCGAGTACTGCGCCGGTCCGGGCAGCGCCTGCAGGCGGTTCATGTGGTAGGTCATCGTCAGCGCACCGGCCGGTACGCGGCAATCCTCCTGCTCGACGTTCCACGACGCCCGCGCGGCATCCCGCCGAGGGAGCAGGCCCGGATCGCTGTGCAGGACGACGCGGTTGGTCGAATAGTCGAAGCCGCCGAGGGCGTGCCGTTCCCGGGGATCGGCGTCGCTCAGGACGCCAAGGGCGTCGTCGGCATGCGTCGCCATGACCACGGCGTCGAAGCGGTCCACCGTCCCCGCGGCCGTGCGCACGTCCACGCCGGCCCCGGTCCGGCGGACGTCGACGACCGGATCGCCCGCACGGACGGCGGCCGGGCCCAGTCGCCCCAGGATTTCCTCGACATAGCGCATCGAGCCGCCGGTGATGGTTCGCCACTGCAGCGCACGACCGACCCCGATCAGCCCATGGTGATCGAGGAACCGCAGCAGGTAGTCGATCGGGAAGTCGAGGATCCGATCCGACGCCGTCGACCACACGGCCGACGTGATCGGCACGAGGAAGTGCGTCCGAAACCCGGCGCCGAAACGCATCTCGTCCAGGTACTCACCGAGCGTCTGGCGCGACCACGTGCCATTTTCCAGGCGGCGGCGGGCATCGCGATAGAAGCGCAGCACGTCGAGGAACATCCGCCAATGTCGCGGCGCTCGGGCCGCTGTCGGGTCGGCGAACCAGCCGCGCGCCCCGCGCGAGCTGAACTCGACCGCACAGGCGCGACACGCCAGGCCGAACGACATGTCGCTCGGTTGCGTCGGCACGCCCAGCTCGGCCAGCATCCGGATGAAGGTCGGGTAGGTCACGCGGTTGTGGACGATGAAGCCCATGTCGACGGCCATCGGTCCGTCGGGCCCGTCGACCTGGACGGTCTTGACGTGACCGCCGACCGGCGACTCGGCGTCGTACAACCGGACATCGTGGTCGTGGTGGAGCGCGTAGGCGGCGCTCAGCCCGCTGATGCCGCCGCCGATGACCGCGACGCGGCTCATGTGGCAGTCCCCCCGTCCGCGGCGCGCGTGGCGGCGAGCTCGTTCAGCTCGCGGGACATGCCGGACGCAGCGTCCTTCCCGAGCTTCTCGAAGCGGCCGCCGAGGAACGGCTGGACAAGCCGAAGCAACCCGCCCAGCCGGATGTCGGCGACGTAGTCGACGGCCGTCCGCCCGGCCGACTCCTGGAAGCGGATGTCGTCGACTGACGAAACGCCCGAGCCCTCGCCGACCAGCACCACCCGGCGGGGCCGGTCGTACTCGGTGATCCGGTAGGTCATCGGGGCGGTTCGGTTGCCGATCCGCACGTCGACCCGGTACTGGGCGCCGACGCCCACCGGTCCCTCGCCGATGCGATGGGCGGCGGCGGTATTCGGGTCCCACTCGGCGTTGCTGGCGAAGTCGGCGACGTAGTCGAAGGCGGCGTCGATCGGCAGATCGACCTCGATCCGCTCATGAATGCGTGTCATCGGGGTGCTCCATCTCGGGGTGTGACAGTGGGGTCGGGGATGCCCGCGAGGCGCACGACGGCGTCCCACAGGGCTCGTCGCTCGGAAGCGGACAATCGCGTCTGAGGCGCGCGGTCGAACGGGCGCGCGCGGCGGTCGAGGTACAGCCGGCCGGCGTCACCGGCTACGTCCGGGCCAGCCGACAGCCAGACCGCGGTGTCGACGCCCTGGGCCGGCGTGCGAAGCAGGGGCCCCATCAGCCCAGCGAACCGCGGCAGGGAAGCGGTGAGGCCGGGCGTGTCCGCCCAGCCGGGGTGCATGGCGTTGAACGTCACCTCGGACGCCGGGACGCGACGCGACCACTCGCGGACCATCGCCACCTGGGCCCGCTTTGCCTGGGCATAGGCGCGAGGACCGTTCCACGGGCGGGCCAGCCAGTTCAAGTCGTCGAGACGAAGCGGCTGGGCATACATGCCGCCCGATGTCACGGCGACGACCCGCGCGGCGCCCGTTCGGCGCAGCAGCGGGAGCAGGCCGGAGACGAGCGCGAACGGCCCGACGACCATCGTCGCAAGGGTCATTTCGATGCCGTCCGGCGTTTCGCGCCGCGATGGGAACATCGCGCCGGCGTTGTCGAGGATCACGTCGAGGCGGGGCTCGCGGTCGGAGATCCGATCGACCGCCTCGCCGACCGAGTCGAGCGAGGCGAGATCCGCAACGACGGTGTCGACAAGGCCCGGTGCGCTCAGGCGTCCGAGCTCTGCTGCGACGAACGCGAGCTTGTCCTCGTTCCGACCGACGAGGATGACCCGGGCGCCGAGCGCGGCGAGCGAGCCGGCAAGCTCACGGCCCAGACCGGATGTCGGTCCGGTGACCAGCGCGGTCCGACCGTCCAGCGTCCCGGCGGGGATCGCCTTCCAGTCGAACAGCCTGCGCCGGACCGACCAGCCGATCCTGCTGAAGCTGCCGACGATCGACAGCTCCAGCAGGGCGTCAGTGAGGGTGGCGAACATCATGCCGCTCGCGATCGGGGACCGGCGCCGGGAGGCGGCGCCGGTCCTGGTCGATCGCTAGTCGCGCGGTTCCCCGGCCGCGACGACGCGAGTGCGGAGCACCCGCAGGGAAACTGCGAAGGCGAGCATGGCGACGCCGATCAGGGCGAGCGGCGGCACGCCGTTCGAGCCCGTGGCCGCCGGAAGCGTGTCCGTTTCGGGCATGTCCGCGTCGGCGCTGGCGTCGAGCCCGACGACGACCTGGAGGCCGTTGCCACCCACGGACGGATCAGCCGCCGAACCGATGGCAAAGACGCTGTAGGCCATGCAGTCCTCGACCGCGACGCCGGGGAGGTCGAGTGCAACGGCCGTGTCGCCGGCCGGCCGAACTTCCAGGTCGTAGGTGCCACCGGGAAGCGCGACGTACTCCGAGGCGTCGGCGTAGGCCAGGTTCTTGATGACGGCCTCGTCCGGAGTCGCTCCCGCGGGAGCGATGTCGACGGCCGGTGCGTCGGCACTGAAGTGGACGACGCGCACCTGCGCGGTGTCACAGTCAGGAGATGGATCGTCGACGAGGACCTGCGGAGTGATCGATGCGACGGCATCCGTGGCGGCAATGGTGTAGGCGGTGCCCGCCGCGAGCGTGACATCGACGTCGATCACCGGATCGGTGGTCGTGCCCGTGGCGTAGACCTTCACGTTGTGGTCGCCCGACGGGACGTCGAGGTACTCCGACAGCGTGGTGAACGGCACGTTCGTGAGCGCCGAGACCGCTGTGTCGTCGAGATAGATGTCGACGGCCGGCGCGTCCGGCGACGCGTGAAGCACGCGCACGGTCGCATGGTTCGACGCACTGGCCGGGGCGGCGACCGCCAGCGCCAGGACGACGGCGGGGAGGAGGCGACTGATCGCCGAGCGCAGAGACATTGACGATGCACTCCTGTCGGGGGGGTGATGCGCCTTGCTTTCTTGTCTAGTGTTTGCACCACCTTGCCACCGAACAATAGCGGCTCTGTCTACCCCTTGTCAAGAGTTACATGCGTGCTATGCTGCGCAAACCATGTACACGATCAAGCAGACGGCAGCGCGGACGGGCCTTAACGTGCCGACCATCCGCGCGTGGGAACGGCGCTACGGCGTGGTGCACCCGGCACGTACCGCAGCGGGCTATCGCCTGTACGACGACACCGCCATCGCCCGCCTCACCGCGATGCGCCGGCTCGTGGACGACGAAGGCTGGCGCCCCAGCCAGGCCTCGCAGGAGGTGCTGGCCGCCGGGGACGACCTGGCATTGCTCGGCGCGCTCGGCCGGCCCCAGATCGTTGACGTTCCTGGCTCCACGAACGGCGTTGACCCGAGCGCGGAGTCAATCGATGCATTCCTCGAGGCAACGACGCAACTCGACGTACCCGCCATCGAGGACATCCTCGACGGGACGTTCGCCAACCAGCGATTCGAGCGTGCCATGGATGATGTGGTCTTCCCCGCCTTGCGGGGCGTCGGGGAGCGCTGGTCGACCGGTGAGGTGGATGTCGCCGCCGAGCACGCCGCGAGCGAGACCGTTCGCCGGCGCCTCGCGGGCCGCTACGAGGCGGCCGGTCGAGCGTTCGCCGGTCCACGGATCCTGGTAGGGCTGCCGCCGGGCAGCCGCCACGAGCTGGGCGCCCTGGCTTTCGCCGTCGCGGCGCGGCGGGCCGGCATCGACGTCCTCTATCTCGGGGCCGACGTCCCGCTCGAGAGCTGGCTGCGAACCGTGCGCGAAACAGGCGCGCCGGTCGTCGTGCTGGGCGTCGTGACGGCGGCGGACGTCGATTCGGCGAGCATCGTGGCCGAAGGGTTGGGCACGCTCGATCCTGCGCCGCACTGCTTCATCGGCGG
>DASTYU010000223.1:0-14668 GCA_035764655.1 Candidatus Limnocylindrales bacterium
CTACGAGAACCCGCTCTACATGGCGGAGGACGCCGGCGCTGCCGACCTCATCGCCCGTGGGCGCCTGCAGCTCGGCATCAGCCGTGGCTCGCCCGAGCAGGTGATCGACGGCTGGCGCCACTTTGGCTACCAGCCGGAGGAGGGCAAGACCGACTCCGACATGGCCCGCACCCACGCCGAAGTCTTCCTCGAGGTGCTGAAGGGCGAGGGCTTTGCCCAGCCCAACCCGCGGCCGATGTTCCCCAATCCGCCGGGGCTGCTGCGCGTCGAGATAGCCCACCTGATCGGAGTCCTGGTTGCCGCGGCCGAAGTAGGCGCGGTCCCGATCGTCGACGAGCGCGAAGATGCTGCGGCTCACCGAGACGCGCGGTTCACGCTGGTGGCCGGCCGCCGCCCACGCCTCGCGGACCAGCCGGATCTGCTCGGCCTGGAGCTCATGGAAGGGCACGCCGGCGTCCTCTGTCATGAGGGTCGAGGACATCATGTTCATGCCCTGCTGTGCGGCCCATTCGGCAGTTGCCCGGGATCCGGCGCCCCACCAGATCCGGTCGCGCAGGCCTGGTGAGTACGGCTCCGGGCGGAGGAGACCCGGTGGGTTCGGGAACATCGGGCTCGGGTTCGGCTCGGCGAAGCCGGCGCCGGTGATGACCCGGAGGAAGACCTCGGTGTGCTGGCGTGCCATGTCAGCCCCAACCGGGTCGTCCTCGGCGGGCTGATAGCCGAAGTAGCGGAAGCCGTCGACCACCTGCTCAGGCGAGCCGCGGCTGAGCCCGAGCTGGAGGCGCCCACCCGCGATGAGGTCGGCCGCGCCGGCGTCCTCGGCCATGTACAGCGGGTTCTCGTAGCGCATGTCGATGACGGCTGTGCCGATCTCGATCCGTTTCGTCCGCGCCCCGACCGCGGCCAGGAGGGGAAACGGCGACGCGAGCTGTTGGGCGAAGTGGTGAACCCGGAAGTACGCGCCGTCGGCGCCGAGATCTTCGACCGCTTCGGCGAGCTCGATGGATTGGATGAGCGCGTCCGCTCCCGAGCGGACCTGCGAGTACGGCGACGCCGACCAATGCCCGAAGGACAGGAAACCAATCTTCTTCACGCCCGGATTCTAGGGACGCGACCGAAGCCAGCCTGCGTCGTCGCTCGGGCGCTCGTACAGAAACTCGGCTCGACCCGAGCGGCCCTCCGTCCGGAGCCTGACGGCCTCCTGCTGGAACGCTTCGACCGCCGCACGATCGAATGCGCTGTTCTCCGGGTCGACCCACCACGAGCCCGGCTCGTACATCCCGAGATCGCGAACGTACTGCTCACTGAGCACGAACTCCCATGCATTCGCCTCCCACGTGATGCCCACGGGCCGAAGGCCGGCCCGCTCGGCCATCGTGTCCAGCCCCGACTTGCTGAACACGGTCAGATGCCGCGGGACGTCCAGCTCCACCCACGAGGCACCGTAGCGCTCCCACATCGCAGTGCCCATGACCGGTGTCCGGACCAGGCACACGCCACCCGGTCGCAGCAGGCGCGCCGACGCCTGCAGCGCCGCGAACGGGTCCTCGACGTGCTCGAGCGAGTGGTGGAAGACGATCAACGCCCAGCGGCCAGGTCCGGGGAACGTCTCGAGCGGGGTGCGGTGGATGGGGATCCCGCGGAACGCCGCACCGACATCGGCGAAGGGCTCCATCCCGTGGAGCTCGGTGAACCCCGCGATCTTCAGGTCCAGGAGACGTCGCGGGACGAGGCCGCAACCGACGTCCAGGATGGGATCGTCGAAATCGCGGAGGCGCGTCTTGCGGATGAACGCGAGCGGCGGTCGAGCCGCGTCGAGCGAGGGCCACACGCGACGGACGACGTTGGCCAGGCGGCGTCCCCGGCCGAACAGCTCGGGGCGATTGAGCGTGCGGTTGACGAGGATCATGCGCCGGGAGTCATTTGGGAGGGGATCCAGCCGCGAGCGCTCGAAGTAGGCGTCTGGGTAGTGCCTGGCCAGGTCTGCAGGGACCACGTCGATCCGGAGCGTGCCACACGCCTCGCAGCGTCCGTAGCCGAAGCGCTCGCGGGTCGAGAACATCAGTTCGGTGAGCTGCAGCTTGGAGACGGGGCCCGTCACGCCGCACGCGACGCACGAGAGGTCATCGTCGGTCGCGGGACGCGCCTCGTCGGACGGGTCGGTGGTCGCAGCGGGACCAGGGGTCGTGCCGGTCATCGGCGATGGAGCCTCATTGGCCGGGGCAACTCACCGTCGCCAGCGAAGCAGACGCTCGATCCGATCGCACTGCCAGACAGCGCGTTCAGGCCGGGTGGGCGCGCAGCAGGTGTACCGGCAGCGGCACACCCTTGAGTTCGACCTCGCCGATGTCCTGGTAGCGGATCCCCTCGCGATTCGGCGCGTCGGCGACCGCCCGGCTCACCAGCACCTCGCCAGGTCGAGCGTAGTCGGCGATGCGCGACGTCAGGTTGACCGTCTGTCCGAAGTAGTCGCCCTCCTGGAACAGCACAGGTCCTGCGTGCAGGCCGACGTGGGCCGGCGGTAAGCCAGCGGCCGCGAGCGAATCCACCATCTCCAACGCGGCTCGCACGCCGGGGCTCGGATCGCGGAAGTAGAGCATCACCCCATCGCCGAGCCACTTGATCGGCTTGCCGCCGCGCTGGACGGAGCTGCGCTGCACGAGCCGGGAGAACGTCGCGGCAAGCTCGGCGGCCGCGTCGTCGCCGCGTTCCTGGGTCAGCCGGCTGTAGCCCGTGATGTCAAGGAAGCAGACGGCGGGCGGCTGCTCAAGGCGGCTATGCAATCCCGCCTGGGCGAGCACCACCTCGAGGCCTTCGATGATGTTTGCCGTCCAGACGCGGGCCTGCTGGGCGTGATACATGGCGAGGATGGCTGCTTCGGAGAGCGGGGCTGTCTGGACCGCGAGCTCGGGATTGGCCATCTCCTCGGTGGTCTTGCCGGCCGCCATGGCCGGGGTGATGACCTCCGAAACCCACCACGCCCCCTCCTGCTCCGCGATCCGACGCATGCTGTCGCCCTGCACGCGGAGCAGGCGCTCGATTGCGACGGGCCGGAACCCCAGCGCGCACTGCAGCTCGATGAAGGGCACGACTGCCAGCTCATCGTCGCGCATCAGGTCGTCTGGCGAAGGCTGTGCGAGCCCGATCGCCTCGCGAATCATCGTCAGGAGCTCAATCGGAACCCGTGTCCGGGCGCTGACCTGCCTGAAGGTCTCGCTGGAGAGCGCCGAGAACCGCTCGTACGCCTGCGTGTCGAGGAAGTCCAGCGAGACCGAGCCCGCCCGGATCGCCGCTGCGACACCAGGGAGCGGGATCCCGGCGTCCGCGAGCGATCTGGCCATGATCGCGCGACGCACGTCACCCGGCGAGCAACGATCGGGCTCCTCCGGCGCAATGATCCCGAGTTCCACGAGCTCGGCGAGGAAGGCCTCTTGAACGCCTGCCCGCTCGGCCGCCTCGACCCAGGAATACGAAGCCATCTGGACAGCCTACCGCCTCGATCGCGGACGTGGCGGCCGGTTGAGTCGCTCTTTCCTGGGACTTGACAGCACGAGTTTAGTACTAAATACTGTCGAGGCTCGAACTTGAGCCTGAGATGACCGTCCCGACCGGACGAACGAAAGGAAGATCAGTCGAATGAAGCGCTTCATGATCCTGGCCCCGGCGGCTCTCGCCGTCGTCCTTGCCGCGTGCACCAGCTCGGCCGCGTCACCGACGCCGGCCCCGGTCACGGCGGCCCCGTCCACGGCGGCCCCGGCTACCTCCGCCCCATCCATGCCAGCCGCGTCACCGAGCGCCGAGCTTGGTGACATCGTCGCCACGGCCGACGGCGCCGGCACGTTCACGACGCTGCTTGCTGCCGCCCAGGCTGCCGGCCTCGTCGAGACGCTCCAGGGCGACGGCCCGTTCACCGTCTTCGCTCCAACGGACGACGCCTTCGCGGCCCTGCCGGAAGGCACGCTCGACAGCCTGCTGGCTGATCCCGAGGCACTCAAGCAGGTCCTCCTCTACCACGTCGTCCCGGGCGCCGTGAAGGCGGACGACGTCGTCAACCTCACCTCCGCCGACTCGGTCGAGGGCTCGCCCATCGCGATCGCCGTCCAGGACGGAACGGTGTACCTCAACGATGCCGCCCAGGTCGTCGCGACTGATGTCATGGCGTCGAACGGGGTCATCCACGTGATCGACCAGGTCATCCTGCCCCCGAGCAGCTGACCGCACGACTTCCCGCAGTCGCAGGAGGGATGGCCCGGTCCGCCGGTCGCCATCCCTCCATCACGAAAGGCTCACTCCAATGACTGCCAGCAGCCTTGTGTTGACCGACACAGGCACCCCCGCCTCCACTACCAACGCCAGCTCACTGCGCCGCTGGAACATCGGCCTTGGCTTCGTTCACGCCATCCAGGCCGTTGGCGTCCTGGCCCTGGCCACCGCCTTCGCGCTGCCGGTAACGGCCAGCTTCCTGGCAGGCCCGCCCGGCACCCCGCCGGATGCCCCAACCACGCTGTTCGAGGTTTCGGTCGCCTGGGGCGTCGCGCTCTTCCTGCTGCTATCGGCCGGTTTCCACTGGCTCGTGTCGGCGCCGGGCGTGTTCGGGCGATACATCGCGGGGCTCGAAGCTCAGCACAACTACTTCCGCTGGGCGGAGTACTCGCTGTCGTCGTCGATCATGATCGTGCTCATCGCGATGCTCACCGGCATCAGCGATATCGCCGCCCTGATCGGCATCTTCGCGGCCAACGCGGCGATGATCTTCTTCGGCGCCGTGCAGGAGCGCTACGAGAAGCCGGGTGGCTCCCTGTGGCCGTTCTGGATGGGCTGCGTCGTGGGCATCGCCCCGTGGCTCGCTGTGGGCGTGTACCTCGTGTCGCCGGGCAGCGCCGCTGAGCCGCCTGCGTTCGTCTACGCGATCTTCGTTTCGCTGTTCATCTTCTTCAACATCTTCGCCATCAACATGTGGCTGCAGTACCGGCGGCTTGGCCGCTGGCGCTCCTACGCCTTCGGCGAGGGAACCTATTTCATCCTCAGCCTGGTCGCCAAGTCGGCCCTTGCCTGGCAGGTCTTCGCAGGCACGCTGGCCGGCTGATGATGGCCAGCGCAGCGTGGCACGATGAGCCTGTGGTGCGCAGCTGATGGCCGCTCGAGCCAAGACCCCGGGCGATGAGCTGCTGACCCTCCACGAGGCGGCGAACCGCCTCGGGGTGCACTACATGACGGTCTACCGCCGCGTTCGGCTCGGGATGCTGCCGGCGCACAAGGTCGGCGGCTCCTGGCGGATCGAACCGGCGGACCTCGCCGGGCAGCGCTCCACCGATCCCGCCGAGGACCGGCCGGCCGGGGCCACGCCCACGTCGACGTCGACGTCGGCGTCGCCACGCAGGCGCCGAGCTCCATGGGTCATGCGCCTGCAGCAGCGGATGCTGGCCGGCGACGGTGCCGGGTCGTGGCAGGTCGTGGAAGCCGCCATGGCCTCGGGGGTCGAGCCGCAGGACGTGTACGTGGAGCTCCTCGGGCCGGCGCTTCACGAGATCGGCAGCGCCTGGGAGCGCGGCGAGATCGGGATTGCCGACGAGCACCTCGCCAGTGGGGTGGCAGCCTCGATCGTCGGCCGCATGGGACCGCGGTTCCGTCGGCGGGGCCGGCACCGCGGCACCGTTCTCGTGGCGATGCCGGCCGGAGAGCGCCACGGACTGGGCGTCGCGATGCTCGCCGACATCCTGTCCCAGGCGGGCTTCGAGGTCCTCAACCTGGGTCCCGACACCCCGCCGGAGTCGCTCCAGACGGCGATGGCCGCACGCGACGACCTGAGCGCCGTGGTCATCAGCGTCGTCAGCGCGGCGCGCCTGCCCGGCGCCGCCCGGCTCGTGGCGGCTGCGCGCCGGTCCAACCGAGATGCGGCCATCGTGGCCGGAGGCTTCGCCGTGTCGGATCAGGCGACGGCCCAACGGCTCGGGGCGGACGGGTGGGTGGCCGATCCCCGACAGCTGGCGCAGCTCATCAGTGAGCTCTCGAGCTGATCATGGCCGTCGCGCGGCGCGCCCCCGCGGACGGTACCGTAGCGTCAGTGGGCGCAGAAACCGGGGCAACGATCGAGCGTATCGACGTCTTCGGCTACGAGCTGACGTACGCCCACGGGGACTACATCATGTCGGGCGGGCGCGAAGTGCGGCGTCTGCCGAGTACGGTCGTGCGGGTCACAACCCGCGACGGGGCCCAGGGGTTCGGCGAGACCTGTCCGCTGGGCAGCACGTACCTGCCCGCCTTCAGCGAGGGGGCACGCGCGGCGCTCCGGGAGCTCGCGCCGGCACTGATCGGGGCGGATGCCACGAACCTGGCCGACATCCACCGGCGCATGGACGGGCGGCTGCGGGGGCACGGGTACGCCAAGAGTGCGCTCGACGTCGCGTGCTGGGACGCCTTCGGCAAGCTCGTCGGCCAGCCGGTGGCTGCGCTGCTGGGCGGAGCGCTTCAGACGGCTCTGCCGCTGTATGTGGCCATCCCGCTCGGGCCTCCGGCGCAGATGGTCGAGTTCGTGGTGCGCGAGCGCGAAGCTGGCATCCGGCGCTTCCAGGCGAAGCTGGGCGCCGATCCGGCCGACGATGCGGCACGCGTCCTCGCCGTGCTGGAGGCCACGGGCCGAGGGGATGCGGTGACGGGCGATGCCAACGGCGCCTGGCGCCGCCAGGACGCGATCATGGCGGCCCGGCTGCTGGAAGGTGCCCAGCGCTTCCGCCTGGAACAGCCCTGCCCCACGCTCGAGGAGTGCCTCGCAGTCCGGCGCCTGACGAGCCTGCCGATGGTGCTCGACGAGGTGATCGTGGACCTGCCGACCCTGGTGCGAGCGACGAGCCTGGACGCGATGGACCAGGTCAACCTCAAGATCGGCCGCGTGGGAGGGCTACTGCCCGCGCGCCTCATGCGCGACGTCGCGGTCGAGCTCGGCATCCGGCTCATGATCGAGGACAGCTGGGGTGGGGACATCGTCACGGCCGCGGTGGCGCACCTCGCCGCAGGCACGCCGCCCGACGCGCTGTTCGCGGTCTCGTTCATGAACGACTGGACCCTCGAGCACATCGCTGGGTACGCGCCCCGCTCCCGGAACGGGTTCGGCCCGGTCCCGAATGGGCCGGGCCTCGGCATCGAGGTCGATGCAGGCGCGCTGGGCGCGCCGCTGTTCAGCGCGGTGGCCGCCGACTGACCTCGCTCGACGCCCTGATCAGACCGGGCCGGCCAGGAGTGTCGGGGCGGGACGACGGCACCGGGGCGATCAATGCGTGACACATGAACCGATGTGCGCATGCCGATCGGCCCTGTAGGCCACGCCCGGGCCGCGCCTACGGTTCGCTGATCCACCGGATGGATGGGGGTGATCGAGATGCAGCGCGTTCCACGAGTCGTCATGGCGGCGATCGTCAGCATCGGAGTCCTCGCCTCTCATGGGAGCACGCCAGCGGCCACCAACGCCGCCACGGCAGAACCGCTCGATCCTTCGAGTCTCACGAAGTTCGTCGATCCCCTGCCACACCCGCTAGCGGCCGAGCCAACCTCGGTCAGTTCCAGCGTCACCGAATACACGCTCACGGCGCGCCAGTTCGACCAGCGGCTCCACCGGGACATGCCCGCCGACACACGCGTTATCGGGTTCGACGACGGATCGGGGCGGCCCGGCTCGGGTGGGTATCCCGGCCCGACGATCGAGGCCACGAGGGGCCGGCCCATTGCCGTGACGTGGCGGAACGCTCTCCCGTCAACGCCGCTCCTGCCGATCGACCCCTCGATCATGGGCGCCGCCGATCACGTTCCGACGGCGATTTCGCCGCACCTCCATGGCGGCAACGTGCCGGAGGGCGTTGACGGTGGGCCGGACCGCTGGTTCGAGCCAGGGTCGGAGCGCACATACGCCTACCCGAACGCCCAGCAAGCCGCGACCCTCTGGTACCACGACCATGCGATCGGCATCACGAGGCTCAACGTCTACGAAGGGCTGGCCGGCTTCTACCTGCTCCGGGACAACAACGAGAAACGCGCGAAGCTGCCGGAGGGTGCGTTCGAGATCCCGCTCGTGATCCAGGACCGCTCGTTCACCTCCGAAGGCCAGCTCGCCTATCCGACTGACTGGCAGTGCCACTTCTTCGGTGACACCGCGCTGGTCAATGGCAAGGTCTGGCCGTACCTCGACATCGAGCCACGGCGCTATCGCTTCCGGATCCTCAACGGCTCGAACACGCGCTCCTACAGCCTGTCGCTCTTTGAGAGCGACGCGGCGGGGACGTTCGGCCCCGGCGCGGCCCTGGGCCCAGAGTTCGTTCAGGTAGGAACGGATGGTGGACTCCTCGCTGCACCGGTCACTGTGCCCCGCAAGCTCACCCTCGGTGCCGGCGAGCGGGCCGACGTCGTCGTCGACTTCTCGGCGTTGGCTGGCCAGTCGATTCTCTTGCGCAACGAAGCCGTCGGCGGCGGAGTGATGGGCGACGGCGGAACGGGCGGCGGCGGAATGGACGGCGCAATGACGCCGTGCGGCACGGCCGGCGAGCCGATGGGCGGCTCCTCGCTACCGGACATCATGCTGTTCAACGTCACGAAACCGCTCTCGTCACGCGACACGAGCCAAGTCCCGGCCAGCCTCAACGTCATCGAACGCCCCAACCCCGGGAAGGCGGCCGCCACGCGCGACTTCGTCCTGAGCATGGACATGACCGGGATGATGGGTGGCTCGGGAATGACGAACTCGATGGCCGACATGATGAAGCTGACCATCAACGGCAAGGGCTACCACGACCCTGTCACCGAGTTCCCCGTTCGTGGCACCTCAGAGGTCTGGCGGTTTATCAACGCGACGCCTGGAACGCACCCCATGCACGTCCACCTGGTCCAGTTCCAGATCCTCGACCGCCAACCGTTCGCCAGGGACGCGATGGGCAGGCCAATCTACGACGCCGGAGGCAAGCTCGTTCTCACCGGCGCGGCGCGTCCCCCCGAGGCGAACGAAGCCGGCTGGAAAGACACGGTCCGGACGACGCCGGGCGAGGTCACCCGCGTGATCATGCGGTTCGACAGCTACACGGGAACGTACGTGCTCCACTGCCACATCCTCGAGCACGAGGAGCACGACATGATGCGGCCCTTCACGGTCGTCTCGAAGAAGGACGCCCCCTAGCGAGGTCGCGGCCGCTCCACGTCGTGGCGTTCAGCATGAACGCCCCGGATGAACGCCGCGGAGCGCGCTGCCCTCGAGCATGAGGCCTGGATGAGCGTGACGCGGCGTGCCATGGGCGTGGGACGTAGCCTTGTGTCGCATCGCGACTGACGAGGGGATGGAGCGGGAGACGGGATTCGAACCCGCGACATTCTGCTTGGGAAGCAGACACTCTGCCAACTGAGTTACTCCCGCTCGGGAGAAGGCCAGTCTAGCCTCCTGGCAGTCCGGCCGCCACACCGCGCGCTGGAAAGCTCGTTCCGAATCCGAAGGACAGATGGCGTCCCGGCGGGGTGCCGCCCCCACCGGCCGGATCGGGCCGAACGGCCCTCCCCGCGGCTGCACCGCTGTCGTTTGATCGCGTCACCAGCGCTGAGGAGGGCCGAGGAATGGGGACCGTCCTGCATGGCACCGCGGCCCCGTCCCGTACGGAGCCGAACGCCCGGTCGCACCCGCTCGGCGTTGCGCTGGCCGTCGCGCTGCTCGGCGTGGTGGCCGTCGCGGGGCTGATGGTCGGGCCCTACCTGATCGTGCTCGGCACGTGGCTGGCCGACCGGGTCGGCGACGCGACGCCGCTCGTACTCGCGACCGAGACGATCCTCGGCGCGGGCTGCGTCGCGATCGGGATCGCCGCCGGACTGACCGCGCGTGGCTTGTGGCGGTCGCGCGCCTGGGCGTGGCCCGCCGCGCTGGCGATCGGGTTGGTGCTCCTGGTGGGGATGGCGGTCGTCTGGCTGCTGGGAACCTGGGTCAGCGCGTACGCACTCGTCGTGGTCATCGCGGCGTCACTGATCGTCTCGCTGCTTCCCGCGACAGTTCGTCGCGCATTTGGCCTCTGAGGAGCGAGTCCATGGGGCTGTCGCACTGGAAGGATCCCGACTCGCGGGTGGCGTACGAACGCGCCTACAAGGCGTCGCTATCGTTGTGGCCGCTGCCCGTCGAGTCGCGCCACGTGACGACGCCGTACGGCGACACCCACGTGCTCGTGTCGGGCGCGGCGGGGGGCGAGCCGGTCGTGCTGATCCACGCGGCCTCGCTGTCGGCAATCCAGTGGTACCCACAGGCGTCCGAACTGGGTCGAACCCATCGGCTCTACGCGCTGGACATCATGGGCGACATCGGCCTGTCACGGCAGGCCGCCGCGATCCACTCGCGCGAAGACGCTGCCGGATGGCTCGTGGCAACCCTCGATGCGCTCGAGATCGACCGGGCGATCTTCGCTGGATCGTCCTTCGGCGGGTTCCAGGCGGCGAACCTGGCCGTCCACCACCCGGATCGGGTCCTGGGGCTCGCCTTGCTCGCGCCGGCGGCGACGCTGAGACCGTTCGCATTCCTCGCCAACCTCTTCATTCGGACGGGAAGCCTCCTGCCGCTCCCGGCGACGGTCAAGCCGGGGCTCAAGGGGATGATGAGCGGGTCCCTGCCGGATCCGCGGATCGTGCGCCAGATGGAGCTCGGCGTCGCCGGCTTCCGCTACGACCGGGCCGGGATCTACCCCTCGTCGCTGCCCGACGATGAGCTCGCGCGGATCGCCTGCCCGACGATGGTGCTGCTCGGGGATCGGGAGATGATCTACAGCCCGACCGCAGCAGCCGAGCGGGCGGGAGCGCTCATGCCGAACTGCAGCGTGGCGGTGATCCCCGGCGTGGGGCACCTGCTCGGCCTGCACCGGCCCGACATCGTCAACCCGCGACTCAGCGCGTTCGTGGCGTCCGTCGAACGCCCGGCCCGGGTTGCACCGGAGGTCGCTCTGGCGACTCGCTGACCGCGCGCTCGATGTTGCGCTCCGTCCAGCCCGGCCACAGCCGCCGGGCCGTGTCGAGCGACAGCCGCCCGCCGAGGTGCATCGACCGCCACGCGCCGCGGTAGCCGGGCAGGATCCCGGCCGCCACGATGATGTGCCCGACGATGACGACGGTGAAGGCGATCGTCGAGAGGCGGTGGACCAGGTTGAGCGCCGCGAACAGCGGGCCCGAGTGGACGAGGACCAGCCCGACACCGCTCACCACGAGCGCGATGAGCAGGCCGACGATCGCGACGTTGGCCAGGCGCTGCCCGGGATCGAAGTGACCTTGGTGCCGCCGGAACCGGCCGGTGAACGCGGCGACGGGCAGCTGAACCAGCCAGCCCGCGTCACCACGGTCGAAGCGGGCGGTCTCGCGGACGAAGGTCCCGATTCCGCGCAGCACGAAGGGCAAGGGCACCAGCGCGACGATGACCAGCACCCAGCCAAGCCACACGTGGAGGCGGGCATCGGCGATCCCAGTGAGCTGTGCGATCGGCGACGGCTGCCCTTCGCGGCCGGCCAGCAGCCACCAGCCGGTCGCAAGGAGCAGAAGGGTCACGGCGTAGATCGCCGTGTGGAACCGTCGCGCCGACTGCGGATAGCGTTCGATACGCATGGCGGATGGCTCAGTACGGGAACCCGCCGGGGTCCGAGGTCGGAGCCGCCGGACTTGCCGTCGCCGGTGCTCCCCCGCCGCCCGAACCGCCGTCCGCGGAGACCGTCACGTGGATCTCCTGGGTTGGCCCCGCGAGCGAGTGGTCGGGGTTGGCGAGCGCCACGATGATCGTGTGCTCACCCGGCGCGAGATCGCGCGTCACCTGCCAGGTGGTGCTGTAGACGATGTCGTAGTCCGCGGCGTTGGTGTCGGTATCGAAGTACAGGTGGGCGTGGTGGTTGCCCGTCTCGGGCGCACCGATCGGCACGCTCGACTCGAGCTGGACGTCGAAGGGAATGGAAACCGTGGCGCCGTCGGCCGGGCTGGCGATCGCGATCGTCTCCCCGTCGGCGTTGCCACCTGCGGCCTCGGAGCATGCGACCGCCACCATGGCGACGATCGATGCGAGCGCGAGAGCCTTCAGGAGATGGCCATGAAACCGCAAAACAGGACTCCTTCCTGGCGCCGCTGCGCCAAAGTGATTGCGTCTGCAACTACGTAGGAAGGGCTGCACGCGGTTTCGGTCCTGGCGACGCTGAACTGCCTGAGACACGGCGTAGCGTGCCCATTCGTGCTCCAAGCACACCGGCCGGCGACAACGGCCGAAACGACTGGCTAATCCAACGGCGCAGCGTGCCCATTCGTGCCGAGCGGGTCGCGGGCGCCTAAGCGGAGGCACCACGAACGCTTTGCGCACCCCTTCGTGCTCACAGCACGAATGAGTGCGCTACGGCTACGGCGAGCGCCCGGTGTTGGCGACGTGACGGCTCAGGCGATCCCGACGATCCGCGCGAGAGCGGCTCCGCTGCCGAGGGCGGTCGCCAGCGTCGCGCCACTGACCAGGAGCGCGTCGCGTCGTCCGAATTCGGAAGTGAGCGCGCCGATCGTCGCGACGCACGGCACCAGCAACCCGGTGACGACGGCGAAGACGAACAGCTGGCCGGGTGCCATGAACGTCGACAGGTTCGTGGCCGCCGACCCGTATTCGGCGACCGCCAGGACGAGCAGCAGTTGCAGCGCGAGCTCCTTGCGCAGGACGGCCAGCACCAGCGCGATGCCCGCGACCGGCGGCAGGCCGAGCAGACCGCTCGACACCGGCGTGAGGAGCGCCTGCAGCGCGCCGGTGGCCCCCGACTCGTACAAGGCGCCGATCACCAATGATCCGGCAAGCATGATCGGCGTCGCGGTTACGACGAACGCGCGGAAGCGATGCCACGCCTTGGCTCCCACCTGCCGGGCGATCGGCAGCCGAAGCGGCGGCAGCTCGAGGACGAGCGGCGACTGGCGGCCCGGGATGATCGCATTGGCAGCGATGCCGGCCCCGATCGTGACCAGCGCAATCACGCCGAATGCGAGGAGCGCCGCGGTCAGCCCGACGAACGGGACGAGCGCGGCAATGACGACCGCGGAGCTCGCCGAGCACGGCGTGAGCGATGCGAGGAATGACGCCAGCAGCCGTTCACGCCGGCTGGCGAGCACCCGGGTGGCGTAGATGGCGGGCACGTTGCAGGCCGTCGCCGCGAGCAGGGGCACGGCGGCCCGCCCGGGCAGGCCCAGGGCGTTGAAGATGCGATCGGACAGCACCGCGGTGCTCGCGAGGTAGCCGGAGTCCTCGAGCACGGCGATCACGACGTAGAAGGTCAGGACGAAGGGGATGCCGACCGCGAGCATCGCCAGCAGCCCGGAGTCGAGCGCCCAGAGCAGGGTCCTCGCGATCGGCGGGAACGGCACCAGGAGTTCAACGGCGCCGCTGATAACCGGTGAGGCGACGCTCGACCAGGCAGTGGTGAGCAGTTCGGCGAGCCGCGTCCCGACGACCATCGTCAGCGACAGGGCACCGAGCGTGACCGCGGCGAACATCGGCAGGCCGAGTCTGGGCGAGGTCACCAGACGCCCCAGCGCATCCGCCGTGGTACGCCTTCTCGCCGGGCTGCGTTCGACCTCAGCGGTCCAGCTGGCCGCTACCGCCCACCGCTCCGGCTCGAGTCGCGCGGCATTGCTGATCGTGGCCGCCGCGAGCGGTCGCAGCCGGCCGTCGTCGAGCGCAGCACGGAGGTCCGGATCGAGGTGGACGGAGCCGTCGGCGGACCCGGCCCGCAGACGATCCGCCATGGCTCCGACCGTCATGACCAGCTGGGCGGGATATGGCGGGATCGCGGCAGAGGCCCGGACGTCAGAGGCGGAAGGCGTGCGGGCCCGGCGCTCCGCCAGCCGGATCGCATCGGCAAAGGCGGAGCGAACCCCGGTGCCGCGGCGGCCCACCGTCCGGTGGACGGGAGCCGCGAGCAGCTGCGACAGCCGGCCGAGGTCGAGCTCGATGCCGTGCGCCGCGGCCTCGTCGGCGAGGTTCGCTGCCACGACGATCGGCAGATCCAGGTCGCGACAGGCGAGCACCAGCGGCAGGTGCGCGGCCAGGTCGCCGGCATCGACGACGACGAGGATCGAGTCCGGCCGGCTTTCCGTCAGGAGCTGCCAGAAGGGCGGCAGGCCGTCGCTTCGATCGGCCAGCGAGTACGCCCCGGGCAGGTCCACGACGATCGCGGGCCGCCCGTTGAGCGAGATCTCGCGCCGCAACGGATCCACCGTCGTGCCGGGCGCGTTGGCGGCTTCTTCGTAGCGGCCGGTCAGGGCCGCGAGGAACGTCGACTTGCCGACGTTGGGCCGGCCGACGAGCGCGACGACCGGCGGGCGGTCGGTCCGCACTCCCGTCGATGCGACGTCGCCGGTCCTCCAGCCCGCGACTGCCTGCGACGCGCTCATCGGTCTGCGTTCCGGGTTGCGTCGGGAATTGCCTGTACTCGGATGTGCCCGGCCAGGCGCCGGTCGATGGCAATCCGCGCAGCGCCGTGCCGCACGATCCGCGGACCCCTGAACGGCGCGTCGCCCTCACCCATGAGCCGGACTCCGGTTCGGATGCCGTGGGCGAGCAGAACGGCTTCCTCGGCTCCGATGCGGGTCACCTCAATGGTTCGACCCGGCGGGACGTCCGCAAGCGACGAGGGTGCGCCGTTGAACCCAGGTTTCGCCATAG
>DASTYU010000224.1:0-6869 GCA_035764655.1 Candidatus Limnocylindrales bacterium
GCACGGACTTCCTGTCGTTTCCCGGACGGACCCACTGGATCATCGCCCAGGAAGGGTGGGAGGAGGTCGCCGGGAGCTGCGAGGTCTGGATCGACTCGCTAGGTCAGGCGAGCGGCGATCCCCTCCACGACCACGTCGAGGGCGAGCTCGAACTGCTCGTCCAGTGATCGACGACCGATCACCGGCGCCACGGCGCGGATGGCGGGGAACTCGTCTTCGGGAAGGGTGCCGAGGTAGAGGACGCCCTGCCGCTGGATCTCCCGGAACTCCGGGCTGCGCCCGGCAGTCGCGGTGAACCCGAGCGTGAACAGGTACAGCGACGAGTAGGCATCGAAGGCGGCCTCGGGCGAGAACCCGGCCGCCAGCAGGATCGACAGGATCCGCTCGAACAGGGCGAGGCCGCCCGGGCCGTAACGCGCGCGACCGATGAGGATGTCGGTGGCGTTCGGATGGCGGAGCACGCCGGCGAGCATCGCGCGGTGGAGGTCGCGCAGCTGATCTCGCCAGTCGCCGCTGAGCGGCGGAATCTCGATCTCTGCGAAGACCTGGTGACCGATGAGCTCCAGCAGCTCCGCCTTGTCCTTGACGTGCCAGTAGATCGACATCGGCGCGACGCCGAGCTCGTCGGCGAGGCGGCGCAGCGACAGGGCGTCCGCGCCCTCCTGGTCGACGATACGGAGGCCGGCCGTCGCGATCTGCTCACGATCGAGTGGGGGACGCGCGCTTCGGGCGCGCCGGCGAGGACGTGCCGATGACCACGGTGGCGCCGGGATGTGCGGTTCGGTCCTTTCGGGCGTCATCGTGGCAAATTCCCTCTTGCATTCCCGTACAGTGTATGGTAATAATACACCGTACGAGCGTCCCACGCAACTGCGGAGAGGACGCCATGGATACCTTCGGCAAGCTGATCGGGACCTCGATCGACGCCCTCGTCAGATGGGTGGTCGTGCCGGTCACGGGCGTGATCCCGCGCCTCGTCTCGAGCGGCGTCGCATTCGTCCTCTACGGCGCCCTGTGGGTCGGCTTCGGTGCAGCGCTGGTGACGAACCCGGGCGCGCTCGATGAGGCATGGCAGTCAATTGCCCAACTTCCCCTGCCTGTCCAGGCCGTCGTGTGGCTGCTGTTTCTTCCCGTCATGGCCGGCCTGTGGGTCTGGGGCACGGACTGGCCGGTCCTCATTCGGCTGGTGGTCGTCATCGGCATCGCCGCCTGGAACCTGCTCGTGTTCGTCCCGCGCTCAGAAGGCACGCCGCAATCCCAGCCGGTCGTGTAGGCGCTGAACCGGAGGCATTCACGTGGAAACCGTCGTCGAAGCAATCGTCACTGTGGTCGTCGTGCCGCTGGCGAGTCTCGTCCCCATCCTCGTTTCGAGCGGCGTGGCGCTGCTGATCTTCGCAATCCTGTGGGCCGCGTTCGGAGTCGCTCTCGTGCGCGATCGGGTACGCCTCGACGAGGCCTGGGGATGGCTCCGCAGCCGGCCCCTGATCGTCCAGGGCATCGCCTGGCTGCTATTTATGCCCGTCCTGCTCGGCCTGCGCGTGTGGCGAGCTCGCTGGCCGGTGGCCGGCCGTCTCGTCACCATCGGCGGCCTCGCCGGGTGGAGCCTGCTGATCTTCATCCCGCAGCCCGTGTAGCGATACACGACCGAACGAGCACGATTCTGGAATCCGGCCGAGGCCAGGCTGCCTAGCCTTCCGTTCCTGCGTCCGGCGATCCGCCGGGGAGAGACGGAGGAACGAGCATGGCTGCCCATCGACACCCGACCACGCGCTTCGCCGCGGCAGCCTCCGTGGTGGCCGCCGCCGTGCTTGCTGCCACCCCGGTCCTTGCCGCGGACGGCTTCGTCGAGGACGTGGACGTCCTTGCCGTCGTCCACGGCGACGCGTCGAGCGTCTACTTCGGCTGGGCCGTCAGCGAGTTGGCGGACGTCGACGGCGACGGCATCACCGACTTCCTCCTGAGTGATCCCTACCGCGTGACAGGCGGTCTTGCGGCCGCCTATTCGGGCGCATCGGGTGCCGAGATCTGGACAGTCGAACGCACAGGCCCGAACTACTACGGCTACGCCATCGCGGATGCCGGCGACACCAACCGGGATGGCATCAGCGACGTCCTGGTCGGCGACCTCAATACCGCCGCGAATGGCGCCGTCGAGTTGCTCAACGGGATCGACGGCACCGTGATCCACCGCTTCGAAGGTGCAGCCCTCGGGGACCGCATGGGAGCCGCTGTCGCGAGCGCAGGCGACGTGGACGGGGACGGAGCCGCGGACCTCCTCGTCGGCGCCCCGGGAACGGATACGGGCGAGGGTGCGGACTCGGGCCGCGTCCACGTCTTCTCGGGCGACGACTTCGCCTCGCTGCGCGTCATCGACGGCCCGGTCGCCGGCGGGCTGTTCGGCACGGCCACCGACCTCGCGGGTGACCTCGACGCCGACGGCCGACGGGATTTCGTGGTGGGGGCGCGTGACACCGATCCCAAGGGCAACGGCGCCGCGTATGCGTATTCCACAACCGGGGAGCAGCTCTGGCACTTCGGGGCTCCGAAGAGCGGTGAAGAGCTCGGGTCCTTCTTCGTGGCGGGGCTGGAGGATCTCAACGGCGACGGCACGCCCGACGTGTACGCCGCGGATTACGCCGATCGTGTGCGCGGACAAGGGACTGGCCGCGGGTTCGTTCTCGACGGCACGGACGGAACACCGCTCATCACGTGGACGGGCTATCGCAACAAGGAGGGCGTTGGGCCAGGGCGTGAGGCGGATGACGTCGATGGCGATGGCACGCAGGACCTGGCGATCGGCCACTACACGAGCAGCGATGGCGGTCGTGGGGCCGGCAAGGTCACGCTCCTCTCCGGCGCAACCGGAACCGTCCTGCGAACCATCACGAGCACTACGCGCGGCGAGAACTTCGGCTTCGATACCGTTGGCCTCGGCGACGTGAACGGCGATGGGCTGCCCGATCTGCTCGTCTCGGCTGCGACCGGTCAGACGGTCTACGTCATCGCCGGAGCGGACTGAGCGTGGCAACCGTCGAGGATCGCGCGGTCGACGCGCACCCCGCACGACAGTTCGACTTCTGGCTCGGGGACTGGGACCTGCGCTGGGAGCCGGACGGCCGCGGCGTGAACGTCATCACGTCGATCCTCGACGACCACGTCGTGCTCGAGCGTTTCGACGGCCGGCCGTCGATCCCGCTGGCGGGCATGAGCGTGTCCGTGTTCGACCGTGACATCGGCCGCTGGCGGCAGGTCTGGGTGGACAGCGACGGGCAGTACCTTGACTTCGTCGGCGGTCGCGCTGGGGATCGGATGGTCCTTGAACGCCGGCGCTCGGACGGACGGCGTCAACGGATGGTCTGGTCGAACATCGCCGCGGAGTCGCTGCACTGGTCGTGGGAGCACTCCGACGATGATGGCGCGAGCTGGACCGTCGATTGGGCCGTCGACTATCGTCGGCAAAGCCTGGTGGCTGCCAGCGAAGCGTGAGGCGTCCATGCCGACCGTGCGGGTGCTCTTCGATGCTCCCGGTCTCGAACTCGGCGTCTTCCGCTGCCTTCCCGGCGATCCCGCGTGGCGCTCCGAGAACTGCGTGGGCGAGGGCTACCACGTGGTCATTCCCGGACCACCCGTCCTCATCGCGCAGTCCTGGGCCAGGCCCGTCGTCACGAACATGAACCACGCCGTCTTCTACAACTCGCAGGAGATCTACCGACGGGGGTTGCTCAGCGATCGCGGCGATCACTGCGTGTTCATTCGAGCGGATACCGCCGTGGTGCGCGAGGTCGCAGCCGACGCCGATCCGGTGCTTGGCGATCCGTCCGAGTTCCGCTTCCCGTTCGTCGACGGGCCACTGGACGCGCGGACGCACCTGGAGCACCGAATCCTCGTGGAACGCCTCGCCAGCGGCGAGCCACCGGATCGGCTGTTCGCCGAGGAAGCTGTGGTGCGGCTGTTGCGTAATGCGTTGGCCCAGTCGGTGGGCGCGCGACGCGCGGCGAACGGTGGCCGCGAGGTTCGGCGTCGCGCCACGAACGTCGATCACCGGGACCTGGTCGAGGCAGCCAAGATCGTGCTGAGTCGCCGCTTCGCGGAGCCGCTCGGGCTCCACGAGATCGCGGCTGCCGTGCACGCGTCACCGTTCCACCTGGCTCGCGTTTTCCGTGCGTACACCGGTTCCGGGCTGCACGCGTACCGCAATCAGCTCCGCCTGCGGTCATCCCTCGAAGCGCTTGCCGATCCGCGCCGCGAAGTGCGAGGCGTGGCGCTGGAGCTCGGCTTCTCGAGCTCCAGCCACTTCATCCAGAGCTTCCGTGACGCCTTTGGAATGTCGCCGACGGCATACCGACGCGAGGCGCCGACCGCGTTGCCGAGCTGAGCCGGCTCAGAAGGAGGCCGACACCTCCGGCGAGCAGGTGGTCGTGCCGGCCTCGCAGACCTTGTAGATGAAGGTGCCGCCGCCCTTGCCGCCGATCAGGTCCGTGTGGACCCCGTCGTTGGGGGTGGTCGTGACCTTGGCTCCGTTGCGCCAGACGTCCACGTTCGTCGAACTGGCCCCACTCCACGTCAGCTCGGCGGTCCGATTTCCCTTGACCTTGTAGAGCCTCACGTTGAGCGTGATCGCGCCGGTCGGCGGCGCCGTCACCGTGATGTAGCCGGTCTTCACTTCCGGGTCCGAGCCGGATGCGTTGGTTGCGGTCAGCGTGACGTCGTACACCCCTGCGGTGGTGTAGGTGTGCGACGGGTTCTGCGCGTTCGACGTCCCTCCATCACCGAAATTCCACGACCACGACGTCGGCGATCCCGTCGACGTGTCGCTGAACTGGACGGCAAGGGGAGCTTGCCCGGACGTCGGAGTGCCGCTGAACTGGGCCGTCGGGGCGGTGCCGCCACCGCCGCCTCCGGAGAAGAGGCTGTAGAGCAGGTGGTTGTTCGTCGTGCTCGACGACGTCACGACGCCCTTCGTCGTCGCGTCGTAGAGGGCGGTGCGCACGGCCGCCGGCGATGCCGTCGGGTGGGTTTCCAGGTAGAGGGCGGCGGCGCCGACCGTGTGCGGGGTCGCCATGGACGTGCCGCTGATCGTGTTCGTCGCCGACGTGGAGCTGTACCAGGCGGAGGTGATGTCGACGCCCGGTGCGAACCAGTCCACGCAATTGCCGTAGTTCGCCCACGAAGCCTTCCGGTCGTTGCGGTCCGTGGCGCTGATCGTCATCGCGGCGGGAACGCGCGCGGGCGAGTAGTTACAGGCATTCGCCTGGAGCCCGATGATGTTGCCGTTGCCGGCGGCGACGGCGGTCGCGACCCCGTCGTTGATGAGGTTGTTCGTCGCGGTGTCGACCGATGAGCTGCCGCTGCCGCTGAGGCTCATGTTCGCGACGGCGGGGTCCCCCGCGTCGTGGTTGGCGATCACCCAGTCCATGCCCGCGATGATCGTCGTCCACGCGCTTCCGCCGGTGCAGCTGAAGACGCGCACGGCGACGAGATCGACGCCCTTGGCGACGCCATACGTTGCCCCACCGATCGTGCCGGCGACATGCGTGCCGTGGCCGTTGCAGTCGATGCCGTTGCGGCCGTCGCCGACGAGGTCCGTTCCGACGCTCGCCCTGCCGCCGAACTCCTGGTGGGTCGGCAGGATGCCGGTGTCGATGATGTACGCCGTGACCCCGGCCCCGGTCTGGTCGTACGTGTACGAACCGCTGAGCGGAAGCGCGCGCTGGTCGATCCGATCGAGGCCCCAGGTCGCGCCCGTCTGGGTGGTGTCGAGCGACACCTGGGCGTCGGCCTCCACCAGCGTGACCTTCGGGTTCCGCTCGAGCGCGGCTGCCGCGGCTGCGGACCCACGGAAGGAGAATCCGTTCAGGGCATGCCGGTAGACATAGCCGACCGACCCCCCGTTCTGTCGGGCGAGACCGGGAGCAGCGGAAGCGGGATCTACTCCGTTCCGGAGCTGCACGATCCACGTGCCCTGCGGTGAGGCTGCGGCGCCCGTCGCTGGGACGACCATGAGGAGCAGGCCCAGCGTTGCGAGCAGGGCGACCAGGCGACGCATGTGGATTCCCTCGTATCCGGCCGTGCCTCGTCGCGACGTCGACGAGTGCGCCTTGGCGAGCATCTTGCGCCGGGTGTCAAGCACATCTGCGCGACCGGGGTTCCTGCCAGATATCAATCCCCGTAGTCGAAGTCAGGAGCGCACCGGTCAGATCGGTCGCGATGGCGGCCAAGAACGCGTTCCGGCCGATATCTGGCTACCAGCCCGGGCGTTCAGGCCCCTCGGGGGCACTTCTGGGCGGTCGAGTTGTGGGTTCGATCACGCCGGCTGATATTTGGCCGCTACCCTGAGCGGAATGGACCTGACGGAGCAGGCTGCCGGCGCGCCGACCACCACGCCGGGTGCGCCCGCGCCGCTCACCTTCCTCTTCACCGACGTCGAGGGCAGCACGCGCCTCTGGGAAGAGCGCCCGGAGGGGATGCGCTCGGCCCTCGAACGGCACGACGCGATCGTCAGGGCGGCCATTGCCGACGCCGAGGGTCAGATCGTCAAGACGACCGGCGACGGGCTGATGGCCGTGTTCGACAGTCCCAGCGGCGCCGTGACTGCCGCGGTCGCCGCACAGCTCGCGCTGTTCGGACAAGCCTGGCCCGACGGCTGCCTGATCCGTGTCCGCATGGGCATCCACACCGGTGAGGTCGAATCGCGCGGCGGCGACTTCTTCGGGCCCGCGGTCAACCGGACGGCGCGGATCATGTCGGCCGGCCACGGCGGGCAGGTCCTCCTGTCGGAGGCGACCGCCGGCATCGTGGAGAGCGCGCTGCCGGACCAGACGTCGCTGCGCGACCTCGGCGAACACCGCCTCAAAGACCTCGGGCGGCCG
>DASTYU010000225.1:0-9676 GCA_035764655.1 Candidatus Limnocylindrales bacterium
AAGCGATGGATCGCCTCCACCAGATCGGTCGGCAGCTCGCGCGGCTCGACGAGCTCGAGGAACGTCCGCCGCGGGTCGAGGGCCGAGACCACGACCGGGGCGAAGAATTCCGTCCCGTCCGCCAGCGCCACGCCCGTCGCACGGCCACGCTTCGTGATGACGTGGTCGACCGGCGACTCCAGCTTGATCTCGACGCCGAACGACTGGGCGGCCCGGGCGAGCACCTTGGTGAAGCCGCCGTTGCCCTGCTTGTGGAAGGCCCACGCCCCGAATTCGGCGTCGTGCTCACCGAGGATGTGGTACAGCAGCACGAGCCCCGAACCCTGCGAGTACGGCCCGACCTTCGTCCCGATGATCGACGACGAGGCCATGTAGCCCTTCAGGATGTCCGACTCGAAGTAGTCGTCGAGGAAGTCCGCGGCCGACCCGGTCAGCAGCCTTACGGCGTCGTGGAGCACCTTCCTGTCGAGCCCGCGGAAATGCGAGCCGAGCGACGCAAGGGCGACCAGCTCTTCGGGGTCGTCGCTGAAGATGTCGGGCGGGACCATGTCCAGCAACGGCTTGATCGCCTGGCAGACCTTGCTGACGTCGTGGTTGAAGGCTTCGTATCCGTCGGCGTCGTGCTTCGAG
Source organism: Candidatus Limnocylindrales bacterium (assembly GCA_035764655.1). Lineage (GTDB taxonomy): Bacteria > Chloroflexota > Limnocylindria > Limnocylindrales > CSP1-4 > DASTYU01. The sequence goes on from DASTYU010000225.1 coordinate 631, forward strand.
TGGCGGGCGATCTCCTTGAGGTTCTCGCCGTGGTCCTGGCCGAGCAGCAGGTAGTCGCCGTCCTCCTTGGGGCAGAACGTCGTCGGCATCAGGATCGGCATGAAGCCGTGCTTGACCAGGTCGAGCTCGTGGATGATGTCGGGTCGCAGGAGGCTCAACGCGTACGAGAACGTGGTGAACCAGAAGCCGGGGCGCAACTCCTCGGTGATCGCGGCCCCGCCGACGAGGTTGCGGCGTTCGAGCACGAGGGTCTTGAGGCCGGCCTTGGCCAGGTAGGCGCCGTTCGTGAGGCCGTTGTGCCCGCCACCGATGACGATCGCGTCGTAGCTGCGCTCGGCCTTCGAGCTGGCCCTCGCCCGGGTGGGGCGCTTCGCGGCCTTGGCCTTCGTCGGGGTCTTCGGCATCTCAGGCGGTCCTTCGCTCGGGGTTGAACAGGGGTGTCCGGGCGACGTGCGCGTCGAAGTACTCGTAGCGATGGTTGACCGCCAGCTCGAGCTTGACCCGTGAGCCGGGCGCCGTGCGGTCGAGCGGCACGCGCGCGAGCGCGATGTGCCGCTGGAGCATCGGCGAGTACATCTGGCTCGTCGCATAGCCGAGCTGGTTGAGGTCGTCGTCGTAGACGTAGTACTCGTCCTGGACGGGGGTGTGGTCCTTGGGCGGGATGAGTCCGGCGGCGTTGTAGATGCGGTCGTAGTCCTGCCAGTCGACGACGAGCCCGCTCAGCTTCCAGCGCGACGACTTGGTGGCGAGCTCACGTTCGATGGCGTCACGCCCGATGAACGGGCGATCGTCCGTCTCCAGGCCGCGCAGCATCCAGCCGAGGCCGAGCTCGAACGGGGTCGTCTTGTCGGCAGCGGTCCACGCGTAGCGCGACGAATGGAAGTCGACGTCGAGCAGGACGAGGCCGGCTTCGATGCGGGCCATATAGAGCGCGGTCATCCCGATGGGGATCACGCCCTGGCCGCGGCTGGTGGCCCACACGGCGTCCCAGACCTTGAGCGCGTCGCCCGACGGGATCCAGACCTCGAAGCCGAGATCGCCGGTATAGCCAGTGCGCGAGATCGTGACGGGCACCTTGCCGATCTTCGTGGCGGTCAGCCCGAAGTACGGCAGCGACTCGACGTCCGGGGTGAGCGTCCCGAGCAGCGCCCGCGAGCGCGGCCCCTGGATCGCGAGCACGGCCCAGGCGTCGCTGACTTCCTCGATGGCGACATCGAGGCGGCCGGTGAGTCCCTCGAAGTAGGCCAGGTTCGGTTCGGCGGCGGTGAGCAGGAACTCCTCCGGCCCGTGACGCAGGATCACGCCGTCCTCGATGACGTAGCCGCGGTCGTCGCACCATGCCGTGTACTGCGCGTGCCCCGGGGCGCAGGTACGGATATCGCGCGCCATGACGCCGGCCAGGAAGCGCTCCGCGTCGGGCCCGAAGATGCGGTACTTGTACAGCGGCGACGAGTCGAACAATCCGGCGCTGTTGCGGATCGCGAAGTATTCGAACTTCTCGGACATCTGGTAGCGAACCGCCGCGAGATGGTTCGACCAGTGCTCCCACAAACCGGTCTGGTTGAGCGCGCTCGTCCGCGGATGAAATGGCGTGGTCCGGATCATCGCCGCCTCTGTGCCGGGCTGACGGAAACGAGCGGCACGGTATCGCGGCGACCGGAACGCCGACCGCGCTGTCTAGCCTGACGGGACGCTGTGCCCTGACGGCGGCAGCTCGTCCTCCAGTGGAGTCATGTCGAGCGCCTCCCAGTGCTCGACCTGCCACTCGTCCAGCATGTCGAGGTCGACCATGTGCGGGGTGTCGACCTCGCCCGCGGTCCACGTGTAGAGGTCCGCGGCCGTGCGCCACTCCGTGATCAGCATCACGACCTCGCGGTCGCCCTCGATCTTGCGGGCGAACTTCACGTAGGCGTTGCCGGGCTGCTGACGAATCTGGTCGAGGCGGGCACGCACGTTGGCGTTGAAGTCGCCCTCACGGCGTGCGGCGACGCGACCGGTGAAGACTCGGACGATCACGCGGACTCCACGGTTCGATATGGCGAAGGCCGATTGGGCACCAGCACGAGAAATATACCCGTCGCGGGGCGTGCGACGGTGCACCGGCCGGGATGCGACGATGGGCGCATGTCCACCACGCCACGCCGGCTGAGTCTGCCGTTCGCCGGCGTGCTTGCGTTCCTGTCGGCCGGAAGCGTTCTCGTCCTCGAGATCGCGGCGGGCCGGCTGCTGGCGCCGTATGTGGGAGTGTCGCTGACCACGTACACCGGGATCATCGGGGTCATCCTCGCGGGCATCGCCCTCGGGGCCTGGGTTGGCGGCCGCGCGGCGGACCTGTACGGCCCGGTGCCGCTCCTCGGCCCGACGTTCATCCTTGGCGGGATCGGCGCGATGGCGTCCATCCCGATCGTCGACGCGGTGGGAGCCGCCGGCATGGGCGAGGGCATCGGCGCGATCGTGCTGCTGTCCGCGATCGGTTTCGTGCTGCCGGCGACCACGCTGTCGGCCATCGCGCCGATGGTCGTGCGGGCCACGATCGTCGACGTGGCGACGAGCGGGTCGCTGGTGGGCCGCCTGTCGGCGGCGGGCACGCTCGGCGCGATCAGCGGCACGTTCCTGACCGGCTTCTACCTGCTCGGCACGTTCCCGACACGGACGATCATCCTCGCCACCGGCGCGCTGCTGATCGTGGTCGGCCTCGGACTGGTGTGGTGGGCCCGACCGCGCGGCGGGGTCGTGACACCCGATGACGGGCCCGGCCCCGGCATCACGCTCGGGGCAGTGCTCGTCGGATTGGCGGTCGTCGGGGGGGCCATCGCCGCGGTGCCCAACCCGTGCGAGCGCGAGAGTGCCTATTACTGCATCCGTGTCGTCGAGGGTGGGTCGCGCGATTCCGGGCGCACCCTGATGCTCGATCAGTTGCGTCACGCCTATGTCGACCTGGACGACCCGAACTACCTCGAGTTCGCCTACATCCGCTGGTTCGACCTCGCCGTCCGCCCCGTGGCCGAGCGGACCGGCGGCGACTTCGAGGGCCTCCACCTCGGCGGTGGCGGGTTCACCTTCCCGCGACATCTCGCGGCGGCCTACCCGCAGAGCCACCAGACCATCCTCGAACTCGACCCGATCGTCCATCGGACCGCCGTCGAGGAGCTTGGCCTGGAGCCGTCTGCGTCGCTCGACATCGTGCTGGGCGATGCCCGGCCGTCGGTGGAGCGGCTGCCCGACGACGCGTTCGACGCCGTGGTGGGCGATGCCTTCGGGAGCCTGTCGGTGCCGTGGCACCTGACCACGGACGAGTTCCTCGGCGAGCTGGACCGGGTGCTGCGTCCAGGCGGCCGCTACGTCATGAACCTGATCGACGGACCGGCCCTGTCCTTCGTTCGCGCGGAGACGCGGACGCTCGCGTCACGCTTCGAGTCGGTGGCCGTGGTGGCCCGACCGGGCGCGTTCGACGGCATCGACGGTGGCCCGGGCGGAGGCGGCAACGTGGTGATCGTGGCGTCCCACGAACCGATCGACACCGAGGCGCTGGCCGCCGCGGCGGAGAGCTCCGCGTTGCGGATCCGGATCGTGACGGGCAGCGAGCTCCCGGGCTTCATCGGGGATGCGCCCTTCCTGAGCGACGACTTCGCGCCGGTGGACCAGCTGATCGGCCGCTAGAGCTCAGGCCGCCTGGTCCGTGGTCGGCAGGATGAGCAGGTAGCCCGGCGGCACGCCGAGGTTGACCCGCCGCCGCTCGCGGAACACGAACTGCTTACCGAGTCGTGCCGGCGTGAGCAGCGCATTCGGCTTGGGCGAGGCGCCCCACAGCGAGTTGCCGTGCGGGTACAGCGGGTCGAGGACGCGCACGCCGGTTACGTCGAAGTCGCCGCTGCGCGGGTCGGCATCGGCGGTGAAGCCGCTCATCACCCACGCGTGGCGGCCGCGCCACATGACGAGCCCGACCGGGCGGCCGGTCTCGCGCATCGCGCTCGCCGCGACGCGCAGCGCCTGCTTGTACTTCGGCACCGACACGAGCTTGTACGGCCCGTACCCGAGGTCGTTGAGGGCAGCCGTCCAGCCGCGCGGGTTGGCGCCACCGAACGGGCTGTGCGACAGGTCGCGGGCGAGCTCCCAGTAGTCCTGCTGGGTCGCCCGCGAGCGCGTGACCTTGGCATCGGTCAGGTTGCGCATCATCTGCAGGCTGGCCCCGACGCACCACTCGAAGGTGTACTGGGCGACGAAGTCCCCCTTGCGGTAGAGATTCATCGCGAACGGCCCATCCTCGATCTCGGGTGCCGGTTCGGGTTCGGCCTCAGCGTCCGGCACCAGCGTCGGCGGCACGTCGATCGGGTACGGGGGCACGGCCCGCCCGGTGGGCGCGGGCGCGGCCTGGTCTGCGGTTCCGGGGCCCTGCTCGTCCTCGTTTGGCGGGAGGGAGGCGGCCGCGGTGGGGGCCGGCTGCTCGGCGGCGAGTGCGGCAGGTTCGACCGGCGCGGCACAACCCGACAGCAGGGCAGTCGCAAGCAAGGCGGAGAGGATGGCGGGAGTGACGGGCAGCCGACGCATGTTGCTCGCGCAAGTATAGCGGGGACCTCTTTCAGCTCCGGACGGAGGCCAGTCGCGTTATCGTCCGGGGGCCCAGCCCAACCCGATCCGGCGTCCGAGGAGAAGAGATCGCCATGCCCTTTCCCGCCGACTTCCTGTGGGGCGCCGCCACGGCCTCGTACCAGATCGAGGGCGCGATCAACGAGGACGGCCGCGGCGAGTCGATCTGGGACCGCTTCAGCCATGCGCCGGGCATGATCGAGCACGGCGACACCGGCGATGTCGCGTGCGACCACTACCACCGCTGGCGCGAGGACCTCGACCTCATGCGCGAGCACGGACTGCAGGCGTACCGGTTCAGCGTTGCGTGGCCGCGGATCTACCCCGACGGCACCGGCGTGCCGAACCAGGCGGGCATCGACTTCTACGCGCGTCTCGTGGACGAGTTGCTGGAGCGCGGCATCAGCCCGATGGTGACGCTCTACCACTGGGACCTGCCGCAGGCCCTCGAGACACGGCAGGGCGGCTGGACGAGCCGCGACACGGCCGAACACTTCGCCGACTACGCGGCCACGGTGTTCGGGGCGCTCGGCGACCGCGTGCCGCACTGGGTGACCCTCAACGAGCCGTGGGTCGCCGCGTTTGTCGGATACCTGTCCGGCCGGCACGCCCCAGGCCGCACGGATCTCGGCGCGGCGGTGCGCGCCTCGCACCACATGCTGCTGGGCCACGCGCGCGCGGTCCAGCTCTTCCGATCACTCGGCCTGCCGGGCCGGATCGGCATCACCCTGGACCTGCAGCGGGCCTCGCCGGACGGCGATTCGGAGGAGAACCAGCGCGTTGCCGAGCTCGCCGACGGGTACACCAACCGGTGGTTCCTCGACCCCTTGTTCCGCGGCCGCTACCCGTTGGACACGGAGCAGCTCTTCGAGGAGCGCGGGGCCGGCCTCGGCGATGCCGTCGTCAGCGGCGATCTCGAGGCGATCTCCGCGCCGCTCGACTTCCTGGGCATGAACTTCTACATGCGCCGGCTGTACCGGGTCGACCCGTCGGGACGCTTCGGCTGGACCGAGCGTTTGCACCGCGACGGCGACGACGTCACCGAGATGGGCTGGGGCATCGTGCCCGAGGCGATGGGCGAGCAGCTCGCCCGGCTGCGCGACGAGTACCCACCGATCCCCATCTACATCACCGAGAACGGTATGGCCGACCGGGAGGGCGTCGGCGCCGACGGGGCGGTGCACGACCCGCGCCGGATCGACTACCTGCGTCGCCACTTCGCGGTCGCCGAGGAGGCGATCGCCGCCGGCACCGATCTGCGCGGTTACTTCGTGTGGAGCTGGCTGGACAACTTCGAGTGGGGCTTCGGCTACCGGCCGCGATTCGGGCTGGTCCACGTCGACTTCGACACCTTGACTCGGACGCCGAAGGACAGCGCAGGCTGGTACGCCAAGGTCATCCGTTCGAACGGGACCGACCTGGGCTAATCACGCTCGGCGGCGGAACACCGTCCCCTCTCCGGTCCATCTGCAAATGCTTCCAACGAAGCGGAACTACCGAGAGCATGTGGCGACATCGGCCGGCGATGCGCTGGTTGCTTCGGACTGACCACGGTCCAGGGTGATGATCTCGCCGACATGCCCAACGGGGAAACGGGCAAGCGATGGTTCCGCTTCACTGGAAGCAGTCGCGCGTGGGCCGCAGGGGGACACATACGTCGCCGACCCACTCGACGCCCGCCGCGCCGACTCGCGCCCGGTTGTGCTCGCCGCGCCCGCCGCGCCCGCCGCGCACCGCCGGCAGCCCGCTTGGCCAAATTCCCACCCGTGGGCACTTAGGCCAACTCCAGCGCTCCCTTATTGGCCAACTTCCCTCCCGGTGAGAATCTGGCCCGGAATCCGCCGTTTCAGGCCCTCCTCACCCGCCGAACCGGGCTCACATCTGGCCCAAGTTTCCGTACATGGGAATGTGGCCACATGGAAAGCGCCGCGACCGATCCGATCGGGTTGTGCAGCCAGGCTCACCGGAAGCAGTCGCGCGTGGGCCAGCGGGGACACACCTATGTTGCGGGCCTTACTCAGCGAGGTCTGCGATCTCGGGCAACTCGCCGCTCGCGAAGGCGCCGATGAGGTCCGTGTATTCGGGCAACCCGCGCGTGTATCCGATCGCCCAGAAGCCGGCGCCTGCCAGGCCACGGTCGTTGGCCAGCGCCAGCTTGGGGACGAGGCTGCGCGGCGAGTCGTAGTAGACCGCGTTCCAGGTGCCGTCGTCCTCGCCGGGGACCGCGTAGAACTCGACGCTCTCGACGGTGTTGTATTCGGGCGCGAAGTCCTCGTCCTCGAAGACGCGCAGATTGCGCCGCGGGACCCACGTGTCCCCACGCCCGAGCGACGGCGCACCGATGCCCGGTCCGGATACCGGCCAGACCATCCCGTACAGCGGGAGGCCCAGGATCGTCCGCTCAGGAGGAACACCGAGCGACGCATAGCGGTCGAGCGACCACACGAGATCACGGTCCTCGCCATCGAGGCGGTCCATCGGCGACGAGGCACCCGGCTGCGATCCCGCGAAGTGATAGTCGTAACCCATCAGGAAGATCCGGTCGGCGCCGGCCAGTGATGCGGCGGCTGCCATGGCAGCGCCGCGCGGCCCGGCGCCGGTCGAGACCGACACCTGGGCATCGGGCAAGCGATCGCGCAGGGCCTCGCGCAGTCGCCCGACGAATCCGCCGTAGGCGGGGACGAGGTCCGCGGGTAGCCCCTCGACGTCGACGTTGACCCCGTCCAGGCCATGTTCCTCGGTGAAGGTGATGAGCTCTTCGATCCAGCGGGACTGCGCCTTCGGGTTCGTGTAGAACGCACGGTTCTTGGCCTCGCCGAAGCTCGTGTAGACGATCTCCACGCGGGTGCCGCGGTCGCGTGCCGCATCGATCAGGCGCTGGCCGATCTCGCCGGTGATGCGCCGGTAGCCGGTCTGGGTGTCGTGCATCCGGCCGCTGCTGCGGTGCGTGACCGAGAACAGCCCGAGCGTCGAGAGGTCGACGCCCGCCACGTGCTTCACGATGCCGCCGTCCATCTCCCAGTACGGGACGAAGCCGTAGACCTCGTGGCCGGGGATCGGCGGGGCCGCCGGGGAGGGCCCGCCCGGCGTCTCCGTGCCGGGCAAGTCCAGCGCGATATCCACGGGTAGACCCGGCGCGCGATCGCCCAATCCGAACGGATTGAGACCGAACAGCGCCACGGCGGCAACGAGGACGACGACGGCGACCACCGTCAGCGGGCGTACCGGTCCCCGGCCCCCGGACGATGAACGCGGATGTGCGTGGCTGCGGCGGCCCCGTCCACGGAAGAGGCCCACGCCAGAAAGGATAGGGCCGCGCGGGGTACCGTGGTCCCGTGAGCGAACCGCGCGAGCGACTGGTGGTCGCCGACAACCCCGAGCAGAGCCGCTTCGAAGGCCGGCTGGACGGCCGCGTCGTCGCCCTGTCGGAGTACAAGCTGCCCCGCCCGGGCGTCATCACATTCCTCCACACAGAGGTGGATCCGGAGTTCGAGGGCCAGGGCATCGGCAGCGTGCTCGCGTCGACGGTGCTCGACCAGGTCCGTGCCCGCCGCCTGCGGGTCGTGGCGCGCTGCCCGTTCATTGGTGCGTACATTCGGCGACACCGCGAGTACGCCGACCTGGTGCTGCACTCGAAGCTGGGGCGAACCGAGGACGAACCCGCGACCTGAGTCGCAGGGGATTCTTGGCAGCCCCTGTCAGGTATAGGCGGCACGATGGTTGGGTCTGGCGCGACGGGCCATGCTGGTCGTGCCGCTCCCGACCCCCAGCCAAATCCAAGGAGGTCCGCCCATGGCGTCCACGCCGATCATCCTCGTGCCCGGCTTCTGGCTCGGCGCCTGGGCATGGGATGAGGTCATCGATCAGCTCCAGGCCAACGGCCACCGCGACGTCACGGCGATCACCCTGCCCGGCCTCGAGTCGAAGGACGCCGACCGTTCGAGCATCACGTTCCGGGACCACGTCGACGCCATCATCGACGCCGTCGAGGCCAAGGGCGAACCGGTGGTCCTCGCGGTCCACAGCGCGTCCGGCTTTGCCGGCTACGCCGCGAGCGATCGCATCCGCGAGCGGATCGCCGCGATGGTCTACGTAGATACCGCGCCTGGCAAGCCGCCGATGGATGCCGATTTCACCGGTGCCGAGAAGCCGCTTGACTGGGCGGAAATCGAGGGCGGGGAGAACCTCGACGGCCTGAGCGACGCCCAGAAGGCAACGTTCCGGGAGCGGGCGGTGCCGGTGCCAGGCAACGTCCTGCGTGGCACATTCGATTTCCGGAACGACGCCCGCAACGACATCCCGAGCACCCTCATCGCGACGGGCTACACCGCCGCGGACTACCAGCAGTACGCGAATGAGAACCCGGAGTGGTCGTTCCTCGCCGGGCTGCCCGAGCTGCGGGACGTCACCTACGTCGACCTGCCGACCAGTCACTGGCCAATGTGGTCGAAGCCGGCCG
>DASTYU010000226.1:0-5622 GCA_035764655.1 Candidatus Limnocylindrales bacterium
GAGCGAGGTCACCGCGATGACGCGGATCCCGCGGCGGCGGGCGCCGCGGGCAAGTTCGACCGGGACGGCCGACAGGCCACTCGCCGAGAACACGATCATCGCGTCGGCCGCGCCGAACGTGAAGTTCGACAGGATGACCTCGGCCAGGCCGGGTGTCCGTTCGATGAACATGGCCTGGCGCTGGCCGTTGGCGCCCACGACCTGCGTGTGGAAGGTCATCGACAGCTCGACGATCGGGTTGAATCCCGGGTACGAGCCGTAGCGAGGGAACATCTCCTCGACCGGGATCCGCGAGTGGCCCGTCCCGAAGAGATGGACGAGGCCGCCGGCAGCGATGGCCTCGGCGCACCAGCGGCTGGCTTCTTCCAGCGGGCCTGCCTGCGTGGAGGCGACACGTTCGAGCACCTCGCCCGCCGCACCGATCCAGGCGACCGCGGGCGCGGCCGTCGAGGCGGTCATCAGTAGCCGCCTCCCGCGGCGCCGGTCCGCACGGGCGCTCGGCCGGCCTTCCGTTCACGGAAGTCGTCGATGATCGTCTTCGTGGCGGTAGCCCCGATCCGCGTGACGCCGAGGGCCATCACGTCCAGCAACGCGTCCAGCGTGCGCACGCCACCCGCGGCCTTGACCTGGATGTGCGGGGACGTGTTGGCACGCATCAGGCGGAGGTCGTCATGGGTCGCGCCGCCCGACGCGAAACCGGTCGACGTCTTGACGAAGTCGGCACCGGCCGCCTCGGTCAGGCGGCACGCCCGGATCTTCTCGTCGTCGGTGAGGTAGGCGTTCTCGAAGATCACCTTGACGATCGCGGCGTCCGCATGGGCGACCTCGACGACGGCGGCGATGTCGAATTGCACATCCGCGTCCCGGCCGGACTTCAGCGCCCCGATCTGGAGGACCATGTCGATCTCGGTGGCACCGTCCGCCAGGGCCTGCCGCGTCTCGGCGACCTTGGTCTCCGTCGTCGCGTAGCCATGCGGGAAGCCGACCACCGTGCCGACCTTGACGTTCGTGCCCTCGAGCAGCGCGGCCGCCCTGCGGACATGGACCGGCGGCACACACACGCTGGCGACGTCGTATTCGGCAGCCAGCCGGCAGCCGTCCTCGATGAAGGCGTCGTCCAGCTCCGGCTTGAGCAGGGAGTGGTCGATCGTCCTCGCGATGTCGCGCTCGGTCAGGGAATCGATCGTGGGTCGCATCAGCGGCTCAATGGCACAACGGGCGAAGGACGTCACGGGCGATCAGGAAGCCCTGCTTGACCTTCTCGTCGGTGCCCTCGAAACGGCGGTCTTCGTGCTCGATGATGCAGTCGCCTTCGTAGCCCTGGCGGTACAGCTCGCCGTGGACCACGCCCCAGTCGACGTCACCGAGGCCCGGGATGCGCGGAACCTGCCAGCCCATGCCCATCGAGAAGATCCCGCGATCGTACAGCCCGTCGCGGTCGATCATCAGGTCCTTGGCCTGGTAATGGAGCACGTGCGGCCCGAACTCCTTGAGGAACCGCTGGATGTCGATCATCTGGAGGATGAGGTGGCTCGGGTCGAAGTTGAGCCCGATCGTGCCGCCCCACTGCTCGAGGATCCGGCGCCACATGTACGGCGAGGTGGCGATGTTGTGACCGCCCGGCCATTCGTCGTAGGAGAAGAGCATCGGGCAGTTCTCGAGGGTGATCTTGCGGCCGTGGTCGTTCGCGAAGGACACGATGTCGGGCCAGATCTTCAACGCGCTCTGCCAGTTGTCGTCGAGATGCCTGGCGCCGTCGCCGCCCATGAATGTGTTGACCAGCGGGAGATCCATCTTCTCGGCCGCCTCGATCACGAGCTTGAGGTGGCCGATGACCTCGTCGCGATGTGCCGGATCGGGATGGAGCGGGTTGGGGTAGTAGCCAAGCCCGGAGATCGCGAGGCCCTTCGCCTCGATCTCGGCACGGAGGTCGCGCGCCTGATCGGCGGACAGGTTCGTGACGTCGATGTGGCTCGTGCCGGCGTAGCGACGCGTCGGACCGGTCGACTTCGGCCAGCACGCGATCTCGAGCACCTCGAACCCGGCCGAGGCGGCCCAGTCGGCCACGTCCATCAGCGGCGTGTCGGGAAAGGGCGCGGTCAGGAAGCCGAGTCGCATCAGGATGCCTCCACGCTGACGGGTCGCTGCGCGGGCGAGCGGTCGACCTCGACCCACCGGCCGAGCCGGGCGCTCTCGGCGACGGCATCGCCCACGAGGACCTCGTCATGGCCGTCGGCGAACGTCGCGTACGGTGGCTGCTCGGATGGCCGGCCGCCGATGACGTCGGAGTAGATCGCGCGGAAGAGCGCTCCGAACGTGTCGTCGAAGCCTTCGACGTGACCACCCGGCAGAGCCGCCGCGGCGCGACCCGCCGCTCCCATGAGGGCGGGATCGCGCTGGAGGATCTCGTTGGGCTGCCCGCGGTGACCGAGCCACAGGTGGTCCGGTGTCTCGGAGTCCCACGCCGCAGCCCCGGCCGAACCATCGATCTCCCACCGGAGTGAGTTCTTGCGGCCCGGGCTGATCTGCGAGACGGATACCGCGCCACGAGCGCCGTTGGCGAAGCGCAGCATGATGGATGCGGTGTCCTCGGTCGCCATCTCGCGTTCGACTGTGTCGGTGCTGCGTTCGGTCGAGAACGTCTCGACCGGTCCACGCGGCTGGGCGCGTTGCGGGATGAACGTCGTCAGGTCCGCCATGACGGCCGTGACCTGTGCGCCGGTCAGAAACGTCATGAGGTCCAGCCAGTGCGAGCCGATATCGCCGACCGCCCGCAGCGAGCCACCCTTGTCCGGTTCGAGGCGCCAATTCCAGTCGGTCTGGAGCAGCAGCCAGTCCTGGAAGTAATGGCCGGTCACGAAGCGCACGTCACCGAGCGCTCCCGAGGCGACCAGCTCGCGGACGTGCTGGTGGAGTGGGTAAAAGCGGATGTTGAAGTTGACCGCGTTGACCAGCCCGCTGCGCTCGGCCAGCTCGACGAGGCCGGCCGAATCAGCTGCGGCCATGGCCAGGGGCTTCTCGCACACGACGTGCCGACCGGCTTCGAGGATCTGGCGTGCCTGTGGGACGTGCAGGTGGTTCGGGGAGGTGACGTGCACCACGTCGACCGACCCGTCGTCGAGAAGTGCCTCCAGCGACGCATAGGCCCGATCGACGCCCAAGGCGTCGGCGCGCGCCTCGCCACGCTCAGGCGTGCTCCCGAGGACGCCACGCACGCGCACGCCGATGCGGCGAAGCTGCTCGACGTGGACGGTCCCGATGAAGCCCGTACCGATGACGGCCGCGCCGACGTCGGCGATCCTCCTCATGCACCCACCTGCTCAGCGGCGCGAACGGTCTAGACAGTCTAGCGGGACGGAGCGAGTGAACCGCCGAAATCGATCGGCAAGCCGCGCCGCGCGCGCTCGGACGCGGTTCGAACTTCGTGCGGTCCTCATCGTACTTTCCCTCGTCAAGTGCACAAGTAAGATCGGCCACACTTCGGAGCGGTCCGTGTCAGGCCTCAGGCGATCGCCCGTTGGAGCCGATGGAAGATCGGCCGGAAGCCGAGCGCCAGCCACGCCCGGTTTGACTCCACGTTCGTCGAGCGCCAGTCCGTCACGATCGTCTCGTGCCCGGCTTCGCGCGCCCACGCCAGGACTGTCTCGCCGAGCGCCCGTCCGGCTCCGACTCCGCGCGCGTCCGGGAGGACGGCCGCGAACCCGAGGAAGCCGGCGCCCGGCGGGCGGACGATCCCCGCATGCTCGGATGACTCGTCGATCGCGCAGCCGACGGCCGATCCGACGACGCGGCCGCCGTACTCGGCAACGAACGTGGCAAATCGTGGATCGTCGACGCCGTCAGCCTCGAGCTCCGCGAGCGTCTCCTCGAACGTGGGTACGCGCGCGCGAGAGAAGACGGGGGCCGCAACCTGGTGGGTGGCAAGGACGAGGTCGAGCGACGCCAAGGCGGCGAGGTCGTCCAGATCGGCCGTCCGGATGACGAGGCCGGCAGCCACATCGGGGCTGAAGTCGTGGCCCGGCACGTCGCGCAGGCCGTGGACGTGTTGCCGCCCGAACCCCATCGAGAACCACGCATCACGGAGGACTTCGTCCGTGGCGGGAACGATGACGTGGTGCAGCGGCCGTCCCGCCGCGACCCAGTCGCCGGACGCCGCTGCGTACAGCATCCGGACCGCCTCGCCGTCGATCGCCGCGTGCCCGGCACCTTCGATCCACACGTTGGGCCCCCAGCGGTCGGGGTCTCGCGATGTTGCCACCAGGTAGGCCACCAGAACGCCACCTCGAAGCGCGGCCAGGGACGTCACGGCATCGGCGGTGAGCAGGCCCGCGACTGCTTGCCGCGCGACGGTCGGATCCTCGAACGCCTCGTCGAGGGCCGGCTCCCGTCGCCGCTGCACGCGGTGGCGCTCGGCCAGCAGCCGACCGGCGCCATCGAGGAGGTCGTCGTCGAGGGAGCGAATCTCGAGTCGAGCCACGGGTCGTCCCCGAAGAAAAGGGCCGAGGCACGTGATGCCTCGACCCGATGATTCCCCCGGCCGGTGCCGGACCGCCAGCATAGCGCGAGCCGCCGGGGTTCACCAGAGCCAGGGTGAGCGAAGCCCCCGGTTCCCCTCGGGACCGGGGGCTTGTCGAGAGACTGTCAGTCCACGGGCTGGAAGTAGTGCTTGTCGAGCCACTGGGCCGCCTTCTTGCCGATCCAGGCCCCGGCGACGTCCGCGGACCGGAAGTGGTAGCCGAGCAGGATCCGGCCGTCGATGCCGTCCCGGACGACGTCGGTGAACCGGTTGTACTGCCGGATCACGGGCTGCTGCAATGGCGCCGTACCCGGGCTGAAGATCTCGAACTCCATCTTGTCCGTTCCGAAGAAGTACCTGGCGCTGTTCCACCAGGCGCCGGCGAAGCAGTTGTAGCCTGACGGATGGTCGGGGTACCCCGGGTTGGGGAACAGGGCCAGCCAATCGGGGTCCGCCTCCGTGTCCGGGTTGGGGTCGGTGTCCGCCATGCGGATCGCCGTCTGTGGCCGCCAGAACAGCCAGGCGTCCTTGTCGTTCCAGCAACCGATCAGCGCGTCCGCCGACGACATGCTCGTCTTGACGAAGAGCAGTGCCTGCTCGGTCGTCGACAGGCCGTTGTCCGTGGCGATCGAGCGCAGCGACACGTTGAACCACGGGAACAGGTTGGCGGAGACAAAGCTGGCAAGCTCGTTCTGCTCGTCGCTCCGGCTTGATTCCTTCTCTCCGAGCGACTTCACCTCGTTGAACTCCGCCGTGTACTGGGCGCTGGCCATGTCCGGCGGGCCCTCCGTCCGCAGCTGGTCGTTGCTCTTCAGGGTGAAGGGCGTGACATCGCCGATCTGGGCGAAGACGTTCGCGTTGTTCGGTGGCACCGGCCGCCATTGGCCGGGAAGCGTGCCGATCGGCCAGGTCTCCATCGGGAGGCGGCCGTCATCGCTTCGCAACGCGATCATCGCGGCGGCCGCCGCCTGACCAATCGCGATCCCCTGGTCCTTGGCATCGCCGTCCGGGATCCCGAGCATGTACTGGTCATACAGCCCATCCACACTCGATCTCATCGCGGTGGGATCCGTCGGGGGGATCGCGGGCAGTGCCACGAGCACGTC
>DASTYU010000227.1:0-2117 GCA_035764655.1 Candidatus Limnocylindrales bacterium
CGGTGCCACTGGCGCTGTCGCTGCCACCGTTGCCGTCGCTGACGTCGTACTCGAAGCCGCCCGCGCCGTCGCCGCACAAATCGGCGGCCGGGGTGAAGGTCACGACGCCCGCCGTGAGATCGACGCTCCCGCCGCTGGCGCTCGAAACGCCGGAGACGGCGAGGGTGTCGCTGTTGGGGTCCGTGTCGTTCGCGAGGAGCTGCGCAGTGACGTCGGCCGGGGCGTCCTCGCCCACGGTCAGCGAGTCACCGGTCGCGACGGGTGGCTCGTTCACGCAGGTGATGTCGATCGTGACGCTGGCGTTGTCGGTGCCCCCGTTGCCATCGGCCAGTGCGTAGTCGAAGCCGGCAGTGGCGGCACCGCACAGGTCTGCGGTCGGGGTGAAGGTGACGACTCCGGCGGTGAGATCCACGTCTCCCCCGCTCGGGTTCGATACGCCCGTCACCGTCAGGCTGTCACCGTCAGGATCGGTGTCATTGGCCAGGATCTGGGCCGTGACGTCGGTCGGGCTGTCCTCGTCGATCGAGATCGTGTCGTCGTTGGCGGTCGGCGGGTCCTGCGTCGGCGTGACCGTGATGGTGATGACGCCCGACTTGGATTTGCCGCTGGCATTCGTGACCGTGTAGCTCGTCGTGGTCGTGCCGTTCCAGTCTGCCGCAGGCGTAAAGGAATAGTCGCCGTCCGCGGCGATGCTGAGCGTTCCGATGCTCGGGTCGAGCGCGTCGAAGTCCGTGACCGTCATCGGGTCTTGGCCGTTGTTCGTGTCGTTGTCCATCACGTTCCCGGTGGCCGGGACGCCTTCTGCGGTCGTGATTGTGTCGGGGTTCGGGTGCGGGGCACCCTCGGCGGCCACAACCAGGCCGGGCGACAGCGTCGCGAGCACGACGAGCGCGACCAGGAGGGCCGCAATCCGCCGCGACGGCAGGGTGAAGTGAGTCCGTGACATGTGCGGGATGCCCCTCATGGAGTGCGGCGGGCGTAACGGGGATGGGTTGCCGCGTCGCATGGGAGGGTGCGTGGGTGCACCGTGGGAAATTACCGACCGATGGTCCTGAGGGCGGCTATCCGATCGGTAGCCCGTGTGCGCACGCGCGA
This sequence comes from Candidatus Limnocylindrales bacterium, assembly GCA_035764655.1. Taxonomy (GTDB): domain Bacteria; phylum Chloroflexota; class Limnocylindria; order Limnocylindrales; family CSP1-4; genus DASTYU01. Next base: position 1,096 of record DASTYU010000227.1, read on the forward strand.
CCACGGCGCGCGCTCGGTGTGATGCTCGCGGACGTTGTCGACAACCGCTGAGGGCGTGAGACCTCGAAGCGCAGTGTGCGGACGTCCGCGATTGTAGAAGTGGACGTAGCGACGCAGGGCGTGCTGGCGCTCGCCGTTGGCGCGGTATGGCCGGGCGTAGGCCCACTCGTCGAGCAGCGTCCGAATGAACCGCTCGGCCTTGCCGTTGGTCTGGGGTCGCCAGGGCCGGGTCCGCTTGTGGCGAACATCGAGCCGCGCCAGGGCATCCCGGTAGGCGAACCCGCGGTAGCTCGCACCGTTGTCGGTCAGGATCCGCTCGATCCGGATGCCGACTTCGGCGAAGCGGGCGGCGGCAAGCTCGACTGCCCACGCTGCGTTCTCAGATCGCTCGTCGGCCACGGGAACGACGACCGCGTACCGACTGGCGTCGTCGACGAACACCTCGAGGTGGTCATAGCCGCGCGGCCGTCGATCCTGGGCTGCGACGCCGCGGCCGAGGACCCGCCAGCCGCCACCATCGGGTACCCGGCCGAGCTTCTTGTGGTCCTGGTGGACGAGCGCACCCGGATGACAGGCGACGTAGCGGAGCGGCGCACCGGTGACCCGGTCGCTGTCCCGCAGGCGGCTCAGGCCGGCCCGCCGAAGCACGCCGTAGATGGTCGACGGCGGGTGGCCGGTCAGCGGTGCCAGGCGGGCCGGGCCGTAGCGCCGCCGGACGCGTGCTCGGACGATCGCGGCGGCGGCCTCGTCGGGCAATCGTCGTGGCGAGCAATGCGGACGAGAGCTGCGATCTTCGAGCCCGGGCAGGCCCTCCGCCCGATAGCGGCGGACCCATTTGTAGGCCGTCGCCCGGCTGATCCCGAGCTGCTCGGCGACGGTCGCCGCCGGCCAACCGTCGACCATTACCCGCTTTACGAGGAGCTGTCGGCTGAAGACGCTGAGACGCGCACTACGATGTGCCACGAGAGCCTCCGGTCGATGTGGGTACTCAACACCTCACACCGTGCCGCGAGGCTCTCGAA
>DASTYU010000228.1:0-6084 GCA_035764655.1 Candidatus Limnocylindrales bacterium
GTGCGACCGGGTCGCCATCATCCACGCGGGCCGGATCGTCGCGCTCGACACACCGGCTGCCCTGCTCGCGCAGCTCGGCCAGCAGCTCGTCGAGCTCCGCGTCGACGGGGACGTCAACGGCGCGCTTCGCTCTTTGCGTCAGCAGGGAGTCGCCGGCCGCGACGCCTTCGCAGTCGGCTCGCGTCTGACCCTTCCGCTCCACGACACGAGCTCCGGCGAAGCGATCGCTGCGATCCATGAGCTCGGGCTCACCGGCGCGATCAGCGCCCGCGAGCCGACCCTCGACGACGTCTACCTGCGGCTGACCGGCGACACGCTCGCCGCGGCCGCCTGAGGAGGATCGATGACCACCGCTGAAGTCGCAATCCCTGCGCGGCAAGCGCGACCGAGCTTGCTCGGCCCGCTCGGGACGCTCGCGCGGCGTCGCTTCCAGCTGACAGCGCGTACGCCCCGCGAGCTCGTCGTCCCGCTGCTGACGCCGATCATGTTCGCGCTCGTGATCGCACCGGCGTTGAAGACGGCGCTGCACACCGACACGAGCTACGAGTCCTTCGTCGCGATCGGCACGATCGGGCTGCTGATCCCGCTGAACACGATGTTCTTGGGGCTCGGCGTCATCGTCGACCGAGTCAGCGGCGCTCAGCGCGAGCTGCTGACGGCGCCGATTACGCGCGGCCTGCTCGTGCTCGGCAACCTGCTCGTCGCCGTGGCGATTACCGCCCTGCAGGTCGGCGTGCTGATCGCCGTCGCCCTCGCGCGTGGGATCCACTTCCACGCGACGGCCAGCGGGATCCTCTGGTTCGCCGGCGCCGCGGTGCTGTTCACCGTCGGTATGTACGGGATGGCGGAGATCCTCGCCGCGCGCGTGCCGCGACAGGAGGAATACATCGCCCGCGTGCCGGCGATCGCGATCCTGCCCTGGTTCCTCGCGGGTGCGCTCTTTCCGATCACGGCCCTCCCAGGCTTTCTCACCTGGGTTGCCAAGTTCCTGCCGCTGACGCACGGGCTCGCGCTGATGCGTTACGGGCTGCGCGGCGACGGGAGTGGGTTGCACGCGATCTGGGGGATGAGTGACCCCAATGCCATGGCCGCGCTCAGCCTCGCGGTTGTGGGCGGGTTTGCGCTGCTGCTCACAGCGGCTTCGATCCGCGTCTTCAGCCGATCCGTGGCCCGGTAATGGCGGAGTCGAGCCCGGCCGTCCGGCGATACCGTGCCGTCGCGTTCGGCGGAGAACCACGCTGGTATGCGCCAGCGTTCGCGAATGTCCCCAGAGTCCCGGGCGGCAAGAGCCGCCGGGCTTACTTGCTACTGATCTGCACCGGAGCTTGCGTCCCGTACTCCAGTCGGGCCGCCGTGCCAATCGACACACAGCACTGTTGCGTCGTCTTGAAGTACGCCACCACAGGCATCGACCACGGCTTGTGTTAGCGCCTGGACTGCCTCGCGTGCGTGGAGCTCTCGTGTCTGTCGAAGGAGCTCTGGCGCATTCACATTGGCTGCGTTGCGCTCGAGGATTCCGTCGGTCAGGAAGACGAGCCGGTCTCCGACTTCCAGCTGAAGCTCTTGGACGGAATAGTCGTAATCGAGTGATATCCCGAACGGGAGACCAGGGGCCAACTTGACGGTCTCGGCGCGGCCCTCCCGGATCAGGATCGGCGAGGGATGTCCGGCGTTCACGAATCGTGCGAGACCGGAGGCATGGTCGACCCGCACGACCTGCCCAGTCACGAAGTCACTATCGTCGCCGAAGCCGTATAGCGCCTCATTGGCAAGCTGGGTTTGGTGCGCGAGATTGACGCCGCGGCGGCGAGCGTTTCGTAACGCGCCCACGAAGACCGTTGCCAGCACGGCTGCGTTCAGCGTGTGGCCCATCGCATCGGTGATGGAGAGGTGCAAGGTATCTCGCTCGACGCTGAAGTCGAACGTGTCTCCGCCGACATCGCCTGCTGGCTCCAGCCACCCGGCCAGCGTGAATTGGCCCCCCTCGCATGTGTATGAGGCGGGCAGGAGTCGATGCTGGAGCTCTGCCTCCAGCGAAAGCGGGACGGAACGCTGGCCCCAGTCGAACAGGTCGGTGAAGCGGCGGTTGGCGATCACGATGTAGGCAAGGGCGTGCGCTCCAGCCGACACGACTGCGAGCGTCTGCTCGTCAGGCTCGGCGTCAAGTCCGAGCTCCAGCACGCCGACCGCCTCGCCTCGACTCGTCACGGGAGCAAGAACCCGGAATCCATCAGAGTCGTTCACGATCTGGACATCCTGCTCCGCGAGCGCACGACCGTGCGGTGTGCCGGCCAGGGTCACTTCCTGTCCGCGCTCGCGGCTTAGGTCATCATCGTCAGCGGCCATGCGACGGACGTGACTGAGCCGGATCAATGACCGGCCACTGTAGTCGGCGATCAGGAAGCTGACATCGCGTGCCTCCAGAGAATCGGCCAAGGCGGCGGCGACGACTTCTGCCGCATCGACTGGCGGGGCCGCTTCCACGGAAGCGAGCAGCGTCTTCACATCCAGCGGGGCGGCGACGGCCGATCGGTCACGCTTTCTCGTCGTCACTAACCCGACCATAACTGTCCGGCTACCGCTGGTAGGCCATCGTGGCTCGAGCGAGTAGAGCGGGGAGATGGCCCCTGGCGCATTGAAGCTCCGCTGGGTAGACACGAACCAGTTTCGCGATCCGATCTCCAGACGGCTCTTTCGTCCCCGGATGGAGCCGATCCCCCGACCTCCTGGGTTGTGTCCAGGCAGTCGCTTGCGGCAGGCACTTTGGACGACCTCGTGCCCCAGGCCGTCGTAGTCGAGCGTCGGCCTACGGCGCCTGCGGCAGCTTTGGCGAGCGCGTGGTCACCGGAGCCGAAGGCGGCGGCACGACGGGACCGATGTCCCCGTCCGGCGCCTCGTCGAGGTCAACGATCACCGGCGCGTGGTCGCTGGGTCCGCGTCCCTTGCGGGCGTGCCGGTCCACCCATGCGGCCCGCACACGGCCGGCCACGGCCTCGCTGGCCAACACCAGATCGATCCGCATCCCGAGGTCCTTGTGGAACATCCCTGCCCGGTAGTCCCAGTAAGTGAACACCCGCTCGTTCGGCCAGCGATCGCGCAGGACGTCACGCAATCCGAGCGCCTGGAGCTCCGCCAGGGCCGCCCGCTCGAGCGGGGTGACGTGGGTCTGTCCGACGTAGGCCTCGGGGTCGAACACATCCTCGTCGGTCGGTGCAATGTTCATGTCACCACATACGACCGTCGCCTTCGGGCCGGCGCCGACCATCTCCCGCAGCGAAGCCAGCCAGGCAAGCTTGTACCGGTAGTGCTCCGAGTCCGGCATGCGCCCGTTCGGCACGTACACCGAGACCACCCGGAGGCCGCCACACGTCGCGGAAACCGCGCGCGACTCTGGACGTGGGAACCCCGGCGCACCGGCGAGTCCCACGACGACGTCATCCACACCCACACGGGAGAGGATCGCGACTCCGTTCCACGTCGCCTCGCCGTGAAGCGCGACGGCATACCCGCGGTCTCCGAGTTCGTCGCCGAGCAGGTCGAGGAACGCCTCGTCGGCGAGCTTGGTCTCCTGCAAGCAGACCACGTCCGGCCGCCGCTCATCCAGCCAAGGCAGCAGCCGCGGCACACGCTGCTTGACCGAGTTGACGTTCCAGGTTGCGATTCGCACCGACCCACGGTATCGGCACCGCGCCCGGTGGTCCCTCGCGCAACCCGGAGGCCGCTTGGAAGGACCGTCAAACCGAGGTCGCGCGCCGGCTCAGCGATTCCTGGCCGTCTCTACGGCAGCACAGAGCCGTTCATGCGCGTCGAGCTCCCGTTCGACCGGACCGGCGACGAGCTCCGTCGCCACCGCGTCCACGCGCTCGCGGAGCGAGCGGGCGGCCCGTCGCGCGCGCCGGTTTGCGCCGGCGCCGTTCGCGAGCCGGGCGAGAAAGCCCAGGACGATTCCGGTGACCGTCCCACCGAGAAGGAGCCAGGTCGGGATCGGGATGCCCCCGACCTCGGGGAGCGGGACGACGTCCTCGATCCGGAGCCAGCCGAGCACGGCGAGCACGGCGAGCCATATGGCCCCTGCCGCGACGGCGACGGCAAGGAGGCTCTGGAGCAGCCCGATGGGGCGCCACCATCGGGGCCGCGAGATGCTCAGATCGGCGCCGGCGACGGCACGGTCGAGGCGGTCGGCGACCCGGTCGTCGGCTGCCGTCGCAGCCTGACGCGCGAGCCGCGGCCACGGTTGCGGGAGCCCTTCGGTGGCGCCGTCGGCAAGCCGGCGAGCTGCGCTCGCGACTTGCGCGCGCTGCACGTCGGTTGGCGGCGACAGCGAGGTCCTCACCTGCGGCTGAGGCGACTCGGGGAGGCGCAACCGCTTCAGTGGGTCGGGCCGGAAGCGGCGTAGCCAGCGGACGAACGGCCAGCCGGTCGCCAGCGCACCGCGGCGCCGATGGGCGTCTCCGACTGCACGCACCACCGTGGGTACGCCGGCGGCCTCCTCGAGCGCAGTCAGGAGCTGCGCGCGGTCCTCGCGGCGGACGCCGGTCGCCTTGCCCGTGCAGTTCCCGGCCAGCGGCCTGACGGCCCGCTCGAGGTCAGCTGCGAGCTTCGCCAGCGCGGCGTCTCGTGCCGCGACACGCTGGGCGAGAAGACGCCGCAGCTGTGCGATCCCGTCGCCGGTGCGAGCCGAGACGACTACCAGCGGCAGCTTCGTCAGTCCGTCCTCGGCAAGCAGGCGCTCCATGTCCTTCCTCCACGAGGCAACCTCGGCCGGAGCGAGCAGGTCAGCCTGGTTGAGCACGACGGCCATCGCGTCGGCGTGTGTCGCGAGCGGGCGCAGGTAGCGATCGTGCAGCGACGCGTCGGCGTACTTCTGCGGCTCGACGACCCAGAGCACGAGGTCGGCGAGCGCGACGATCCGCTCGGCCTCGACCCGGTGCCCGGTTTCCACCGAGTCGAAGTCGGGCAGGTCGAGGAGGACGAGGCCTCCGAGGTCGTCATTGTCGACCTGGTGCCGGCGTCCGATCCCGAGCCAGTCGAGCAGCGCGCAGGCGTCCCCGCCCCACACCGCCGCCTGGCCGGCAGCGGTGGTCGGCCGCCGCCGCCCGACGGGGGCAAGCTCCGTGCCGGTCAGGGCGTTGAAGAGCTGTGACTTGCCCACCCCGGTCGGCCCGGCCAGCGCAACCACGGTCGACTCAAGGCCGAACCCGAGGCGGACGCCCGCCTTGGAGATGACGGTGCGGGCCGCCTCGACATCCGCGGCTTCGAGCCGATGTTCCGCCAGGTCGGCGGCCTGCCGGAGCGCCTCCAAGCGGCGGTCGAGGGCTCCGGTCACGCGGCTCGGCGGATCGCGTCCACGGCGGCGTGCAGGCGCGCGAAGCTGTCGGCCTGGGGTGCTGAGCGGTCGAGGAGCACGTCGAACCGTTTCGCTTCGGCGCGCAGGAGACGGTCGACGCGCTCGATCAGATCTTCGCGCGCGCGTGCCGCGAGCGTCCGGACCGCCTGGTCGCCAAAGATGGCCTCGAGCACCTTCTGGCCGACTGCCGAGGTGCCGCCGGCGACCACGATCTCGCCGCCGGTGAGCCCGCCGGTGTGGGCAAAGACGGCGAGCATCACCGTCAGGCCCGCCCCGTTGACGCCGAGCGACGCGAGCCGCGCCGTCGCGCGCTTCGAGGCGCCCTCCTCCCTGACGAGGTCGAAGACGACGCCCTGCCACGCACGCACCTCGTCTGCGGCGGCCTCCTCGAGTCCGCTCGACGCCCGCTCCAACTCCGGTGCGCGTTCGAGGAGCGCGCGGCCGGGAACCCGGTCGCGCCACGCCCGGGCCGTTCGCTCGGAGGCCCGCTCGGCGGCGGTGCGCACCACGGCCTCGACGCGGTTCTCGACGGCGAGCTTGAGCTCGGCGTCCGCAGCAGGAGCGCCGGTCATCACGCTCTTGAGCCGGTCACGCAGCCAGCCCACTCGTGTCTCGAGAGCGCGCATCACGTCTCCCGTCCCGACGACCTCGTGCCAGCGGGCAAGCACCTCGCCGCGCAGGAGCGACCCGCTCCGCAGAGCGGCTTCGACCTCGCGCAGAGCCTCCGCGTAGGCCGC
>DASTYU010000229.1:0-2801 GCA_035764655.1 Candidatus Limnocylindrales bacterium
GGGCTGATGATCCCGGACTTCGTGAAGATCCAGACCCGGGCCATCCTCAACGCCCAGATCGCGGTCAAGGGGCGTGGCGGCAACCCGATCGCCAAGATCATGATCCCGCTCGTCGGGCACGTGAACGAGCTGGCCCGAACCCGCGAACTGCTCGAGGCCGAGGCGAAGGCCGTCGAACAGAAGGCGGGCGTCCACGTCGACTACAAGTTCGGCACGATGATCGAGGTCCCGCGCGGCGCGCTGACCGCCGACGAGATCGCGCGCGAGGCGGACTTCTTCAGCTTCGGCACGAACGACCTCACCCAGATGACGTTCGGGTACAGCCGCGATGACGCCGAGGGCGGGTTCCTGCTGAAGTACGTCGAGGACAAGATCCTGCCGGCCAACCCGTTCCAGACGCTCGACGACGCGGTCGCGGGGCTGATGAAGGTGGCCGTGGATCGCGGCCGCTCGACCAAGCCCGGCCTCGAGCTGGGGATCTGCGGCGAGCACGGTGGCGATCCCGAGTCGATCTTCAAGTGCGAGCGGATCGGCCTCGACTACGTGTCGTGCTCGCCCTTCCGGGTCCCGGTGGCGCGTCTCGCCGCGGCGCAGGCGGCGATGACGAACGCCGCCGAACGGGACAAGTAGCCCGGGCACCCGGCCCACCACGGCAGTCGGTGGTGCCGGGTCGCCCAGCCGATCCACGGTAGAGTTCGCTCATGGCGTCCCAGCCGCACCACGTCGTCATCGTCGGTGGTGGGTTCGCGGGCCTGTATGCGGCGAAGAACCTCGGCGGCACGCGTGACGTAACCGTCACGCTGGTGGACCGGCGCAATTTCCACCTGTTTCAGCCCCTGCTGTACCAGGTCGCCACGGGCGCCTTGTCGCCCGGCGAGATCGCCCAGCCGTTGCGCGGCATCCTGCGCAAGCGCCGCAACGTCACGGTCCTGCTCGGTGAGGCTGTGGGTCTCGATCTCGAGGGCCATCGCGTCCTGATGTCGGATGGCGGGCCGATCCACTACGACTCACTCATCGTCGCGACCGGGGCCCGGCACGCCTACTTCGGGCACGACGAGTGGGCCCGCTTCGCTCCGGGTCTCAAGACGATCGAAGATGCCCAGGAGATGCGCCGGCGCATCCTGATCGCGTTCGAGGCCGCGGAACGCGAGGCCGACGCGGAGGTCCGCCGCGAATGGATGACGTTCGTGGTCGTCGGCGGCGGGCCTACCGGGGTCGAGCTCGCGGGCGCGCTCGGCGAGATTGCCAACGACACGCTCCGCAAGGACTTCCGCTCGATCCACCCGCCAGATGCCCGGATCCTCCTGGTGGAAGCCGTCGACCGGATCCTGCCGACCTACCCCGACAAGCTGTCGAGGTCGGCAGCGCATCAGCTCGAGCGGCTCGGCGTGACGGTGTCAACAAAGACGAAGGTCACGGATATCGATGAGCACGGCGTCACCGTCGAGCACGAGGGTGGGATGGAGGAGCGCATTCCCGCGCGGACCATCCTGTGGGCGGCCGGCGTCATGGCCACGTCGTTCGGCCGGGCCGTGGCCAAGGCGACCGGTGTCGAAACGGACAAGGCGGGCCGAATCCCCGTCGGAGACCACCTCACGATCGACGGCCATCCGGAGATCTTCGTGCTGGGCGATCTGGCCATCGCGACGCGCGAGGACGAGCGTCTTGTGCCGGGCGTCGCACCGGCCGCGATCCAGGAGGGGACGTACGCGGCGCGCGAGATCGGGCGACGCGTGGCGGGCCAGCCGTCGCGACCATTCCGCTACACGGACAAGGGCGACGTCGCGACCATCGGGCGGCTGCGCGGCGTGGCGAACATCGGTTGGCTGGGGCCGTTCGGCCAGTTGTCCGGGTTCGTCGCCTGGGCGATGTGGCTCGGCATCCACATCTTGTACCTGATCGGCTTCGCCAACCGCATCGTCGTGACGATCCGCTGGGCGTGGTCCTTCTTCACGCGTGGTCGCAGCACGCGGCTGATCACCGGGGAGTGGTCGCGCCTGCTGCCGCCCATCGAGGAGCCCGAACCGCCTCGCAGCGCCGACGAGGCCGAACACGAGCAACCGGTCGAGGCGCGGCGCTGACGTTCACGCGCATTGCGTGCATGGGGTGCACGTAACGACCAACGAACCTCGTGCGAAGAGGCGATTCGGGGCCCTCAATGGCCGATTTGTGCACCCGATGCACGAAACGGCCACTGAACCGGCGTCGAATGACTCAGGCTCGGCCTTCGTCGGCCGTGACGGTCGTGGGATGCACGAACAGCCATCGATCAGTCGTCGAAGACCACGACCTGCCGCGTGAACGCGCCGCGCCGCAGTCCTTCGAAGGCATCCTCGAGTTCGTCGAGCGAGAGGCGCCGATCCACCAGGCGATCGATCGGCAGGCGGCCGTCGAGATGGAGCTGCGCGTAGCGCGGAAAGTCGACGGCCGGGTCGGCGAAGCCATAGTTCGAACCGAGGATGCGCCGGCTCCCGTCAACGAACGGGTAGACCTCGAACGAGGCACGCGCGCCGATCGGCGTCATGCCGACGAGCACCGCCGCCCCGCCGATCGGCAGGGCAGCGACGGCCAGTTCGATCGTCCCCGGGCGGCCGATCGCCTCGAACACGAAGTCCGGCCCGCCGTCGGTGTGGTCGCGCAGCTGCTCGAGCGTGTCGGCCGGGTCGCCCGCGAGGATGGTGGCCGTGGCCCCGACCGAGGTGGCCGCCTCGAGCTTGGAGGGGACGCGATCGATGGCAACGACCGTTCCGGCATCGGCCAGGGCGGCGCCCATCACGCATGACAACCCGACACCACCGAGC
>DASTYU010000230.1:0-14942 GCA_035764655.1 Candidatus Limnocylindrales bacterium
ATGCTCGTGCTCCGGCTGTTCCATATCGTGGCGGGCGCGCTGTGGTTCGGATCCGCGTTCCTGTTCACCGGCTTCGTCGGTCCGGCTGCCGCGGAGACCGCGCCAGCCTCGGGCGTCGTCATGAGCGCGGTGGTCAAGAAGCGGCGCGTGGCCGAGGTCATCAAGTGGCTGGCGATCACGACCGTCATCGCCGGCTGGGCGATGTGGCTGAAGTTCGCGATCCAGATCGGCCCGGCCGAGTGGGCCACCTCGGCATACGGTCTCGTGTTGACGATCGGCGGTTTGCTGGCGACGGCCGCCGCCTACTTCGGCATCACCGGGATCGGCAACAACGTCGAGAAGCTCGTATCGATCGGTGACCAGGTCGCGGCATCGGGCGGCCCGCCCACGCCCGAACAGGGAGCCGAGATGACGCGCCTGGGCGCCGAAATCAAGCGGCACGGCCAGATCGACATCGTGCTGCTGTTCCTGGCCGTCGCGGCAATGGCTACCGCCCAGTACTGGTAGCCGCCTCAGCACCATCCACGCACCCGGTGCGTAGCGCGGGCTCTGCTAGGATCGACGGCCCCAACGCCTCGCGACCGTCCATGCCAGGCCGGCCGCAGAAGGAGCCACGTGACAGATACCACGACCCCCACCACCGACACGGATGACGTCGCGCCCGCCGTCGCCGATCTCGATACGATCGTCAGCCTTTCGAAGCGCCGCGGATTCATCTTCCCGAGCTCCGAGATCTACGGCGGGATCAACGCGGTCTGGGACTACGGCCCCCTCGGCGTCGAACTGAAGAACAACGTCAAGCGCGCATGGTGGCGAGCCATGGTCCAGGAGCGCGACGACATCGTCGGGCTGGACGCGGGCATCCTGATGCACCCGCAGGTGTGGGTCACCTCCGGCCACGTCGCCGAATTCAGCGACCCGATGGTCGAGTGCCAGGTGGATCACAAACGCTTCCGCGTCGACGAGCTGCCGGGCACCGAGGACCTCGGCCCGAAGGAGCTGCTCGATCCCGGGATCATCGAGCGACTCGGCCTCACGTGCCCGGTCGACGGGGGGCCGCTCAGCCCGCCGCGCCAGTTCAACCTCATGCTCAAGACGCACCTCGGGCCGGTCGAGGAAGACGCCGCGATCGTGTATCTGCGGCCTGAGACGGCACAGGGGATCTACGTCAACTTCAAGAACGTCCAGGCGACGTCGCGCAAGAAGCTGCCGTTCGGGATCGCCCAGATCGGCAAGGCGTTCCGCAACGAGATCAGCCCCGGCAACTTCGTGTTCCGGATGCGTGAGTTCGAGCAGATGGAGATGCAGTACTTCGTCCGCCCGGACCAGGCCGCCGCCGCGTTCGACGAATGGCTGCCGCGCCGCCGGGCGTGGTACGAGCGCTACGGCGTGACGCCGTCCCGCCTCCGCTTCCGGGAGCATCGCCCGGACGAGCTGGCGCACTACGCGAAGAAGGCGATCGACGTCGAGTACCGCTTCCCGTTCGGCTGGAAGGAGCTCGAAGGCATCCACAACCGGGGCGACTTCGACCTGGGCAACCACGCCAAGGCGTCGGGCGAGAACCTGCAGTACTTCGACCCGGCGACCGAGGAGCACTTCATCCCGTGGATCATCGAGACCTCGGCGGGCGGTGATCGGGCGCCCTTCACGTTCCTCATCGATGCCTACCGCGAGGAGGAGGTGCGCGGGGAGAAGCGCGTGTCGCTGGCCCTCCACCCCGAGCTTGCGCCGTACAAGGTGGCCGTCCTGCCGCTGCTCAAGAAGCGGCCGGAGATCGTCGAGCTGTGCCATAGGATCAAGGCCGATCTGCAGCGCCACACGATGGCCGTCTACGACGATACGGCGGCGATCGGCAAGCTCTATCGGCGCCAGGACGAGATCGGCACGCCGTGGTGTGTCACCGTCGACGTCGAGTCGCTCGAAGATGGCGCCGTCACCGTGCGCGATCGCGACTCGATGGCACAGGAGCGTGTGCCCGTCGATGGGGTGACGCGGCTGATCCTCGACCGGCTCGAAGCGGCGCGCCAGGCGTAGATCCGTGAGCGTGGCTGCAGACGCCATCGCAGCGGCCGTTCGCGCGTGGCTCGATGGCCTCGATGACGCCCAGCGGGCCGAGGCGACGTTTCCGTTCGACAGCGACGAGCGCTTCGTCTGGGCCTACACGCCGGGGACGCGCGAAGGGCTCGCCATTCGCGACATGCGCCCGGAGCAACGGAAAGCCGCAAGCGCGATCCTTGGGCGTTCGCTCAGCGAGCGAACGGAGGGCGAAGTCGGCACGATCATGGGCCTCGAGACCGTGCTCGGGGAGTTGGAGCGAACCGCGGGTCGGGGCGGCTGGCAGCGCCGCGACCCCGAGCTGTACTGGTTCGCGGTGTTCGGCGAGCCGGAGGACCGCGCGTCCTGGTCGTGGCGAATCGGCGGCCATCACATCGCGGTCCACGTGACCCTCGCGGACGGCGACGTCATCGGGACGACGCCATCGTTCCTCGGCGCGAACCCGGCCGTGATTCCTGGTGGCCCGCAGCCGGGGTTCCGCGCGCTCGCCGGCGAGGAGGCCATCGCGCGAAGCCTGCTCGGCAACATGACGCCGGCCGAGCGGCGCGCAGCCATCGTCGCCGATCGCGCACCAGCGGACATCCTCACGGAGCACGCACGCCGCGCCGATGCCGGCTCAGTGCCACGCGGCGTCCGCCACGCCGACCTTCAGCGACTGCAGCAGGCCGAGCTGGAGCGACTGATCCGTCACTACATCGATCGGATGCGGCCCGACGTCGCGGACTGGCAGTGGGAGCGGATCCTCGGCGGCGGGCTGGGGGACGTGACCTTCGCGTGGGCCGGCCCCGACGAACCGGGGCAGGGCCACTACTACGCCGTCCGCGGGCCGCGCTTCCTGATCGAGTACGACAACACGCAGAACGGCGCCAACCACATCCATGCGGTGTGGCGTGACCTCGACAACGACTGGGGCGAGGACCTGCTGGCTGCGCACCTGGCTCGTGCGCACGCCAAGCGCTGATCCTGGCCAGTCTCCCGTTCCGGCGGCGCAGGCATCCGGATCCTGGCCAGATTCCCCTCCAGGGAAAATTGGGCCTTCTTTCCGGACCCGACGAGTATCGAGTTAGTCCTGATCGGTTAACCATGGAGCGGTCATGTGGCCAGAATTGCTGACGGTGGGAGTTAGGCCACCTTGATCGCATGGGACCTGGCCTTAGCGTCCCCGGGTGGGAATTTGGCCACCACCGGCCCACCACCGGGGCCACCACCCGATCGGGACGGGCTAGGATGCCGCCGATGAGCACCCTCGCGGAAGGCCAGGCATGACCCGCACGCGCCGGCTGCCCGCCGCGACCATGGGGAGCGTCAGCGGCGGCCTCATCCTCGCCGCCTGGCTGTCCTCGACACTGGCGGGCTGATGCCGCACGCCCATGTCACCGCAGCATCAGCCGCCCGCGGCCGGCTTGCAGCGGTGCTCGCCATCAGCCTCGTGGTGCTGGCCGTCGAGGTCGCCGGCGCGCTGGCCGCCAACAGCCTCGCGCTGCTGGCCGATGCCGGGCACCTGCTGACCGACGTCGCCGGAGTTGGCCTTGCGCTCCTCGCGATCTGGTTCGCCGGCCGGCCGCCGACGCTGGGCCGCACGTTCGGCTACCTGCGGCTGGAGATCATCGCGGCGATCGCCAACGCGGTGCTGCTGTTCGGCGTGGCGGCCATCGTCGTGATCGAGGCGGTCCGCCGGTTGGGGAGCGAGCCCGAGGTGGCCTCGGGCTTGATGCTGGCGGTCGCGCTCGTCGGCCTGGCGGCGAACGGCGTGTCCCTGTGGCTTCTCCGGGACGCGCAGCGTTCGAGCCTCAACGTCCGAGGGGCGTATCTGGAAGTCGCGGGCGATCTCGCGGGTTCGGTTGCGGTCATCGTGGCCGCTGTGGTGATCGCCGCCACGGGCTGGACTCCGGCCGACACGATCGCCTCGCTGCTGATCGCGGTCCTGATCCTGCCGCGGACGCTCGCGCTCCTCCGCGAGGCAACCGACGTCCTGCTCGAGGCGACGCCCCGGAACGTCGACCTCGAACATGTCCGGCGGCACATCCTCGACGCGCCGGGCGTGGTCGACTGCCACGATCTGCACGCGTGGACGATCACCTCAGGCATGAACGTCGTGTCGGCGCATGTCGTGCTGGGGAAGGGCGCGGACCCGGCCGCGGCGCTCGACGAGCTGTCGCGTTGTCTTGCCGACGACTTCGACATCGAGCACTCCACCTTCCAGCTCGAGACCGAGGACCGCCGCCGGCTCGAGGAACGCAGTCACGCGTGACGGTCAGGCGGCTCGCGAGATCTCGACCGCCACAGGCGCGTCCTCGGGCCGACCCAGGTACGTCGCCAGGCCCTCCTCGAGCGGCGTGAGCCTGCGCGGCATCGCCCCCAGCAGCGGGCCGTTGTCGACGGTGGCCGGCTGATTGATGAAGTCCACCGCGTCTGGCGTGAGCGGCGGCTTCGGGAGGAGCGTCAGCGGCCACGCCGCAAGCTTGATGAGCGGCGCCGGGCCCGGCACGATCGGGCGCGCGAGTCCGGCACGCCGGACCGCGGCCTTGATGATGTCGCGCATCCGGAGGGTCTCGGGACCACCGACTTCGAACACGCGGTTGGCGGCAGCCGGATCGACCAGGCTGTCGGCCGCAAGCCGGGCGATGTCGTCGATGAACACCGGTGCCAGCGTTTGCCCGCCGAAGTTCGTCATCGGGACGATCGGCAGCGTCCGGGCAAATCCGATGAAGCGGTTGAGGGACACGTCGCCCGGACCGTAGATCCAGGTTGGCCGAATGATCATGGCGTCGATGCCCGAGGCGCGCACCGCCTCCTCGGCACGCCACTTCGCCCGGAACCAGTGTCGCTCGGCGTCCGGTGCAGCACCCGCCCCGGACAGGTACACGAGGCGTCCGACGCCTTTTGCCTGGGCGGCTGCGACAAGGTGTTCCGTTCCCGCGGCGTCGACCGCCATGAAGGTCTGGCCCCGGCGCGGGCTCTCGATCGGCGAGTTGGGGAAGGCAAGCGCGATCACCAGCGCGTCGGCGACGCCGACCGCAGCCATGACCATGCCCCGATCCCGCACGTCGACCTGGCGGATCTCGATGTCATCGGGCAGCGAACCGCGGGCCGTCTCGCCACGCGATGACAGCACGATCACATGGTGGCCGCGTCGCCGGACTTCCTTGGCAATCGCGCTGCCCACGAACCCGGTCCCCCCGGCCACGATGACGGTGAGCGGATCGATGCTGTGTCCAACCGGCTCGAAGATGTCGGCGATCGCCCGAGCTCGGTGGCTGAAGATTCGCTCCAGCTCGGCGCGGACGACCCAGCGGTGGGCGAGACGCCCGAGCTGACCCAAGGGCAACTCGTACTCGACCAGGTCGTCGATCCTGGTCCCGCCGGCGGTCGGCGCGAAATCGTGGGTGTGCTCCCAGCGCCGGTACGGCCCGCGGACCTGGACGTCGCGAAACCTCCTGGGCGGCGCGTAGTCGCGGATTTCGGACCGCCACGGCAGCGGCAGGCCGAACAGCGGGCGAACCGTGTAGTCGATCAGCGCACCTTCGCCCGTCCGGGGCGGCGGCGTGCGCATCGTGAACCCCATCGATGGCGGCGTGATCCGCCTCAGGTTCGCCGGATCGGAGAAGAACGACCAGACCCGGTCGAGGTCGGCGGGCACCGTTTGGCTGGAATGCAGCTCGAAGGTTGACATCGGACTCACTGTCTGTACAAGGTTTGTACAAAGGATGAACCATTACGAGGCCAACTGTCAATGGTGTGTCCATCCCCCCGGCCCGGCGCGCAGGAGAGGGTATCCTCCACGGACTGGACGCCCCGGAGGCGCCGCGCGGGAGGAACGCCACGATGGACCTGTCGAACCTGCTCTCGACGATCAGCCAGGGCACTGGCGGGGCCGATCCCGCCCAGCTTGCCGGCGCGGTGCAGGAGACCTTCGCATCGAAGGGCGGCGTGGATGGTTTGCTGGGAACGCTGCGCCAGGGAGGTCTCGGGAGCGCGGTCGACTCGTGGATTGCTTCCGGCCCAAACCAGGAGGTCCAGCCGCAGCAACTCGGCGCGGCGCTGGGTCCGGACATCGTGAACCAGATCTCGGCGAAGTCCGGGCTCCCCGTGGAGGCGCTGCTGCCGCTGCTTGCGACGTTCCTGCCGGTGATCATCGACATGCTGACGCCGGACGGGAACGCTCCCCAGACCGGGGCAGACAACGGCATGGGCCAGATCGGCGACATCCTCGGGGGCCTGCTCGGCGGCCGCTGACTGCCAGGTGGCCGCCCAATCACTCACATAGCAATGCACGTCGTGATAGCGCCCGCCGACGGGCGCTGGCGGCCCGTTCCAAGCGTGAAGCCATCGGCGAATCGGCCGTTCTCGCCTCGAATCGAGCGCTACCACCACCCGGGCTGCTAAACGAGGAATTCGTCCGCCAGCCGAACATCGGGAACCCTTTCGCGCGTCTGCGCGACATACCATCCGAAGCGCGACGCCGTCGCGCCGCCACAGAGGGTGGTCGTGGACCAGCGAGAGCTCGTCGAGCGGGCCATGGGAGGCGATCATGACGCCTTCGCTGCGCTTGCCGGCGCGTTTGTCGCGCGGCTGGACGCGGCGGCCCGACTGATCCTCCGGGACCACGAGCTCGCGCGAGACGCGGTCCAGGAGGGGTTCCTCGCAGCCTGGCGCGGTCTGCCCAGCCTCCGCGATCCCGATCGATTCGAGGCATGGCTGCACCGCCTGGTCTTCCGATCCTGTATCAACTCGATCCGGCGGCGAGGCCGCCGGCCGATGGAGGTCGAGCTGCTGCCGGTCGATGCACCGGTCGTCGGCGACGTCGCGTCCATCGTTGCTGATCGCGACCTGCTCGATGCCGCCCTCAAGCGGCTGCAGCCCGAGCAGCGTGCGGTCATCGTCATGCACTACTACCTCGGGATGCCGCTGCCCGACGTCGCGGCGGCGCTCGGGATCCCGATCGGCACCGCCAAATCCCGCCACCACCGGTCGCTCCAGCAGATGCGCCTCGCGATCGATGGTGACGTGTCCGCGGGTCCGCCAGTCACCGGAGAGCAGTTCGCATGAGCGCCTTCGATCGCATCGAGCAGCGCATGCCCGAGCTCATGGCCGATCTGGCGCCAGCGTCGGTGCCCGATTACTTCGACGACATGCTCCGGCAGGCCGGCCGGATGCGGCAGCGGCCTGCCTGGGCGTCCCTTGAAAGGTGGCTTCCCATGGACGTCGTCGCACGTCCCGTTCTTCTCCGAGCGCCCGCTTTGCGGCCGCTCCTCGTCCTTCTCCTGGTCGGGCTCCTCGTGGCCGCTGGACTTCTGCTCTTCGCCGGCAGCCAGCGGACCCGGCTGCCCGAGCCGTTCGGTCTCGCCCGGAACGGCGTGATCCTGCTGGGCACGTCCGAGGAAGACATCGTCGCGTTCGACCCGGTGACCGGCACGACCACGACGCTGATCGGCGGGCCGACGCGCGATATTGCGCCGTGGTTTTCGCGGGACGGTTCGAAGTTCATGTTCGTCCGTCTGAGCGGTGACGAGATCGGCTCCTACTGGCTGGCCAATGCAGACGGGTCCGATGCACGAGCGATCGCGGCTGAGCCAGTCGACTGGTTCGAGTTCGACGATGCCGGCATGCGCATCCTCCTGGTGCGGCTGCTGGATGGAGAAGCTGAATCCTCGGTCGTCGATGTGGCAAGCGGCGCGAGCACCGTGCTCCACCTCGGCGATGGGGCGAGGGCGCTGTACTGGCGGCCAGGCCATGACCAGATCCTGTACAAGACCTCCCCCGAGGGCGGTCCGACGGACTTCTACCTTGTCAACGCAGACGGCTCAAACGCCCGCATGATCGAGGGCGTGTCCCCCGACGCGATCAATGACGCGCAGTTCTCGCCAGAGGCTCACAGCTGACGTACGCCAGCTGGGGGCAGACTGCGGGCAGTCAGGGACGGATCCACGTCCTCGACATCGAGTCCGGCGAGGACCGCGTGCTCATGTTCGAGGGATCGGACGGTTCCGAGGAACTCTCACCGCAGTTCTCACCCGACGGCGCTTCGCTCATCTTCGAGCGGTACGTCCCGGGCGACGCCGGCTATCAGCTGGTCGTTGGGTCGCTTGACGGGAGTGGCGGGGCGCAGGCAATCGGACCGCGTCACGCGACCGGAACGAACGGCGCCGCCGCTCAGTTCTCGCCGGACGGGACGCAGATCCTCTCCGTCTACAACGACGACGGAGCAGCGTGGCTCCTCGACGTGGATGGCGGAGGCGAAGAGCGCCTGGACTGGTCCAGTGCATCGGCGACCTGGCAGCGCCTCGCCCCGTGAGGTCCTGTGGCACGAAGCGGGCGGCTGGGGGACCGCCCGCTTCGAGGCCGGGGGAGTGTTCGGAAGTCGCTAGGCGGCCTTGGTGATCGCGTCGACCGGGCACACCGCGATGCACTGCGAGTCGCCGCCGTTCGCGGCACATTCGTCGCACAGGTCCGGGTCGATCACGTAGGTCTCGCCGGTGTCGCTGATCGCGCTGTTCGGGCACTCGGGCTCGCAGGCCGCGCAGTTGATGCATTCGTCGGGATCGATCCTGTTCGCCATCTGCTCCCTTTCCGGCGCCTTGGCCGGTCGCTACGCTTCGGCCGCCGACGCGACGGCGACCTCCGGAACATCGCTGGCAGGCGGCCACTCCCCGGTCAGCCACGCGTCGATCGATGTCGCCGCCCGCTTGCCGTCGCCCATGGCCAGGATCACCGTCGCGGCGCCACGAACGATGTCACCGCCCGCGAACACCCCGGGCAGGCTGGTCATGCCGAACTCGTCGGTCTCGATGTAGCCCCATCGGTTGAGGCGCAGGTCGGGTGCCGTCGAGGTGAGCACCGGGTTGGCTCGGGTACCGATGGCCACCACGACCATGTCGCAGTCGATGACGAACTCGGAACCCTCGATTGGAACCGGGCGGCGCCGGCCGGACTCGTCGGGTTCGCCGAGCTCCATGCGCTGGCAGCGCAGGCCGCGGACCCAGCCTCGCTCGTCGCCGAGCACCTCGAGCGGCGCGACGAGCAAGTCGAAGATGACCCCTTCCTGCTCGGCGTGGTGGACCTCTTCTGCGCGCGCCGGCAGCTCGTCGCGCGAGCGCCGGTAACAGATGCGCGCCTCGGCGGCGCCCAATCGGCGTGCCGTGCGGACCGAGTCCATGGCGACGTTGCCGCCGCCCACGACGACCACCCGCTGGCCGTGCAGCACCGGGGTATCCGAGTCGGGGTTCCAGGCGCCCATCAGGTTGACCCGGGTCAGGTATTCGTTGGCGCTCAGCACGCCCTTGAGGTTCTCGCCGGGAACATTCATGAAGACCGGCAGCCCTGCGCCGACCGCGACGAAGATCGCATCGAAGGACTCGCGCAGCTCGGCGAGCGTGTAGGTCTTGCCGATGATCGCGTTCGGCTCGATCGTCACGCCCGCGGCAACCAGCCGATCGACCTCCCTCTGGACGACCGACTTCGGGAGGCGGAACTCCGGGATGCCGTAGAGGAGCACGCCGCCCGCGGCGTGGAATGCCTCATAGACCGTGACCGCGTGGCCGCGCCGAGCGAGCTCGCCGGCTGCCGTCAGGCCCGCGGGGCCGGAGCCGACGATCGCGACCTTCTTCTGGGTCGCCTGTGGCATGGCGTGCGCGAGCTCGCCGTTGTGCGCCTGGGCCCAGTCGGCGACGAAGCGCTCCAGGTAGCCGATCGCCACCGGCCGTCCGGTCTTGGCGCGCAGGCAGACCTGCTCGCACTGGGTTTCCTGGGGACAGACGCGACCGGTCACGCACGGCAACGCGTTGTCGCCGAGGAGTGATTCCGCGGCGGCGTGGACGTCGCCGTCGCGCAGGTACGAGATGAAGCGCGGGATGTTGACCGCGACCGGGCAGCCCTCGATGCAGTACTCCTTCGGGCACTGCAGGCAGCGTTCGGCCTCCTGGCGCGCGATCTCGAGCGCGTATCCCAGGTTGACCTCGTCGAAGTTGTGCGCCCGGATCTCGGGATCCTGCTCGAGCATGTCATGGCGCAGGATCGCCATCCGCTCCTTCTTGGTGAGCTGCGACGCGGTCATGGGGGTGCCGTCGTCGGTCATCGGGCGGCCCCCGCGGCCTCGAGATCCGCCTCGTGCGCGAGTCGTGGCACCTTGCACGCCTCGCGGCGCTCGATCGCGGCCGCTTCGAACGGGCGGTAGGTCGTGAGCCGGTCCGCCAGTACGGCGAAGTCAACGGCGTGGCCGTCGAACTCGGGTCCGTCGACGCAGGCGTACTTCGTCTCCCCGCCGATCGACACGCGACATCCGCCGCACATCCCGGTCCCGTCGACCATGATCGCATTGAGCGAGACGAAGGTGTGCACTCCGTACGGACGCGACTGTTCGCTGATCGCCCGCATCATCGGGACCGGCCCGACGGCATAGATCGCGTCGATCCCACCGCCCACGAGCAGATCGGCCAACGCCTCGGTGACGAAGCCCGGCCGGCCGTAGCTGCCATCGTCAGTACAGGTCACGACCTCGCCGGCGTCGCGCAGCTCGTCCTCGAGGATGACCCATTCCCGCGATCGGCCGCCGATGACGCTCGTGACCTGCACGCCGCGCCGCCCGAGCTCTTGCGCGATGGGCAGGATGACCGCGGTGCCGACGCCGCCGCCGACGCAGACGGCGTGACCGCCTTCGATGAGGTCGGTCGGCCTGCCCAGCGGTCCGGCGACATCCTGGATGGCCTCGCCCCGCGCGAGCTCGACGAGATCCATCGTGCTCTTGCCGACGGCCTGGATGATCAGGGTGATGGTGCCGGCTTCGGGATCGGCGTCGGCAATGGTCAACGGGATGCGCTCGGCGCCCGGTCCCTTGCGGACGATGACGAATTGACCGGGACGCCGGATCCGCGCGATCCGCGGAGCCTCCAGCACCAACCGGGTCACGTTCGGCGAGAGCTGGTCCCGCGCGACGATCGGATGCATGTCCAAATCGTCGCAATCTGACGAGTCCATCCGTACCGACAGGCGGCCCGTTCAGGAGGGGCCGAACGTCACCCGCGCGCGGGACCCCGCCGGCGCGTCAGCCGGCGGCCGCGACGACCCCGGCCTTGCCCTTCGGCCAGTAGAGCTCCTTCTTGACGTGGAACTCGGGGAAGCCCTGGTGCATGAGGATCTCCTCGACGTTGAGGATCATCTCCGGGTTTCCGCAGATGTAGACGACCGTCTCGTCGGGCTTGAGCCGGAGATCGTGGCACACCTCACGGACGACTCCCTCGACACGCCCCACCCGACCGCTCCACCCGGCGTTGCGCGGGTCGTGCGGGCGGCTGATCGTGGGCACGTAGCGGACGGGGTATGAGCCGTCGCGCTCCCATGCCTCCAGCTCCTCCCGATAGCCGAGCTCGTCGACGTACGAGCAGCCGTGCAGCACGACCGTCTTGCGCAGGTCGCCGGAGGCCTGCGTCTCGCGGATCATCGAGATGAACGGGGCGATACCCGTCCCGGTCGAGATGAACAGGTGGGTTCGATCGTCGTCGGGCTCGAGCATGAAGCGGCCCTTGGGTCCGATCATCCGCATGCCGTGGCCGAGTGGCAGCCGCCACAGCAGCGTCGTGAACCGAATGAGCGGCACCAGCCGGACATAGAACTCGTAGCCGCCGCCGCCGGCCTCGCGGGGGGGCGATGCCACCGAGTAGGGCCGCTGCCACAGCTTGCCATCGGCGACCACGCCGATCGTCATGTACTGGCCGGGCTCGAAATGGGTCGGCTCCCCATCGAACTTGACCCAGAAGTAGCCGAGCTCGGGCGTCTGGTCGACGCGCTTGATGAGGCGGCAGTTGTACTGCTCCGCCTCGGCGGCAATGACGCGCGTGTCGGCGGGCTGCTCGGTCATGCGGCTGACGGCCTCCTGTTCGGTGCCGTGTGATGGTACCCGGCGGCGCGCGAGGGAACATGGCACGTGGCCGTGGCCGGAGGCCCCGGATGGCCGCGACGGTACAATCGGGCCGACCGAACGTACCCTCGCGCCGTCCAAGGACGGCGCCGCCCTTCGAAGGAGCCCCGATGGCCACGATCTCGCCGGTGAGCGACCGTCCCCACAAGGCGGCCAAGCGTTACATCTACGCGTGGGGCGGAGGGACGGCGGAAGGCGACGCCACGATGCGGGATCTGCTCGGTGGCAAGGGCGCGGGCCTCGCCGAGATGACCAACGCCGGCCTCCCGGTCCCGCCGGGCTTCACGATCACCACCGAGGCCTGCAACGACTACTTCGCCAGCGGTGAGCAGCTCCCCGACGGGCTGTGGGATGACGTCCTGGCAGCCGTCCAGGAGGTCGAGGAGCGCACCGGCAAGGGCTTCGGCGATGCCGCCAACCCGCTGCTGGTGAGCGTCCGCTCGGGCGCCAAGTTCTCGATGCCCGGGATGATGGACACCGTCCTCAACCTCGGTCTCAACGAGCAGACGCTGCAGGGCCTGATTGCGCTGACCGGCAATGAGCGCTTCGGCTGGGACGCCTACCGGCGCTTCATCCAGATGTTCGGGCGCATCGTCATGGACGTGCCCGGCGAAAGGTTCGACCACGCGCTCGACTCGAAGAAGCACGCGCGCGGCGCGAAGCAGGACACGGACCTCTCCGCGGACGACCTTCGCGCGCTGGTCGACGAGTTCAAGGCCATCGTCCGCGAGGACACCGGCCGGGACTTCCCGGCGGACCCCTATGAGCAGCTCGACCTGGCCATCAAGGCCGTCTTCCGCTCGTGGTTCGGCAAGCGGGCGATGGACTATCGCAACAGCCAGAAGATCGCGCATGACCTCGGCACCGCGGTCAACGTCGTGACCATGGTCTTCGGCAACATGGGCGATGACTCGGGCACGGGCGTGGCGTTCACGCGCGACCCGAACACCGGCGAGAAGACGCTGTTCGGCGAGTACCTCACGAACGCCCAGGGCGAGGACGTCGTGGCCGGCATCCGGACCGCCCCGAAGATCGCCCAGATGCAGACCGACATGCCCGAGGTCTAC
This sequence comes from Candidatus Limnocylindrales bacterium, assembly GCA_035764655.1. GTDB lineage: Bacteria > Chloroflexota > Limnocylindria > Limnocylindrales > CSP1-4 > DASTYU01. The sequence continues at coordinate 13,036 of DASTYU010000230.1, forward strand.
ACCGAGTTCCAGCGGATCGGCCAGCAGCTCGAGTCGCACTACCGCGACGTGCAGGACCTCGAGTTCACGATCGAGCGCGGCAAGCTGTACATGCTCCAGACGCGCTCGGCGAAGCGCACCGCCGCAGCCGCCGTGCGGATCGCGGTCGATATGGTCGACGAGGGGCTGATCTCGAAGGACGAGGCGATCGCCCGGATCGAGCCCGCGCATGTCGACCAGCTCCTCCGCGCGACGTTCGATCCGGCGGCGCTCAAGGGCGCGACGAAGATCGTCAACGGCCTCAACGCCTCGCCGGGCGCGGCCGTCGGCCGGGCGGTGTTCGACGCCGACACTGCGGTCGAGTGGGTCGACAAGGGCGAGAAGGTGATCCTCGTCCGCGTCGAGACGTCGCCCGACGACTTCCACGGCATGGCCGTCGCGCAGGGGATCATCACCGCGCGCGGCGGCGCCACGTCGCACGCAGCGGTGGTCGCGCGCCAAATCGGCAAGCCGTGCGTGGCGGGCTCGGCGGACCTGCTCGTCGACTACGCCGGCAAGCAGGCCCACTGCAACGTCACCGGCACCGAATTCAAGGAGGGCGACTGGGTGTCGCTCGACGGCTCGGCCGGCGCGCTGTACCTCGGCCAGCTCCCGACGGTCGAGGCCAGGTTCGAGGACCAGCCCGAACTCCAGAAGGTCCTCGGTTGGGCCGACGGCATCCGACGGATGCAGGTGTGGACCAACGCCGACAAGCCGGAGGAGGCCGCCCAGGCGCGCAGCTACGGTGCCCAGGGCATCGGCCTGTGCCGGACCGAGCACATGTTCCGCGAGGGCGAGCGGCTCGAGATCGTCCGCGGCGCGATCCTCGTCGCGAACGAGGCCACCCGTGCCAAGGCGAAGGCCGCCGCCGGTGAGCAGCTGAGCGCCGACGAACAGGACGCGATCGCCACGTTCGACGCGGCGATGGCCAAGCTCGAAGTCCTCCAGCAGGGCGACTTCGAGGGCATCTTCGAGGCCATGGACGGGCTGCCCGTCGTGGTCCGCCTCATCGATCCGCCGCTCCACGAGTTCCTGCCGAACCTCGAGGAGCAGCTGGTCAAGGTCACCCGCGCGGAGTCAGCCGGCGGTGCCTCGGAGGAGGACAAGGAGCTGCTCGCGACGATCAAGTCGATGCACGAGCAGAACCCGATGCTCGGCCTGCGCGGCTGCCGCCTGGGGCTGATGATCCCGGACTTCGTGAAGATCCAGACCCGGGCCATCCTCAACGCCCAGATCGCGGTCAAGGGGCGTGGCGGCAACCCGATCGCCAAGATCATGATCCCGCTCGTCGGGCACGTGAACGAGCTGGCCCGGACCCGCGAGCTGCTCGAGGCCGAGGCGAAGGCCGTCGAACAGAAGGCGGGCGTCCACGTCGACTACAAGTTCGGCACGATGATCGAGGTCCCGCGCGGCGCACTGACCGCCGACGAGATCGCGCACGAGGCCGACTTCTTCAGCTTCGGCACGAACGACCTCACCCAGATGACGTTCGGCTACAGCCGGGACGACGCCGAGGGCGGCTTCCTGCTGAAGTACGTCGAGGAAAAGATCCTCCCGGTCAACCCGTTCCAGACGCTCGACGACGCCGTTGCCGGGCTCATGAAGATCGCCGTCGACAAGGGCCGTGCGACGCGGCCGGACCTCGAGATCGGCATCTGCGGCGAGCACGGCGGGGACCCCGAGTCGATCGCCAAATGCGAGAAGATCGGCCTCGACTACGTGTCCTGCTCGCCGTTCCGCGTCCCGGTCGCGCGCCTCGCGGCCGCCCAGGCGACGTTGTCGATGGGGGAGCGCGACAAGTAGACTCCGGCGGCGATGCCGGATCGCCGCAGATTTCGCATCCTGGCGCTGCGTTCCGAGGGCGACCCGCGTCTTCCGGGCATGAACCT
>DASTYU010000231.1:0-4514 GCA_035764655.1 Candidatus Limnocylindrales bacterium
GGAACCTCCTCGTGGGCGGTGTCTTCTACCTGGTCTACCTCGGGCTCATCGTCGTGGTGGTCGTCGGCGTCTGAGACCGTGATAGCGGCCCCATTCGTGACCAGCTGACAACGAATCCCGGGCGAACCCTGCGGCCGTGCCTTGGCGATCGCGGCAGCGCTTCCATTCGTGCCGCCTGCAGGCGGAGACCGGCAAGCCGCCAGGTTGCCCGGGCCGGCGATGCCTTGTCTTACCCCGGCGCGCTCGAGGCACGAATGGGGGCGATTGCAGGATTGCCAAGGGCCCGGGCCCCGGGCGCCGCACCGAGCCTTGTGACCACTGCACGAATGGGGACGCTGACGGCGGCGTCCACGTCTGGTCCAAACGGCGGTGGCACGCACACCGCGCGACGTGGTATATACCGCGCCGTGCCCTTCCGATCCCGCCTCTGGCGGCCGTCACGGATCGTCGTGGCCGTCGTCTTCCTTGCGTCCGCCGCCGCGTCGTTCGCGGCTTTCAACGGACTGCCCGTGCCGGCCGCCGGCGTGAGTGAGGCGGCCGCCGCCGTCTCCGACCCCCGGATCGCGACACCGGGTGCGGCCAACACCGGGCCGCTGCAGGCCGCTAAACCCGTCCAGCCCATCCTGGCGCCTTCACCGACGCCGGTCTCGCGCGTCCTGGCCCCCTACCGGCCGACGCCGCAACCCACGGTCCTCACGGCGCCCATGCCGCTGGAGGACCTCACCGGTTACCGCTGGCCGCTGAAGGGCCGCCTGACGCTCGGCTTCGAGCATTCGGCCTGGGGCAGCCGCCTCGTCGACGGCGAGCGGTTCCATGACGGCATCGACATTGCGACGTCCTGCGGCGACCGCATCCACGCCGCGCATGCCGGCGTCGTCCTGGCGGCCGGTCGGCATTTCGATGACCACGTCGGCTGGATCGGCGATCTCGGGCGGTACTACAAGCGGCTCGACACGAAGGACCTCTGGGACACCCTGCCGATCGCGGTCGTCATCGACGACGGCAACGGGTATCGCAGCATCTACGCGCACTTCTCGAAGGTGCGCGTCAAGGCGGGGCAGAAGGTGAGGGCCGGTCAGCTCATCGGCTGGGAGGGTGCCACCGGCCGCGCGTCCGGCTGCCACCTGCACTACGGCCTGTTCAGCCCGTACGAGACCAGCCGGATGGGCCTCCACCCGGACACCGTGAAGCGGATGAAGCTGCCGCGCTGGGAGATCGCGCGGGTCAACCCGCTGCTGGTGCTGCCCTACCGGGAGGGGATTTCGCCGGCCGCGATGAAGGAGGCGAACTAGACGCTCGGGGCGTCCGTCACGCATCAGCGCGGGCGGTCGTGCCGCCGGTAGCGTCGGGCGATCAGGGCATACGCGGGGATGCGCCGGATGGCCCTGCTGAGCGGCGTGCCCGGGCCGCCGTCGCGCGCCTCGACGGCGAGCAGCAGGTCGGTCGCCGTCGCTTCCGCGGGCCGGGCGTCCACCTCGGCCAGGTCGATTGCCACGCGACCGGGCTCGGGCGTGCCCAGCTCCGCGATGTCCTCGTCGGGCCGGGCGCCCGCCTCGTACTCGGCGCGCAGCTCTGCCTCGGCCCTCCAATGCGGCTGACGGAGCAGGATGGCCCGCCACGCGTCCGCAACCTCGGGCGTGACCCGACCGTCGCCGGGTTGCGGTACCGCGTCCGCCGCGCCCGCCACGGACTCGCCGCGTGCCCAGCGCGCCGCCTGGTGGAGCAGGGCGTACTCGTCCAGGTCGGCGTAGGCAGCCAGCCGTTCCGCGGGTGAGCCGTCGCCGAAGATCGCCCGGATCGACGGTCCGAACACCTCGCGCAGGTCGAGGTCGATGGCGCGAACCGTGCGGTGGAAGTAGACCTGCTGGTACAGGAACAGCCGCGCGGTCAGGAACATCTCGAGCGCGCCCACGCCCGGCTCGTACAGGGTGAGCCCCTTGTCGCCGACGAAGGTGTAGCGCCGCAGCCGCTCGATGTCGACGGGCCCGGTCGCGACGCCGATCAGGTACGCGTCGCGCCGGACGTAGTCGATGTTGTCGACGGTGAACACGCCCGACAGCAGCGGCTGGAGCCAGCGCACCCAGCGCGGCATGGCGGGGTCCGCCAGGGCGGGCTTCGAGACGAGGAACGACACCCAGCGGGGATCGATCCGTTCGTCGTCCGCGAAGGCGTCGCGCAGGGCGACCGACCCGGGCGCCCGGCGCAGCCCGGCGATCAGCGAGCCCAGCTCGTCCTCGATGATCCGCTGCGACAGGTCCTCGTGGGTGAGCCGTTTCGGACTGCCGCGTCGTGGATCGTCGGGCGACGCGAACTCGGCCAGGACGTGATCGTCGAAGAAGTGCGCGAACGGCCCGTGGCCGACGTCATGGAGCAGTCCGGCGATGCGCAGCGTCTCGGTCACGAGCCCTTCGGACGGGATGGGAGTTTCGCCGGTTGCCGCCAGTGACGCGCGCAAGCTCGGGTACAGCGAGCGCGCCCACAGGCCCGCTTCGTGCATCACGCCGAGCCCGTGGGTGAACCGCGAGTGCTCCGCGGTCGGGAAGACCCAGCGCGCGCTCTGGAGCTGGCTGATACGACGCAGCCGCTGCAGCCACCCGGTGTCGAGCAGGTCTTCCTCGGCGACGTCTTCGGCCGGCAGTCCGGCCGCAGCCGCGGCGTCGGGCGCGAGGCGCTTGGTCAGCTCGACGTAGCCATGGATCGGGTCGCTGATGAGGTTGACCGCCGCGAACGGATGACGGGCCCCTGACGGCGCCGCCATCAGGCGCGATAGCGCGCGATCGCGCGCTCGAGTGTCGCGGCGACGTCGTCACGCAGCGACTGCGGTTCGAGGACCTCGACATCGGCGCCCCACGACAGGATCCAGAGCCGGATCTCGATCGTTCCGGCGACCGTCGCGCGCCACAGCAGCGACCCGTCGGCTTCCCGTTCGACGCGCTGGCTCGGGTGCCATGTCGCCTCGCCGACGCGCGATGCGACGCTCGGCGCGAAGCGGAGCACCACCTCGACGGGCGGCTGGTCCGCGATGATGTCCCACGCCCGCTGGAGCGTCGTTTCGATCGTGCCCGCCTCGGCCGTCCCGGGTTCCGGTGGCTCGAACACGCGCGGGGTCAGCGCCACGTCGCGGATCCGTTCGACCTTGAAGGTGCGCAGGCCGGCACGCGTCTCGTCCCAGCCGATCAGGTACAGCGCGTGCGTCTGCAGCGACGGCTCGATCAGGTACGGGTGGACGACCGCCCTGCGCGGAGCCGCCTCGGGGCCGTACGGGGCCGGCTCGTATTCGAGCTCGACGACCCGTCGCTCCGCCCACGCCCGGGCGAGCAGGTGGACCCGCCGGCTGAACGCGTCGTCGCGTGGATGGCTTGCGAGCACGGTCAGCGTCCGGTTGACATGCTCGGCCAGCGGCCGCGGGAGGACCTCCTGGAGCTTCTCGAAGGCGGCAGCGAGGTCCGCGTCGTACTTGTCCGCGTAGCGGACCATCAACCGCGCGGACAGCACGACGGCCATGGCCTCGGTCAGGGTCAGCTTGAGCGGCGGCAGGAACTCGTCGCCGACCACGCCCCACTTGCCGTCGTCGGACCACACCGCGACCCCGATCTCCTCGTCGATCGCCTTGAGGTCGCGGTACACGGTCCGCGGCGACACGTCGATCCGACGCGCGATCTCGGCAGGCTTGATCCCGTCGGGGTGCGCGCGCAGCACGGAGACGACCCGGACCAGGCGCGCCAGCCGGTCGCGCTTCGCGGCATATCGGTCCGCCGGATCCTCGAAGGTCATGACCGCGGAGGATAGATGACGACGTCCCTCGTCCGGTTCGTCGCCGTGAGCAGCAGCTCCACGGTTCCGAGCAGCGTGTCGGCCTCGATCCCGGCGGAGTCGCCGTTCACGCTGCCGGCAACCTGGCCGAGCTCGCCGTCGAGGAAGACCCAGTAGTCGAGCTGGCCGCGCCAGCGATGCAGGTCGGCGTCGCCGACCAGCCAGCGCACCTGGGGGAACGCCGCGACGAACGTCTCCCCGTCGACGGCCACCCGGCAGCGTCGTGCGCGCGCGCCCTCGATGACCTCGATCCCGCGATCTTCCGCGGTCGCCCGGAACCCCTCGGTCAGCACGGTATTCATGACGGCGCGATCGATCGCGAACCGGCCCGGATCGGCGTCGCCGGTGCGGCGCCAGCCGCGGTTCGGCCCGTAGACCCAGTTCGTGCCGTCAACGTACGCGCGGCCATGCGTCGCGAGCTGCCGGTCGCTCGCGACGTACGCCAGCCAGCGGTAGTCGTCGCGCGAGCGGCTGCCGGCGAGCTCAACGGTGCCGACCGGCCGAAGGTCGATTTCGCCTCGCATGGTGAGACTGAGGTCAGCCGCAGGACCGGATTCCAGCGGCGCCGTGCACAGGCTGGGCTCCGCCTGGGGATCGGTGGGACCGAACCGGGACGCCACCGGCGTCCGGTCGCGCATCGCAATGTCGTTGGCGAGTGCCGCACCGCCGAGGAGGACGCTGGTGACGGCCGTGAGGGCGGT
>DASTYU010000232.1:0-14327 GCA_035764655.1 Candidatus Limnocylindrales bacterium
GTCCACGAGCAGGACCGTCGCGGTGCTCGTGAGCTGCTCCGTCCGGAAGACTTCGAAGTCATCGGGCCGGAGCTGCACCCCGGTGCCCGACCCTTGGTTCTCGGGCCGCTCCAGCGCGTTGAACAGCGTGCCCTGCAGGTCGAGGTGGAACGGGTCGCCGAACTCGTAGGGCTTCGTCGACTCGTCGCGCTCACCGCCGCGGCCGGCGCGTTCGAGTCGGTGGCCGCCGAATGCGTCGCGGCGCAGCCGTGCGAACAGGTCGTCGAGCACCTTCTGGCCGATCCGTCGCGTGCCCCGCGGCGTCAGCTCGAGCCGCCGTCCGTCGCGGGTGAGGTAGCCGGCCTGCTCGAGGCGGCGGGCGAGATCGTCGAGCGCATCGAGGTCTCGCACCGCCTCGTCGCCCAGCAGGTCGCGGACCTCGGACCGGTCGATCGCCGTCAGGTCGTCGGGCGACGTGACGTCTGCGAGCACGTCCTCCAACGAGTCCAGTGCCTGCAGCCGGCCGATCTGCTCCAGCGCACCCTCGAGGCCGAGCGGCTGGTCGCCACCGAACCGGTAGCGGTCGCCGAGACCCTCGGGCATGAGCGCGTCGAGGTTGGCCGCAAGCTGCGCCAGGTCCCAGCGCAGCCGGTCGTCGCGCAGGAGCGCATCGGTCATCGACTCGAGCTCGGCGCGCTGTTCGGGCGTCAGCGAGCGGAGCAGCGACTGCATGGCCGCCATCCGATCGGCCAGCTGTTCGATCACGTCATCGAGTGTCCTGGCTCCCGGGAAGAAGCGGCCGTGCCTGGCGAGGAACTCCGACGCGTCCGGGTCGTTGCCGGCCATCCGCTCGCGAAGCAGCTCGTTGAGGTCACGCACCATTTCGCGGTTGGCAGCGAGGTCCTCCGGCGTGATCCCCTGGATCGCCTCGGACAGCCCGGCGACGTACTGATCCAGGACCTGCTTCTGGAGTCGCTTCACCAGCTCGTCGAACCGTTCGCGCGCCGACGGCTCGAGGAAGTCGTAGTCCTGCAGGCCGCGGATCTTCGCGCCGACGTCGTCGGGCAGGCTGTCGAGATGATCGAGCCGCTTGGCGGCGACGTCGCGGAGCATGTCGCGCAGGGCAGGGTCGTCCTGCGTGCCGCTCTCGCCGACATTGCCATCGCGTTCCGAGGCCGTGTCGAGCCGGCGTTCGATGCCCGAGCGCTCCTCGGCAACGATCTCGTCCAGCTCGGCGCGGATGTCGCCCAGGACGTCGCCGAGCTGGTAGCGGTCGAGCAGCTCGTCGCGGCGGCGCTGGAGCCGGTCGAGCAGGTCGTTCAGGCCGGCCATGTCCTGGCGGGTCGGGTCCGACCCCCGCCAGCCGCGCTCGATGAGCCGCCGCAGCGCCTCGCCGATGTCGCCCTCGGCCATCACGTCATCGGCCAGGGCATCGAGGATCTCGTCCGCCTCGAGGTCCGCGATCGTCTGCGTGCCGTCCCAGCGCGAGTAGCGCGCCCGCCGTGCCAGCGTCCCGTCGGCCCTCGCCGGGCGCTGGCTGCCGCTCTGGCCGAGGTGACGGGGGTCGGGGGTGTAGCTCGTCATCGGATCAGCGCGAGTAGATCGTCCCGCCCGCGATTCGGTCCTTGTTGATGCGCCGGGCCAGGTGGAGGCCTTCGAGCAGGAATTCCACGGCCGAGGCCACCACGGCCGGCTCCTCGGCGCCATCGGTCACGTCGAAGGCGCCCAGGTCGTGGACGGCCATCGACAGCCCCGGCACCTCGCGCATCCACGCGACGTACTCGCGCGACGGGGTGCGCTCTCCGATCTCGACCGTGAACCCGGATTCGAACGCGTCCACGACCGGTTCGAGCTCGTCGAGCGACGCGAGCCGGCTGAACGTGGCGTACAGCGCCTTGGTGATGAGCCGTTCGACGATGCGCTCCTCGGGCGAATCGTCGCCGATGGATTCGAGCTCGACCTTGCCGACGGTCGAAGCGACCACCGCCCCGAGGTCGGAGATCCGCGGCGCCCCCACGGGTTCGCCCAGGCGGACCGCCCGCTTGAGGGCGGCCGCCTCGAGGACTTCGGCATTAGCCACCGACACGCGCACGCTCACCCCGGAGCGCTGACTGATCTCGGGCGATCGCCGCGCGAGGTGGGTCAGCTCGGCGACGAGCTCCTCCATGAACGGCGGGACCACGACGGCGGGACCGCCGTCCTCGGCCGGGAAGCGGTGCTTCTCCTGGCGGACGATCGCCATCTCGTGGGCCAGCGTCCGCGGGTAATGCGTCCGCACCTGCGACCCGAGGCGGTCCTTCAGCGGCGTGATGATCCGGCCACGGCTCGTGTAATCCTCCGGGTTCGCCGAGGCGACCACGTACAGGTCGAGCGGCAGGCGGACGATGAACCCGCGGATCTGGACGTCGCGCTCCTCGAGGATGTTGAGCAGGCCCACCTGGATCCGCTCGGCAAGGTCAGGCAGCTCGTTGATCGCGACGATGCCGCGGTTCGCGCGTGGGATCAGGCCGTAATGGATGGTCAGATCGTCGGACAGGTAGCGGCCCTCGGCGACCTTGATCGGGTCGATCTCGCCGATGAGGTCGGCGATGGTGATGTCGGGCGTGGCCAGCTTCTCGGCGTAGCGCCGGTCACGCGGCAGCCAGTCGATGGGCGTCTGGTCACCGTGCTGCTCGACGACCGCGCGGCCGGCTGGGCTGACCGGCGCATACGGGTCGTCGTTGAGCTCGCCGCCACGGATGACCGGCAGCCACGGGTCGAGCAGCTGCACGAGCGCGCGGGCCATCCGGGTTTTTGCCTGTCCCCGCTCGCCGAGGAAGACGATGTCCTGGCCGGCGAGGATCGCGTTCTCGATCGCCGGGACGACGCTGTCCTCGTACCCGACCACACCTGGGAGCACCGGGTCGCCGGTCGCCAGGCGCGCGATCAGGTTCGCACGAAGCTCCTCCTTGACCGTCCGGCTGCGCCAGCCCGTGGCTCGCAGCTCTGCGAGCGTGGCGGGTCGTTGGACGGTCACGCGGCGCTCCGTTCGAACGCCTCTCGGCGCCGATCGAGCTCGATCTCGAAGTCACCGGCGTGGCGACCGGTTCGGATAGCGAGCTCCGGCGTCACGCCCCAGCCGAAATGCTCGAAGCGGCCCTCGCGTGCGTCCCACGTGGCGAGGACGGCCGGACCGAGCTTCTGGACGTGCCCGTGCATGTCGCGCGCGACCGGTCGCAGGTAGTGGGCGGCGACGACCCGAGGTAGCGAGGTTGCCGGCCGCTCGCCGAGCACGATTACGAGACCGAGCCGTGACAGCTCATCCTCATTGAGCCGGAACGGTGCCGCGCGAAGCCGTGTAAGCAGCTCTTCCAGTGAGCCGGCCCGGACGGTGGCCGCCAGCCAGTACCCGATCGACACGGCGCGGACCGCGATCCGCACGACACCTGCCCAGGTGGCGGTCAGCTCGTCCGGCGCGAGATCGCCGGCCAGGATCACCGAAGTGCTGGCCTCGGCCGCTGCGACGGGTTCGCGGCCGGGCGTCGGACCGTCGCTCCGCCAGCCGAGCGATTCGGCCTCGGGCAGCCAGGCAAAGTCCTCGGTCGAGCCCGCCAGCTCGATCCGGCGCGCTTCCCCGGGGAGTCCCTCGAGGAGCGCTTCGAGCACGCGCGCTCGGGTGGTGGCGTCGACGTCGCCGGCGACGATGACAGGGACCCGTGCCTCGACCAGCATCGAGGCGAGCGCTGCCAGCTCGGCGTCGATCGCCGATTCGCGCAGCAGCGATTCGAGCGAGAGCGGGACGGTCAGCGACACGGGACGGCAGCGTACGGCCGGTCCCCGGCAGCGTCAAACGTACCTATGGGCCAACGCGCTCGGGGTCGAGGCGCCAGATCGTTGAGCCCTTGAGGTTGTCGAGGACCCGCGGTCCGTGGAGGTCGAGGACCCAGATCGAGCCGTCGGCTGCGGCCAGGCCGTGGACGCCCGTTTCGAAGGCGATATCGGCGACCTTCTCGCCGGTTGCCTCATCGAGGACGCTCACCGAGCGATCCGCGCTGTTGGCGACCCACACGCGTCCGTCGTGGACGGCGAGGTATTCGGGCCTCTTGCCCACGTCGAAGGTCCCGACGACCTCGTTCGTCGCTGGATCGATCTTCATCACGGTGCCGTCGCCATTGTTGGCTACCCACACCGCTTCGTCGCCGACGGCGACCCAATTCGGTTTGGCGCCGACGTCGATGGTGGCCTCGACCGTGCCGTCAGCCGGGTTCACCCGGAACACCTCGCCGGAGCGGTCGGACGGCACCCAGATCGCGTCGGGACCGAGGCGGAACCCGGAGGCGCTCGCCCCCAGCTCGTAGGTGGCGGCGATCTCGTTCCTCCCGGGGTCGATCCGCACCAGCGTGCCGTTCGTCCGGTCGCTCGCCCAGACAGCGTCGGGGCCGGCCTGCACGTCGTAGATCTCACCGGGGATCTGGATCGTGGCCAAGGTCCCGCCGCTGTCCGGGTCGATCCGGGCCACCGTTTGCGTGCCGCCGCTGACCCATACCGAATCGAAGCCGACCGTCACGCCGCACGGTCCATCCGGCACGGAGAGTGTCGTCGTGACCTCGTTCGTCGCCGGGTCGATTCCGACGACGGTATTGTCGCCGTACGAGCTGATCCAGATCCGGTCCAGACCTTCGGCCACCTCGCACGGGCTCGAGACGGTGTCGATCCTGGCGACGGCAAGATCTTCGGCCAGCGGGCCGGCCGAGACCGAAGGAGACGCGGCACCGGTTGGCGATGCGGGGACCGATCCGGGCGCCTGCGATACGGGCGTCGTCGGTAAGCCGCCGTCGCCGCAGGCAGCCACGATCGCCGCCATCGCAAGGCAGCATGCCAGGATCGAGCGGTTCGCCATGAGTCCTCCTCCACTCCGCTTGGCACCATGACGCCGGCTGGCATGATTCGGTGCCACGATGCCGCGCATGCCGCCCGCCACGGACCTCGAGATCCTGCCGCTCACTCGGGATCGGTTCGCCGACCTCGAGGATCTGTTTGCGACCGGTGACCCGCGCTGGTGCTGGTGCATGTACTTTCGGGCGCGGGGGCGCTCATGGGCCAATTCGTCAGCGGCCTCGAACCGCGCGGATCTGGCGAACCTGACGACGAACGCGGACGAATCGGGCGGTGTCGCGCCCGGGCTGGTCGCGTACCGCGACAGAGAAGCGATCGGCTGGGTGAGCCTCGGTCCGCGCGAGGACTACGAGCGATTGGCCTTCTCGAAGATGCTCCGTCCGATCGACGATCGGCCCGCCTGGTCGATCGTGTGCTTCGTCGTCGCGGGCCGCCAGCGTGGGAAGGGCGTCGCGACGGCCCTGCTCGACGCCGCGATCGCGTACGCGCGTGAGCGAGGCGCGTCGACCCTCGAGGCCTACCCCATCCATGAGAGCCGTGGCCGCATCTCGAGCGCATCGGCCTACACGGGCACGCAGGGGATGTTCGAGCAGGCGGGCTTCGAAGTCGTCGAGCTCCGGCGCTGGAATGAGGAGTCACCGCCCCGGCCGATCATGCGCCTCGATCTCCGCTGACGCGTCGATTCCGGCAGGCGTTGGCCAGCGGCCAACGATTTCGACACGAAGCTCGGCATTCGACCCTGACCGCGCCCGTTCGTCGGCCGCCGGCCGACGAAGAGGTCTGATCCGGCGCCGTGCATCGCCTTCGGTCCGGATTCGGCGGCCGTCGGCCGACACGGGGGTCACCCGTCGACGCCGAAGAGCTCCTGGCACGAATCCTCGCCGGGAAGCACCGGTCGTACGGCAATCGACACAGCGTCGGCTGCGTCGCCGCCCTGGTCGACCCACACCGTCAGCTGATTCGCCGCCGCGAAGGCGGCCTCGAGCGTGGCCGCGTCCTCGCCTGTCACGGTGCCGCACCGCGGCCGCAGCTCGTTGCCCACGGGAACCCCGATGTCGGCGATCGGCGTGTCCAGGGGCCACGTGGCAACCTGCCGGCCGAGCCCGCCGTCGTCGGGCGGCTCGACGCCGATGAGCAGGGCGAAACCATCCGGGTGGTAGGCCGTGTCCTGCCCAAGCTCGGAACCAACCAGCGACCCCAGATCGCCGAGCTCTGCCCAGAACGTCCCGAACGCTTCTGCGGTGCCTGGCTCCGGGTCACAGGGTGTCGTGATGCACTGGATGATCCGGTTGGGGTCGCCCGTGATCGTGCGGAGCTCGCCGTCGACGAGGAGCTCCACCGATCCGGTCCGTCCACCGAGCGGCATGCCGGCTGGGACGAAGTCGCCCGACCCCTCGAGCAGTCCGAGCGCTCCTGCCCGTTCGACGATCCGGTCGTAGCCGGCATCGGAAAGGGACGCGCCCTGCAGGTTGGGAAGCAGCGGTCCCGGGAAGATCGCCGGAACCGGACCCTGGCGCACGACTGTCCCGTCGGCCGTGATCAGTAGGTACGGGAGCCACGTGAAGCGGGCCTCCGGCGGAATCGCCTGGTTGAGCGTCGCCCGCAGCGCAAATGCGCCCTCCACCGCCGTATCGGATGGGGCGGCTGACGGCCCGGACGTGCCGCACGCCGCGGCCATCAGGAGGGCTGCGAGGACGATCGCGTGCCGCCTCGCTCCCCACAATCGCGTCTTCATCGGCTCCCCAACCACGTCGCGGCACCCTCGGATATGACGCTCCTCGAGGGCATGCGGTTGCACCGGAGTACGTCGGACGGCCGAGGCGCCATCGTCGTCCGTCCATGTTGACGCAGTCGCCGGCCCGCCCGTACACTGCCCGCCGGCGTGCAGATCGCCCGCCCAGCAGCTCGAGAGGAGGAGACCATGCATCAGATGCACCTCTCCTTCCGGCTTCTTGTCGCACCGACCGGTGTTGACGGGAGATTTGCGCCCATCTCGAGCTAGACCCAGGCGGCAGGGCCGCCATCGGGACGAACCACGAGCCGTGGGCCAGATCGGGCCCAGGGCTTTTTTGATGCCGTTCGCAGCCGCGATGCGCATCCAGAGCCGCGAGGCCCACCCGACGCCCGTCGTCGAGCCGGCCCGCGGCTCTTCTCGTTTCCCTCACCAATCGGAGCCACCTGTGACCGCGATCCTCAACCCACAACTGAAGAACGGAACGCCGGCGCAGCATCCCGCCATTTCGGCTCCGGTCGTGGCCGCCCTGCCGGCCCTCCGAATCGACCACGTCACCAAGCGGTTCGTGGTCGGCCGGAAGCGCAAGCCGGTGGTGGCGATCGCCGACGTGTCCCTCCGCCTGGAGCGGGGCGACATTCACGGCATCCTCGGTGCGAACGGGTCGGGCAAGTCGACCCTGATCCGCCTCATCTCGGGTCTGCTGACCCTGGACGAGGGCCGGGTCGAGGTCTTCGGGCACGACATCGAGCGCGACGAGCTGGCCGTCAAGCGGCTGATCAACCGGGTCAGCGTCGATGCCGCCTTCTTCAAGAAGCTCAGCCCGATGGAGAACCTCCTGTTCGCGGCCCGTCTCTACGGGCTCGACGCAGGAAACGCCAAGCGGGACGCCCTCGAAATCCTCGGGCGCCTGGGCATCGCGGAGAAGCGCGTTGGCCGGCCGGTCGAGCAGATGAGCCGCGGGATGCAGCAGAAGGTCGCCATCGCGCGAGCGCTGCTGACCAGCCCGACGCTCCTGCTGCTCGACGAGCCGACGACCGGTCTCGATCCGCGTTCCAAGCTCGACGTCCAGGCGTTCATCGAGGAGCTCCGCGCGACGCATGACGCGACGATCGTCCTCACGACGCACGACCTGGCCGAGGCAGAACGCCTGTGTGGCCGGATCACGATCCTCAACGACGGCCGGGTCGTCGCGGAGGACACGCCGGCCGGGCTCCGGGCGGCAGCCGCCGAACGAGCCGGGCGTCCACAGACGCTCGAAGACGTGTTCATGACCTGGACCGGCCGCTCCCTCGACGAGGACGTCGAGGAAGACGAAGCCGACGACGAAGACTGACGAGAAAGGAGGTGAGAAGAACGTGATTTCGATGATCGATCTGGATCAGGCGCGCGAGCGCCGCGAGACGCAGATCCGGGAGGCCGCTCAGCGGCGCCTGGTGGCGTCCTCGTCCCCGTCGATCCGCCAGTCCATCGGTCGCCTGATGATCCGCATCGGCGAGCGCGTGGCGGCGGAGCCATCACCCTCGCTGGCCCGGCAGGCTTGATGCCGGGTCAGCGACCCACGCACCGAGGAGGTGCCTCATGACCATCGTCGCCCATGAGCTGAAGGCCTCATATGCCTTCATCGAGCGCAACTTCTACCTGACCCGCCGCTACTGGGGCTGGGAACTCGCGTTCCTGGTCTACTCGGTCGCGGGCGCGCTCTCGATCTCGCTCATCGGTGCAGACCAGGGCAGCCCGCGGCTGCTGCTGACCCTGATGGTCGGGGCGATCTTCTGGAACTACCTCAGCGTCGTGTTCAGCTGGATCGCCGAGACGATCGCGGTCGAACGCTGGGAAGGGACGCTCGAATACACCTTCATGGCTCCGGTCCGGCGTGGGTCGCAGCTGCTCGGCTCGGTCCTGTACGCGATGGCGTACGGGCTGGTCCACACGGCCGTGATCTTCGTCGCGCTGCTGCTGTTCTTCCCGCAGATCGAGCTCGACGGAGCGAACGCTTCGACGGCGATCGTATTCGTGCTGCTCGGCTCGTTCAGCCTCGTCGGGATCGGCATGATGGCCGCGATCCTGCCGCTGCTGTACGTCGAGCGCGGCGCGCAGATGACCTTCGTGCTGCAGTCGTGCCTGCTCCTCGTGAGCGGCGTGTACTACTCGGTCGAAGTCCTGCCGGACTGGATGCAGGTGCTGTCGATGCTGTCGCCGGTGACCTACGTCCTCGACGGCGTGCGGGCCGGGTTGATCGACGGCACGCCGATCAGCGCGCTGGCGCACGACGTGTGGCCGCTGCTGGTGATGGGCGTCGTGTTCATCCCGACCGGCCTGTGGGCATTCGGTCGCGCGGAGCGGCATGCGAAGCGCACCGGCAAGTTGAAGCGCGTCGGATAGCCATGACAGCAATCACCTCGGGACTCCGCCTGCGTCAGCTGCGGGGTCCCGACGACTACCGCGGTCTGACCGAGGCCAACCAGGAAGCGCGCGTCGCAGCGGGGCGCCCGTCGGGCATCACGGTGACCGACCTTGCCCGCTATCTCGAGCACCTGGTGAACTGCGATCCGGTGCGCGACCTCGTCGTTGCGGAGGTGGACGGTCGCATCCGGGGCTACGGGATCGTCTACTGGCGCGACCTGGTCGACGGCGGCCGGATCGTCGTCGGCCATCCCATCCTGGCCCCGGACGCTCGAACGCCGGAATCCATCGGCACCCTGCTGGGATGGCTCGACGAGCGCCTGGAAGCGATCGGGACCGGGCTGACCACTCCCCGACCGGACTACGCGTCGGCGTTCACGTGGGATGACAACCACCTCGCGACCGCGTGGTTCGAGGAGCATGGCTGGACCACCGTCGCGAAGGCGTACGAGATGCTGCGCCGCTCGATGGCGGACATCCCGGAAATCGCGCTACCCGACGGGCTCGAAATCCGACCGGTGACGTCGGCGGATGTTGGTCGCGTGTGGGATGCGCTCGTCGACGGCTTCCGTGATCACCGCCACAAGCCCGAGGCGACTGACGAGGACCGCGAGCGGTTCCTCGACAACCCGGTCCACGACCCGAGCCTGTGGGTGATCGCCTTCGACGGCGACGAGATCGCCGGCGGCGTGGTCAACATCATCGATCCCGAGGAAAACGCCCAGACCGGCGTGGACCAGGGCTACGTCGACGCCGTCTTTACGCGCCCGGCGTGGCGTCGACGAGGTCTCGCCCGCTCCCTCGTGGCGCAGTCGCTGCTGCGTCTGCGCGAGAGCGGCATGGCGAGCGCGATGCTCGGCGTCGATGGCGCCAACCCGAACCAGGCGATGACGCTGTACGAGGACGTCGGGTTCGAGATCGCAGCAACCGAGCTGGAATGGAGACGGCCGTTCGCGGCCGCGGAGGTCCCGAATGGCACCCACTGACACGACCATCGAGGTCACGCTGCCGGACGCGCCGGACATAAGCGGGCTCCGCTTCCGGCGGTTCCGCGACGCATCCGATTGGGCGCCGCTCGCCGAACTCCAGCGCCTTGCGGCGATCGCGGACCAGGACGACGAGATCCCCTCGGCCGAGAACCTGCGGATCGAACTCGAGAACAAGCCATCGTTCGTGATCGCCCGGGACATGCTGATCGCGGAGGTCGACGGGCAGATCGTCGGCGAGGCGAACGGCACGGCGACGATCCGCGGCGAAGGCTATCCCGTCCACATGCTCTGGGGACGCATCCATCCGGACTGGCGACGGCGCGGAATCGGCCGAGCGCTGTTCCGCTGGAACGAGCGGCGTGCCCGCGAGCGCGCCGCGGCCGAGCCCATGCTCGGGGGCCCAACGGCGGTGATCGGCGGCTTCGCCACTGAGTTCGAACCCGGCTACGAGGCGCTCTTCGAGTCCGAGGGATACCGCGCGTTCCGCTACGCCTTCACGATGATCAATCGTCACGTCCAGGACGCCCAGCCGATCGAGATGCCCGAGGGACTCGAGATCCGCCCGGTCACGCCGGACCTCCATCGGCAGATCTTCGACGCCGACGACGAGGCATTCGCCGATCACTTCGAGCACCGCCCCGCGACTGAGGAGGACTTCGTCGCGACGTTCTCCCAGCCCGACGTGGATACCTCCCTGTGGAAGATCGGTTGGGACGGCGACGAGGTCGCGGGCGGGATCATGACGACCATCTGGAAGGAGGAGAACGAGGCTCTCGGCGTGAACCGCGGGTGGCTCGAGAGCGTCTTCACCCGTCGACCGTGGCGTCGCCGCGGGCTCGCCCGGGCGCTGATCGGGGCGACGCTGGTCGAGCTCCGCGAGCGTGGCGTGGACGAAGCATTGCTCGGCGTCGATGCCGAGAATCCAACCGGCGCTCTGGCCCTCTACGAAGGGCTGGGGTTCGAGGTCAAGGTCCGAACCAAGCGCTATCGCAAGCCGCTCGAAAGCTGAGCCGCCGCGGGGGCGGTTGGCCGTGGGCACGCTGCGGTGGGACGATGGCGGCGCCCATGGAGGAGGTCCCATGACCGAGACCGAGTTCCGCCTTTCGTCCACCGCATTCGCCGAGGGTGGCGACATCCCCACCCGGTTCACGTGTGACGGCGAGGATGTCTCGCCCGACCTGACCTGGGAGGGCGCGCCGCCCGCGACGTCGGCGCTCGCGCTCATCGTGGATGACCCCGACGCCCGGGGCTGGATCCACTGGGTCGTGTTCGACATGACCGGGTCGGCCAGCGGCGGTCTCGCGGAAGGCGTCGCCACGTCACCGGACGCCCCGCCGCAAGGAACGAACGATTTCCGGCGGGTCGGCTGGGGCGGGCCATGCCCGCCCTCCGGCGAGCATCGCTACCTGTTCCGGCTGCTCGCGCTCGACGAGCCGCTCGGGCTGACCGGCGCGCCGAGCGCCGGGGAGGTGCTCGCGGCGGCCGAAGGCCACGTGGTCGGGGAGGCGCGACTCACGGCCCGCTACCGCCGCCGGTGAAAGCCCCTTTGCCGTCCCACGGCAGCAGTGACGAACTGAACCGCTCCAGCGGTCGAAACCTGCCGCCCCACGGCACGAGGGACACAAACCCGTCGGTATGTGCCGACCCACGGCAGAAACGGGGTCCTCCGGCAGGTCGCTTCGTCAGTGCTGCCGCCCCACGGCAAGCCTGCCGGGTCCCATAGCCGAAGCCAATCCGGTTTCTCGCCCCGCGTAAGCAGCGGACCGGGCGTGACTGCCAAGTGCACGAAGTTCTCTCCCCACGAGAAGAACCGTCCGGGCAGGTCGAATCCTTGCGTCCCACGACAACTCCCAACAGGCACAGCGTAGTTGTGGTCGCCTGCTTACGCCCCACGAGAATTCGGCCGACGCGCCGGGCGGTGCGGCTCTCAGGCCAGCAGTGCTCCCGAGATCCGGACGAGCTCGAGCCACGGACGCTCACGGCCGATGGTCGTCGACGGGCCGTGGCCGGGCAGCACACGCAGCGGGTCCTCGTAGCCAGACAGGCGGACCAGTGACTCGACCATCTGGCCCTCGTCGCCCCCCGGCAGGTCGGTCCTGCCCCACCCCCCGGCAAACAAGGTGTCGCCGCTGAACAGGATTCCGTCGTCCTCGGCGAAGAGACAGACCGAGCCCTCGGTGTGACCGGGCGTGTGCAGCACGCGCAGCCGCAGCTCCCCAAACCGGATGATGCCGCCCTCGGCCAGCTCGACCGCGGGCACGCTTGGCACGATCTCGAACGGCGCAGATATCGATGTCGGGTGCTCGAGCCGATGCCGATCCAGAGGGTGAACCGCGATCTCGGCCTTCGTGTGGTCGGCGAGCGCGGCGTTGTCGCCGATGTGATCCCAGTGGCCGTGCGTGGAGACGATGAATTTGAGCGTCCAGTCGCGCTCGGCGAGCTCCCCGGCGATCCACGCAAGCGAGGGCGTGGCGGTGTCGATCGCGATCGCTTCGCGCGAGCCCGGATCCGCAACGACGTGCACGTTCGTCGCCAGCGGGCCGACGGACCGCGACAGGAGTTCCGCGGTCACCCGCCTTCCTGTGCCGAGCGCAGGATCTCGACGACACGCGGGTCCACCCAGCCCGGCGCGACGATCCGCGCCTCCAGGTTCGCGACGTCCATCCACTCGTGGAGGGCGCGCTGCCACGCGTCGTCCCAGTTCGACGGGAAAGGACGCGGTTCGCCGACGGCCGGATGCAGGTCGTCGTCCTCGGCGGGCTCCCCGGACATCCGCCGGTAGACCGTCCCGAAGCGACCGCCGGGGCCGCCGCCGAGGGCCGTCAGCAGGGCGCGCAGCTCGCCGGCGGCGTCCTCGTCGAGCGGCACGAGGTCGGCCGGGTCGGGTCGGTCGTAGTAGAGGCGCTGGAATGCGAGCACGCGCCCGAGCTCGCCGATCGGGTCGTCGTGCTGATCGACGCGCAGGTCGATCCAGCGGTCGTTGCCGCCACCGAACCCGGCGCTCTCGCGAACGACCAAGATGGACGCGGATTCGCGCCCGCGCCGGTCGCCTCCCGCATCTTCGGCCGCGGCGAGACAGGCGATCAGCAGCTCCGGGAACGGTCTCCCGCCCGCGAGGAAGGTGTCGGCGAGCCCGTCGACGACCGGGGCGTCGGCAAGGATGTTTCCCTGGGCGGCGTAGTTCTCGCCGGTCCGCCCGCCGGCCCACGCGAAGCACTCGCGACCGGTGTGCGTCGCCGATCCACCGCGAGCGTCCACGATGCCGGCCTGGCGGTGCTCGCGTCCATCATCCGCTGCCACCAGGTGGCGCAGGGCGCCTTCAGCGGAGTGGCCGTCGGCGAGCAAGGCGAGGCCCTTCGGGCCGTAATCCACGTTGGCGAACGCCTGCGTGGCGACCGCACCGACGCCGGCCCTGGCCCACGGCACGACCGCGCCCACTGCGAGGAACTTCGATTGGACGGCGACCCCCAGATCGCCCGTTTCGGGATCCCGGGCGACGATCGAGTACGTCACGGAGCGTCAGGCCTCGAGCTTGGTCCGGATGCAGTCGAAGGTCTGGCCGATCATCTTGTTGGCCGTCCCTTCGATGAGCCGTGCGCCGACGCTCGCCAGCGTGCCCGAGATGTTGACGTCAGCCTGCCAGTCCATCTGGGTGCCGCCGCCCTCGCCGTCGGACAGGTTCATCGCGGCAGTCGCATCGACCGCGCTGCCCGGCGCCTGACCATGGGCCTTGATGTTGGCCGTGTCCGGCGCCTCGAGGTCGACGAACTCCATGTTGACGACGAATCGGGCGCTGATGAAGCCGACACCGACCTTGGCCGTGGCCTTGAAGTGGGAGTCGTCGACGACCTCGATCGACTCGACGCCCGGGCCGCACGAGCCCACCTGGTTCGGATCGATCAGAAAGGCCCAGACCTTGTCACGCGGCGCGTTGATCTGGACGGTGCCTTCGAAGTGCATGCGACGCCTCCTGGGCTGGCGGATCGCCCGGGATCGTGAGGATCCGCCGGTGCCGAGGATGATAGGCGTTGCCGGTGAACTCCTTGGGCGTGTCTCACCACTGACTCAGTCCGCAAACGAACGGACTCGGTTGGTCGGTGATCCATGCCGAAATCCGGACGAATCGGTCGCCTGCCACGCTCGTTCGTCTGCGGTTTGCGTCGGTGGTGACTCATCACGAGCCGAGGGATCTACCCGGCCGCGATCGGTTCGCCGGTCTCGACGAGGGACTTGAGACCCGAGACGATCCAGGCGATGCCGTCGCCGAACTCGGTGGCCCGCTTCGAGCCGGGCACGAGGTCGAGACTCGTCACGCGGAGGCGGCACGTGCCATCGTCGTCAGGTTC